>NZ_CP084560.1:4200000-4564406 GCF_021789175.1 Arthrobacter sp. FW306-2-2C-D06B
ACCATGATGTAGAGGCTCATGACGCGACCGCGGATGCTCATGTTGGCGCTCACCTGGACCAGCTGGTTGGCGGCGGTCAGGAACATGAGGCACCAGAATCCGGAGAGAACCATGGCGGCGGAGAGCCACACCATGGACGGTGCCAACGCCGCCAGGCACAGCATCAACCCGTACATCCCGGCGCACAGCACCACCGAGCGCAGGCGCAATTGGCGGCGGCGGGCCGAAGTGATTGCTCCGGCCAGCGCGCCAAGGGCAACCATGGCGTTGAGCAAGCCGTAGCCGCCGGCACCCGCATGGTAGATGTGGTCCGCGAAGGCGGCGAGGAGCACAGGCAGGCTCATCGCGAAGACCGCGACAAAGCCGGCCATGAGCCACGGCCAGTAGATGGTGGGCTTGCTGAGGGCGTATCGCAGGCCTTCCTGCAACATTCCCTTGCGTTTTGGCACGGGCGTGCTGACATAAAGTTCGTTCTTGCGCAGCATGAGGAGCATGGTCACCGTGGAGCAGCAGGCCACCGCGTTCGCCGCGAAAGCCCAGCCCGCGCCGACCGCGGTCAGCAGCACGCCGGCCAGTGCGGGACCAATGAGGCCGCCCAACTGGAACGTGGTGGAGTTGACGCTGATGGCGTTGCGCAGGTATTTCGGGCCCACGAGTTCGTTGACGAAGACCTGCCGGGCGGGCTGGTCGAGAACCGTCACAAGGCCCAGGACAAACGCGATCACGTAGACGTGCCACACCTCGATGTGGTGGCTCAACGCCAACACGGCAAGGATGGCGGCCAGGGAGGCAGCCACGCTTTGGCACAGGATGAGGATGCGTCGCTTGGGGAAGCGGTCCGCCATCATGCCGCCCCACGGGCCCAGGAACAGCGACGGCATGAACTGCAATGCCACGGTTATTCCGACGGCGGTGACGGATCCGGAGAGCTGGAGTACCAACCAGTCCTGGGCAATCCTCTGCATCCAGAGAGCGATGACTGCTACGAAGTGGCCCATCGCGAAAATCCGGAAGTTTGGTACTTTGAGGGAAATGAAGGTGTGCCGCCAGGGCAACCGTTCGCTGACGACGGCGATTGGCTGGGTGACCGTATCCGGTTCGGCAGCATGTGAAAATCGGCTGCTTGCGGCGAGTGAATCGATGATGGGTTGGCTGACGTTTGCCGCTGAGGGCGGTGGGGGTGCCAAAAGTAGTCCTTGGATAGGCGTTTCGCTGGGATGCCTTTAACGCTAGGGTTGGCCGCGGTGATTATGGAAGTGAATTGGCCGTATAACTAGCATTGCGAAGTGCAATACACCGGCGTGAGCGGCGGTGTACGTAGCTATTCAAGGAGTCCCGTGTTCGAACCCGTGCAGCTGCGGTCCTTCCTGGCCGTGGCAGAGACTTTGAGTTTCACGAAGGCAGCCGAGCGCCTCGGCTTGGCACAGCCCACGGTCAGCCAGCACGTGAGAAAGCTGGAGACGGCGGCCAAACGGGCGCTTGTAGCCCGCGACACGCGGGATGTCCGGCTCACGGACAACGGCGACGCCATGGCCGGCTTTGCCCGCAATATCCTCTCCGCGCACGATTCCGCGGCGAGGTACTTTTCCGGCTCCGCGATGCGCGGTCGCCTCCGGTTCGGAACAGCGGACGATCTCGCCATCACAGGTTTGCCTCGGATCCTGCGCGAGTTCCGGCAGCTGTACCCCCAGATCAACCTGGAACTCACCGTCAGCCAGAGTGACCAGCTCTACAAACGCGTCAATGCGGGGCAGTTGGATCTCGTATTCGTGAAGTGGGTGGGCGAGGCGAAGGACGGCACGGTCGTCCGGCACGACAAGTTTGCCTGGGTGGGCGTCGAGCAGACCGTGCTGGACCCCGCCAGCCCTGTGCCGCTGATCTGCTATCCGGCTCCGAGCGTCAGCCGGAAACTTGCCATCGACGCGCTGGAGGCCATGGGCCGGACGTGGCGGGTCACCTGCTCGACCAAGCAGATCGCGGGCGTCTTGGCGGCGGTGCGCGCAGGCATAGGCGTCGCAGTCATGCCGTCGTCGCTGGTTCCCGAGGACCTCACGGTGATCACCAAACGCTTCGACCTCCCGCCCGTGGGTGACGTCGACTTCACCTTGATCCGCAACCCTTTGGCGAACGCCGAGGTAGTCGATGCGCTGACACAGGCGATCATCGGCAGAACCCTCAACAAGCAGGCGTAGCCAGCTCCCGTGCAGAAAGGAGGACGGTCTGGACGATCGTCTTCCGGCGCCGCTCCGCCCTGCTTGACCCCTTGCTGCCGGCCATGAGGCCATCCAGCTCGGGCAGTACCGGCCAGGCGTCACACAACGCAATGATGGTGAGCATCAGATCGGCCGCATCTTCCCTGGACGTCCCCGGCATGGCCCGAATGACGCCGTCAACCTTGTTTCTGCAGTTCGCGGCCCGGTCCGGACGGTTCACCACATATTCGCCCCGCTCCAAACCCTCCCAAAACAGCAGTCTCGGAAGGGTGGCATCTTGGTGGTGATGGTCGAACAGGCGTCCGGCGTAATCGGCCAAGGCTTCGGGACCAGCGCCCTCGATGCGGACTTCGTCCACCACCTTGCTGAGCTGGGATGCGATCACGGCGTCGAAGAGAAGATCTTTCTTGCCGAAGTACTGGTAGATGCGTTCCTTGTTGACTCCGGCCGCAGCGGCGATGCGGTCCACCCTGGCGCCGGCTAGTCCGAATTGGCAGAACTCGGCAGTCGCTGCCTCAAGGAGGAGTCGCTTGGTCCGCTCGGTATCCCATGCCATGTGTCCACCTTAACAGATTCCAACCAAGTAGTTGCAGTTTTCGATGGTGGGGTCTAGTCTGAACTCACGCCGAAAGCAACCAAATAGTTGGAGAATGTCATGAGCACCCAAATCCCCGTTTCCGCACCCGCGGACAGCGCCGCGGTTGCGCCGGTTCCCGCGCCCGCTCCGCACCTGCCTTCCGTGCACACGCCCTCCGTGCACACGCCTTCAATACACATGCCTTCCGTGCACATGCGTGCGGTCATCACGTGGCTGGCCATCTTCCCCCTCGTCGCGATCGGCATGACGATCCTCGCTCCGCTCACGGAGTCATGGCACCCGGCACTGCGCGCCCTCGTCCTGACGCTCGCCGTGGTTCCTACCGCCGTCTACCTGGTTGTCCCAAAACTGCTCGCCGGCTACGGTTCCCTGAAGAGGCGGCAGGCCCGGAAGGCCACCGCCAAGGCCTAGCCTGTGTCAGGCATCACCCGGCGATCGGGTGGCCACGCGCTAAACTTGTCACGTTATGAACCGCACAATGTTTAAGTCCAAGATCCACCGTGCCACGGTGACCCATGCCGACCTGCACTATGTAGGTTCAGTGACGGTCGACCTGGATCTGCTGGATGCTGCGGATATTCTCCCCGGCGAACTCGTCTCCATTGTTGACGTGACCAACGGCGCGCGCCTGGAAACTTACACCATTGCCGGCGAACGCGGCTCCGGCGTCATTGGCATCAACGGGGCCGCTGCGCACCTGGTGCACGTGGGCGACGTCGTCATTCTCATCACCTACGCGGAGATGACCACGGAAGAGGCCAGGGCCTACCAGCCGAAGGTTGTCCATGTGGACAGGGCCAACAAAATCGTCCAGCTCGGCAGTGATCCGGCCGAAGGCATCACTCCCGGCATTATGCGCCCGCCGCACGCACTCAACAACGCAGACCTGAACTAGCTTCCCCTCTTCCGCTGCCCCAGGGCACCGCTCCTTCGCGGTCCACATGGCGGAACATGCCGCCGTCGGGCCTTACAGCCGAATAAAGCTGATTTAGGCTGGGACTGTGAACCCACGCCGCTCCGCGCCCGTCCCCCTCCGGATGCCGTAGTGCTGGGCGTACTTTCCGGGTTCTTCGTGGTGTGGGCCATCATTCTGGTGGGCATGTTCGTCGGCAAGCGCGGGATCCTGGGAGACAACGCACGTTCGGTCCTCAGCGGCCTGACTTTCTTCGTCGCGAGCCCTGCGCTTCTCTTTGAAACCCTGGGCAAGGCCCATCTCCGCGACATCTTCGCCGCTCCGCTCCTGGTCACGGCGGTCGGCGCCGTCGTCACTGGCAGCTTGTTCTTCGTCATCGTGAAGTTCTGGCTCAAACGCTCCCTGCCCGAATCGCTCATGTCCTCCATGAGCGCTTCCTTGGCCAACTCTGCGAACCTCGGCATCCCCATCGCCGTGTTCGTCCTCGGCGACGCAAGCTATGTGGCTCCACTGTTGATCTTCCAGCTCGCATTCTTCACTCCCATGTACTTGATGGCGCTCGACGCGAGCACCAGCGCCCACCGCACCACTCCCCTGCGCTTCGTCCTGATGATCGTGCGGAATCCGATGATCGTGGGATCGGCCCTCGGCTTGGTGGTGGCTGGAACGGGCTGGCAAGTGCCCTCGCTCATCATGGACCCGATCCACTTGATCGGGGGTGCCGCCATTCCGGCGATGCTGATGGCCTTCGGGATGAGCCTGAATGGCTCCCGGCCCCTGCAAAAGGACACAGGCCGCCGGACGGACGCGCTCCTGGCCAGCGGCTTCAAGTTGTTTGTCCACCCCACGATGGCGTACTTGTTCGCCCGCTTCGCCCTGGGCCTGGAGGCGCATGCCTTGTTCGCCGTGGTGGTCACGGCGGCCCTGCCCACTGCGCAGAATGTGTTCGTGGCCGCGAGCCGCTACAACACGGGAATCACCGTGGCCAAGGATACGGTCCTGATCACCACGGTGGTGGCCGTCCCGGCAATGATCGCCGTGGCCCTACTGCTCACCTAGCCCAACTGACTCGCATTTGTTGTCGTTTTGGGCGCCGAAAACGACATTAAATGCGAGTCAGTTGGGTCGGCGCCTACTCTTCCTCTACCGAGTCGAGGTACCTGTCCAGGAGCTGCGCGCAGCGGATGAAACCCAGGTGCGAATACGCCTGCGGGTGGTTGCCCAGGTGGGTCTCCGTGCCGGGGTCGAACTCCTCGGGAAGCAGCCCGGTCGGCCCGAAGAGCGCCACGAGCTGGTTGAACAACTCCAGCGCATCGTCCAGCCGGCCCACGGCCAGGTACGCCTCGATCAGCCAGGTGGTGCAGATGTGGAACCCGCCCTCCAGGCCCGGCAGGCCGTCGTCGTACCTGTACCGGAACACGGTGGGACCCACCCGGAGCTCCCGCTCGACGGCGGTGACGGTGTCCAGGAAGCGCTGGTCGCGGACGTCCAGCAGGCCCGAGAGCCCGATATGCAACACAGCCGCGTCGAGGTCCGGGCTGTCGTAGGCCACGGTGTAGGAGTTCGCGGAATCATCCCAGCCCTCGCGGAGGACTTCCGCGCGGATGGTGTTGGCCGTTTCCTCCCACTCGGCCCCGATGGGGCGCCGGAACCGGACCGCCGTCTGCATGGCCCGGTCCAGGGTGACCCAGCACATCACCTTGGTGTAGATGTGGTGCCGTGGCGCCCGCCGGGCTTCCCAAATGCCATGGTCCGCTTCGTGCCAGCGGGCCAAGACGGCCGAGGCCATCTGCTCCATGAGTCTCCAGTGCTCGTCCGGCAAGGTGCCGCGGCGCTTGCTGAGGGTCTGGATGAGCTCGGCGATCGGTCCGAAGACGTCCAGCTGCACTTGGTGGTCGGCGGCGTTTCCGATCCGTACGGGCCGCGAGCCGGCGTAACCGGGCAGGCTCTCGATAATGGCCTCCGTAGACAGCGGGGAGCCAGTCACGGAGTACAGGGGATGCAGCCATTCCGGACCCGGAGCGTTCTCGAGGATGCGGCCCAGCCAGCGGAGGAACCCGTCTGCCTCCTCGGTGGAACCCAGGTCCACGAGCGCATTGACCGTCATGGAGCCGTCACGGAGCCAGCAGTAGCGGTAATCCCAATTGCGGGTGCCGCCGATCCCTTCCGGCAGCGACGTGGTTGGAGCCGCGAGGACGGCGCCCGTCGGCTCGTGCACGAGCGCTTTCAGGACAAGTGCCGAGCGCCGCACCAGCGATGGTTTCATGTCGGGTAGTTCCAGCCCACGGACCCACTGCCGGGATTGGTGCGCGACGGCGGCCCGCCGGGCGAGCTCTCCGGCGGGGTCCGGCGTCGTCGGCTCAGTGTCTCCGCACCTCAGGTTCATGACGACGGGACCGTACGCGAGGCTGACTTCCGCGGTTGCGGTGCCGTGCTTGCCATCGCTCGTGACCGTGAACGAGACCCCGGGAGCGAAGAGGATGATGGGATCCGAGGTACCCACGACGTGCAGCTCTTCGCCGCGGACTTCCATATTGAACGGGGCGTTGGCATAGTCAGGCCGCGGTGCGAAAACAATCCGCGCGCTGCCGGTTCCGGACAGGACCCGGACCAGGCTGGTGATGCCGTCCGGTGCAGGCTCAAGATAGTCGGTGACCGTGACGTCCGCCCACCGGGTCTCCACGATCATGGTGTTGTCGACATAGCGCTGGCCCAGCACCTTCGACGTCTTGACCGGTTCCACGCTGAAGTGGCCGGCCGGGTCGCCACCAAGGATGTGCGCAAACAAGGAGCCGGAATCCGGGAGGGGATGGCTCATCCAGCAGATCTTGGCTTCGGGGGTGAGCAACGCCGTCGACGTCCCGTTGCCGATCATCGAATGCCGCTCCAGCCCCACCGCGTCCTCGCCGAAAAGCCACGCACGGCGCAGTTCGAACAGGATGGCGAGCACTTTGGCGAACGATTCCGGGTCCGGCAAGCGGTGGCGCGCCGTGGATTCTCCATCTCCAATGTGCAGGCCAAGATCCGGGCCCCGCAAGGTTGCTATCGCGAGCTCATCGCTTTCCGCGTCGCCGGCAAACAGGGCCGCGCTGGCCCCCAACTGTGTACGCAGATGCTCCAGCGCGGCGTCTTTGGAGGGCTCCACGATGGACAGGTCCAGGACGGATCCGTCCACAATGAAAAACAGGCCCAATTCACGGGCGATCTCGTGCGCCTCGCGCGTCACCCGTGCCACGACGGCAGGCGTGGCCGGCCTGGTGTGGATGGCTACCGCCACGGGCTTGCGCTCGATGCTGACGCCCTTTTCGAAACCGATGGATTCGTTCAGGGCGGTCGCTGCCTGCTGAAGTACGGCTTCCGTTGCCATCGAGATGCTGTACGCGTAGGTCATGTCGAACTCGGCGCCGTGCGAACCTACGAGGTGGACTTCCGCCGGCAGCCGGGACACCGCGGCAAGGTCCCGCAGCGACCTGCCTGAGATGACGGCCGTATGTGTGTTCGGCAGCGCCGCCAGTGCCCGGAGCGCGACGGCTGCACTCCCCAAGGGGAGCGTCTCAGTGGATACGCCTTCGGCAGCGCAGAGGGTTCCACCGTAGTTGCAGGCCACCAGGAGCCCTGGAGTGCGGGCCAGCATCCTCAATTCCCCGAGCAGCTCCGGAGTGATTCCATCGTGGGCGGCCTCGGATTGGACTGCCGTCCGCAGGAGGCCCAACGGAAGCGATTTTGTCAGCAGCGCCGAATCGGCCACGGACAAATTGAGCGGAGTAGCCATGGGGGACGATCCTTCCGGGGTGGTTCGTCCAGTTTCCGCCCGGCGGGTTTCGCCTCCATGACCCGCGTATTGCCGGGGTGTAACGAGTTTGCTTTAGGGGGCCGTTACACCCGCGTCAGCCCGACGGCTTCCGCCACCAGCTCCACGGAACGCAGCCGCTGCTCCGTGCCCGTGCTTTGGTGCGCAACGATCAGTTCGTCGGCGTCGGCGTGGCGGGCAAACTCGTCGAGGTAATCGCGCACCACTTCCGGCGTGCCCACGGCGGAGTACTTCACCATCTGCGCGATGTGCTGGCCCTGGGGCGAGTCCAGGATGAGGTCCGCTTCGGCGTCGGTGAATTCGCGTCCGCCGCCCAGGAAGCGGGATACGCGGTCCCGCTTGACCTCGAGGAAGAGCCGTTGGGCTTCGGCCGCCGAATCCGCGGCCACGACGTTGACGCCCGCGATCACGTAGGGTTCCTGCAGCTGCTCGGACGGTTTGAACTCGCGGCGGTAGACGGCGACAGAGTCCTGCAGCGCGTTGGGCGCGAAGTGCGAGGCGAAGGCGTAGGGCAGGCCGAGCTGCGCCGCCAGGTGCGCCCCGAAAAGCGAAGACCCGAGAATGTAGAGCGGCACGTTGGTGCCCTTGCCCGGCGTCGCTTCGACCCCTTGGATGCGGGTGGGTCCGGTGATGTAGCCCTGGAGTTCCAGCACGTCTTGCGGGAAGGTGTCCGCAGCCATGGGGTCGCGGCGGAGTGCACGCATCGTGTTCTGGTCACTGCCGGGCGCCCGTCCGAGGCCGAGGTCGATGCGGCCCGGGTGCAGCGTCTCAAGGGTGCCGAACTGCTCCGCGATGGTGAGCGGCGAGTGGTTGGGCAGCATGACGCCGCCGGCACCGAGCCGGATAGTGCTCGTGTTGGCCGCGATGTGCGCAATCAGCACGCTCGTGGCCGAGGACGCGATTGAGCCCATGTTGTGGTGCTCGGCGTACCAGATCCGCCGGTAGCCGAGCCGTTCGGCCAGTTGCGCCATGGCGACGCTCCCGGCGAAACTCTCCGCCGCCGTCTGCCCTTTGCCGATTATTGCCAGGTCGAGGATGGAGAGGGGAACAGTCACGTGATGCCGGCCTTTCGAAGGTGGTTTCGTTCAAGGGGCCGGTTCCCCGGCCACTCTTGCGACAACGACGGCGGCGTCCGGGTTATTTCTCTTGTTTGCGTGGGTTCCGTCTCAGCTCGTGAAGATGCCTTTGCCGGTCTCCATGTCGATGGGCAGGGAAGAGTGCTCGTGGGCGATCTTCCATGTTCCGTTCTTCTTCTCAAGGCAAATGGTGAAGCGGTTGGTCATCGCCCGGAGCCGTTCCCCATCGGCCGATATCCCGGCGAAGGTCACAGCCGCATGTCCGAAAGCCACGTCCTCCCCGGCGACGGACTGCACATCGTTGAAATCGACCTGAACGCGCTCATCGCCGAGCGAACCGAACCATTCGCCGGCCATCTGCCGCCAAGCCTCGATTCCCGTGTATTGCCATAGCCCCCAGGAATCGTAGATGTGGACGTTGTCGTCGTAGAGCGCCGTGAATGCGTCAACGTCCTTCGCGTGGACAGCAGCTGCGTAGGAGTCCAGCGCCTGATTGACCGGGGTTTGCTCGTTGCTCACGAAAAATCTCCTCACGTGTCGGCGGTTGTGTGTGGGAAGCCTACACCGTGGCCCGAGTGTGACTCCTCGGGACCTCGAATGAACCTCCGTTAACTCCTATATCCCAGCGTTTCACAGCGCTTTGACCGGCACTGGGGCCTGCCGGATAGTTGCAGCAACGCACGCAATCCATCACTTTCGAAGGGGACTTTCATGGCAATTTCACGCCTCAAAACAGGCAGCGCACTGGCACTCGCCGTGACCACGACTCTCGGCCTCGCCGCGTGCTCGGACCCGGGCGCCTCGGCCGCGTCAGCGCCGTCGTCGTCCGCTGGCTCTTCCGCTGGCAAAACCTTCAACCTGGCGCCGGAGCAGAACCGCTTCCCGGTACAGGTCTCGCCGGAAGCCGCCGCCCTGGTTCCCGGGTCGGTCAAGGCGGACGGCAAGCTGACCGTCGCCGTGAGCCCCTTCGCCGCACCGCTGGCTGTCTATGCCACGGACAACAAGACGCCGGTGGGCAACGAGGTGGACATCGCCGTCGCGCTGGCAGAATCTCTGGGGCTCAAGGCGGACATTGTCCCGACGGCGTGGGCCGACTGGCCGTTGGGCGTGGAATCGGGCAAATATGAGGCCGTCATCTCGAACGTCACCGTGACGGAAGAGCGCAAGCTCAAGTTCGATTTCGCCAGTTACCGAGAGGACAAACTGGGCTTCTACGCCAAGAGCGACAGCTCCATCACGAAGGTGGATTCGGCTCCGGACGTAGCGGGCAAGCGGATCATCGTGGGCTCGGGCACCAACCAGGAAGCAATCCTGTTGCGCTGGGACGCCGAGAACAAGAAGAACGGCTTGAAGCCGGTCGAGTTCCAGTATTACGACGACGACTCGGCCTCCACGCTGGCGCTTCAGTCGGGCCGCGCGGACCTGACGTTCGGGCCGAACGCGACCGCGTCCTACAAGTCGCAGACCGATGGCAAGACCAAGAACGTGGGCCTGGTGGCTGGCGGGTGGCCGCTCAAGGCGAGCATCGCGGTGACCACTAAGAAGGGCAACGGCTTCGCGGCGGCAGCCCAGGCCGGCCTGAACGCGCTCATCAAGGACGGAACCTACGGCAAGATCCTGGACCGCTGGGGACTCACCGCGGAAGGCATCCAGAAGTCTGAACTGAACCCGCCGGGTCTTCCGAAGAGCTAGGGAAGGATTTAAGCATCGACTGCTCCGTAACTGTCGTTTTGGAGGTCGAAAACGACAGTTACGGAGCAGTCGATAGCCTTGCGGGTGTAACTTTCCACATACCCGCGACTCCTCCCAGCGAAAGGGAATTCCATGGGCCAGCGCCTTGCCATCCTCGACGACTACCAAGCTGTGGCACGCGACTATGCGCCGTGGGCCGACCTTGCGGGCGACGGCGTCGATGTCACCGTTTTCACGGAGCCATTGGCTGACGCCGTGGCCGTGCTCCGCGACTTCGATATCATCGTGGCCATGCGGGAACGGACCGCTTTCGACGCCGGGCTCCTCCGGGAACTGCCGAAGCTGAAGCTCCTGGTCACCACCGGAATGGCCAACGCAGCCATCGACCTGGGCGCAGCCGCGGAGCAGGGAATCATTGTCTGCGGGACGGGCGGCTCACCCGCCGCTGCGCCCGAGCTGACGTGGGCCCTGCTTCTGGCTTTCGCACGGAACGTGCCGTTCGAGGACCGTCGGCTCCGCGCCGGAAATTGGCAGAGCACGGTGGGTTTCGAGCTGTCAGGAAAGACGCTCGGCGTGCTCGGGCTGGGAAAGATCGGGAGCAAGATCGCCGGCTACGGCAACGCCTTTGGCATGGAGGTGATTGCTTGGAGTCCGAACCTCACTGAAGAAACTGCCGCTGCGGCCGACGCCAGGAGGGTGAGTAAGGAGGCACTCTTCCGGGAGGCCGACGTCGTTAGTGTCCACGTGCGGTTATCGGAACGGTCCCGGGGGCTCGTCGGGGAGAACGAACTACGGCTCCTCGGCCCCGAAGGCGTGCTGGTGAACACAGCCCGCGGGCCGATCGTGGACGAGGCTGCCCTCCTTCGCGGGCTCAGCGAGGGCTGGCTTGGCGGCGCGGCCCTGGACGTGTACGACGTCGAGCCCCTCCCGGCGGACCACCCCCTCCTCACAGCCCCGAGAACCGTGCTGACGCCGCACTTGGGTTACGTCAGCTCGCAAAGCTACGCCCGCTTCTACGGCGAGGCCTTCGAGGACGTCCGCGCGTGGGTGCGGGGGAATCCGGTGCGGGTGCTCACCGCTTGATTCGGCGGCGTCGATTGGGGTTGAGGTTGGGGTTGAATAGTCCAGTGCCTGCCGAATTCTCGCTCCGTCCCGCCCTGCCCACCGATGCCGACTGGATCGCCGAACTACGCGCCGTCGTCATGCGACCCGACTTGGAACGGCTTGGTCGTTGGGATCCCGTGCGGGTCCGGGAGCGGTTCTTGAACGCGTTCCAGCCCGATCACACCTCCGTCATTCTCGCCGAAGAGCAACGTGCCGGCGTCATTGCTGTCCGTCCCGAGCCCGAAGCGCTGTGGATCGAACACTTCTACATCGCTCCCCGATTCCAGGGGCAAGGACTTGGGGCCGCCGTGCTCCAGCGGGTCATGGGCGAGTCAAAGGACCACCGGCCGGTCCGGCTCAACGTGCTCCAGGGCAGCCCTGCGCGACGCCTCTACGAACGCCACGGCTTTGTCCTGGAGACCGAGGACCCGGTAGACGTTTTCATGGTTGCAGCCTGATTTGTAGCGAATGCGGTCGTCTACGGCTCTGTTGTCCTGCAAACCGGGCTATCACAGCCGCATCCGGTTTGTGGAAGGTTCGCCAGTCCGTGCGAATGTCGACCCACCGTTCAATCCTGTGGATGCGTGTACCGTGGCCATCTTCGCCGGCTTCGCCCTCTACGCGGCCTTCGCGCTTAAGCTGCTTCTTTTCTCCCGTGTACCGGGCTCGGAGCGTTCGATCAATCTCATCCCGTTCGCAAGTATCGCGAAATACGCGTTCAGCCACTCTCCCGGGACCGAGAGAGTGGCGTTCGCCACCGTCGTCGGGAACATCCTGATCTTCGTCCCGCTCGGAGTCTACGCATCGTGGCTCCGACATCGGGCGGCCGCATGGCTGACCATGTTCACGGTTGCCTCGGTCAGCGTGGCCGTAGAGGTCATCCAGGGCGTGTTCGCGGTTGGAGCATCTGACATCGACGACGTGATCCCCCACTCCACTGCTCCACTGCACTGCTGAGGGTAAATCCATCGGCCGGCACGGTCTTGCGCCGGCGCTGACCGAGCCGCGGTTCGTCAGGCCACCCGGATGCCGTGGTCAGCGAGGAACTCGCGGGCACGGCCCATCTTGCGGTCGGCGGAGAAGGCGTACCACTGTTCGCTAAGGTTCTCGCCGTGGACGAGGTCGCGGAACCGGAAGAAGGCACCTTTGCCCTCGATCGCCCGCTCCAGCCGCTCCCGGAGGGCATCATTGTGCTGCCGCTCGGCGAAGGCCGCCATGTCCTGCCAGCCGTTCCGGGAATCGGCGCGGCTGATTCGAAGCCAACGGTCCGGTTCTTCCTCTACATCGATGGCGGCGTCCTCCCCGACGATCATCGGGTCGGTGGCGGTCTCGTCGTACACCTGCCCGGTGTGTAGGTCGAGGTAGCCACCGGCCGACAGCTCGGGATCCCCTTCCAACACGGTGCTGAGCATGTCCAGGTCTACTGGCACCACTTTGCCTGTCAGCGGCTCGCGGCGCAGAGCGGCCAGAAGGTCCTCGGCCAGGATCCGGTCCCCGACGCCGTCGCGCCACGTCAGCCGGTTGATAACCGAGAGTGCCACCGGCTCGGCTTCCTGTCGTCTTTGCTCCAGCGCCATCGGGATGCCGGCCCCCACCTGTTGCAGAGCGTCATCGATGTCGGGCCCGGTCACCGCCGCGAGGAAGCGGGCCGCATCTGGCGCCGCGATGGCTTCACGCAGCTCGGACAAGTCGAGCGCGGGCATCTGCACCTGTGCGGCCCAGGCGTGCAGCAGCATCGGGTGCGGCCGGCTCGGCTTCCCCGGGGCCGGGCTCTCGCCGTCGTCGGCGGCCCACCGGCGCCCGTACTGGTCCGGGATGCTCCCCCAGCCCCAGTACGGCAGGGGGCCATCAGGGCGGATACCCAATACCTCAAGCGGGTCGACCTTTACCTCCCCGACCACGCATCGGTGTGTCCAGGCGTCACCGAGGTCGTACGTGAACTGAAACTCCGCCCCCGGCTCCAGCGTCCGGGTGACCTTGGCAGTAGCGATGTCGATTGGCGCTTTGATCGGGCCGTGGATCGATCCGGCGATCTCGGTTCCCGTCTCTTCGTCGGTGATTACCCGGCCGTCGGCCAAGGTGAACATTGACAGGTGTGAGCGGTCCCATCGGGCGAAGGCATCGTTGATGGCGTTGGCGAGATCCATGAAGGTGTGCGAGGGTCCGACCGCGAAGATGCGCCCGGGCCAGGGCCACAGCTCCTCGCCACGACCGCCGAGCAGTTCCACCGTCACCGATAACCACGTTCGTGCCATACCCAAGGATGGCACGCGCCACGGCTCTGCCGAGGACCGGTTAACGTGCTCGCGCTCGGCCCGTGCCATCACCGCTGCAAGCTCCTCGACCGTCAGCCGTACGGGAACGACCTGAGACGCCTCCGCACCCCTGGACTTGTTCCCGCGCTTCCAAGGGCCCGTGAACGGTTTACACCGGGTTTGTGTCTACCGGCATGCCACGATGGCCGCGTCCCGTCTCACCCCTGCCAGCAGTGCTGAGCGAGGGGTGCGCATGGGCATCGGTTATGTACTCCATCACGCGGCCCCTATTTCCCGCCGCCGCATGGCGATGAGCGCAATGGTCGTGAGAGCGGCAGCTATGCCGAGCATCCAGAACCCGTCGCTCCAGTCGCTGCCGGAGGCCGAGGGAACGGGCGTGTGGGTGAACGGCGAGAGGTCGCGGACACTCTTGTCCAAGCCGATCATGCCACCGTAGATGCCAATCATCACGCCCAGGACGAGCGTCCCCCAGCCCAGCGGCATGGTCCAGCGTGGCCAGAGGACGAACGCTGCCGCCGGCAGCGCGAGGTAGATGAGGGCCGCGGGAAGCTGGTCGGCGGCGGTCTGCCACACGTCGGTGACGGCGCTTGAGGTGTCCCCGGACGCGATGAGGGACGCCCACGCGCCCACGGCAGCGAACGCCATGACGAGCACCACCGAGGCTGCGCCCAGCGCCAGGAAGCTTGCGAGCAAATGGACGCGGCTCAGCGGCTGAGCCGCGAGGAGCGCTGCCGTGCCGGCCGTTTCCTCCTGCCGCAGCCGGACGATAGCCTGCAGGCAGCACGCCGCGGCGAGCACCCCGGCGAACTCGAACAGGACCGAGATCACGAGCTGGGTCATGGACGTGCCTTGGGCTTGGATCATGGCGCGCAGGACGCTCGTAATTGATGGAGCGCCGTTGAGGGCCTGCTGGACCGCTGACCCGAGAGCCCCTGCGAGGAGACCGGTCGCGAGGCCGCCCAGGCACCAGCCGATGATCGCAGCCTGCTGGAGCCTGAGTGCGAGCGAGAACGGCCCGCGAAGGCTCGCCCTCGCGTCCGCTCGGCTTGCCCGGCCCGCGAGGACGCTCGCGCCGACATCGCGCCGTGACATGAGGACTACGGCGGCGGCGATGCACGCCGCTCCGAGCGCGAGCGGGAGCGCGATCGGCCACAGCCGGTTGCCCGTGTAGGCGAAGGTCTGCTGGCCCCAGCCGATGGGAGAGAACCAGCTCGGCCAAGCCGCCGTGATCACGAGGCCATCCGGGCTGACCTTGCCCGTCGCGTCGCCGAAGCCCCGCAGGAGGTAGGCGAGCGCGACGAGCGCCGACGCGATCCCGTTCGCCCCGCGCGAGGTGCTCATGAACTCGGCCGAGAGCAGCCCGACGCCCAGGAACGCGATCCCGACGGAGCCCGCGGCCGCGCCGGCCACGAGCGAACCGCTCGGTTCGAGCCCGCCGACCATGAGGCCCGTCGCGAGGGCCGCCGCCACGAGGACATTCGCGACGAACCCGTGTGCGACTGTCACGGCCAGCGGCGCCCAACGCCCCGCAGGGGTCGCCGAGACGAGCTCGGCGCGGCCAGATTCCTCCTCGGCGCGGGTGTGCCGCACGGCGAGGAACGTGCTCATGAACCCGGCCAGAAGCGAAATGAACGCGAAGAGCGCGAAGAATGTGAAGGCGCCTTCGCTCGCGCCGCGGACGAGGCCGCGGAGCATGAGAATCGCGGGCGTCGCAGTCGCGAGCTGCAGGACTTCGACACGGGAAGCCTCGTAGCCATAGGCCTTGAGGATCGTCGTTACCGACAGGAGCGCGAGCAAGCCGATCGCGATGACCCAGATGGCAAGCTGCCACCGGTCGCGGCGGAGCCGCTGCACGTAAAGGGTCAGGAACGTGCTCATCTCAGGTTCCCGTCCGCTCCACGTCCCGATGACGACGGCGGCGAGTGGCGCCGTTCTCCTGCACGAGCAGGCGGATCTCGCGCATGAAGACGGCCTCCATGAGGGGGTCGAGCCCGCTCGTTGGCTCGTCCAGCAGGTACAGCTCAGCGTCGGTTGCGAGGGCCGCGACAAGCGCGACCTTCTGCCGGTTGCCCTTCGAGTACGCCCGGCCCTTCTTGGAGGGGTCCAAGTCGAACAGCTCCAGGTCGAGACCGTCTAGAGCCTTGACCTGGCTGAAGTCCTTATGTAGGCCGGCAGTCCGGATGACGGCGTCCATAAAGTTCACCGTACGCAGGTTTCAGAATCTTGTGAACGGTCAACCCTGTCGGCGACGCACCGGGTCCATCGGTCCTTCGGCATAGCCAAGACCGGTCACGTCCAGTCCGCCCGGCTATGGTCCCCTAGGCGCGCCATAAGTAGGTGGCCTTTCCGCGTGAGCGAGGTGCCCGCTAGCCGGTCCCCCCGCCTGTCAGCTCGCCACCTTCATGCCTTACCTTCGAGAAAACCGCCATGCAGGCACTCTCTCTAATTCCCGTATGACCCGCCCGATTGAATGCCCGGTGAAGGCGCCCTAATCGCTACACGCCACGGCGGCTCTGAAACCTAGAGATACGAGCCCGGCCCGACGCCCTTACGAAGGCCACGGTTTTGTCTTGGAAACCCAGTATCCATTGGCCGTGTTCATGGTTGCAGGAGGTTCTTGATGTATCCGTTCAGAGCTGCTGTTCCCATACGGTTAGTCGGAGCCGCACCAGTCCGTCATTGCCGGGTCCGTTGCTCCCCACCGGCCACCTCGCCTCACGAATTCGGCCAGGGAACCCTGCCGGCGTGGGCCCAGAGCGCCGTTTTGGACGCTCAAAACGGCGTTCATGGGGCCCCACCCCGGCGAGGGCCCCGGCCTGAGCTTGCGAAGGCTGGGAGCCGGTGGGGAGCAATCGATGGAGGTTCAAAGCTGTACCGATTCCAACGCCTCCGAACGCACCGGCGTCGCGAGCCCAAGGTTTTCGCGGAGGGTCGAGCCGGGGTACTCCGTGGGGTACACACCGCGTTCCTGAAGCTCGGGCACCAGATGGTTCACGATGTCGTCCAAGCCCGTGGGGATGAGCCAGGGCGAAATGTTGAAGCCGTCCACGGCACCCACCCGGGCGTATTCGGCCAGGGTGTCGGCCACGGCTGTGTAGGATCCCGTGAAGGTCGCGTCCACCCTGGAAGTCCGCGAGCTCACGAACTGCCGGATGGACAGGCCCTTCTCCTTGGACTCGGCGCGCCACTGCTCGGCGAGCTGACGGGCCTTGGCACCGTGGAAACCACTGCCACGGGTCTCGGAGGTCTCCTCCACCACCGGATCGATCTCCGGAAGCGGACCATCGGGATCGTAGGCAGACAGCTCCCGGCCCCAGAACTGTTCGAGATAGGCAACTGCCTGCTGCGGCCCTATCTGCAGACTTCGGACCCACTCCTTCTTTTCGCGCGCTTCCTCGTCGGTCGCCGCGACGATGAACTCGCTGGCAGGCATGATCTGGACGTCGTTGGCGCCCCGTCCGGCAGCCAGGGAGCGCGCGACGATATCGGCGCGGAACTCCACGGCGTCGTCGAACTTCGGGTGCGCCGAGAAGATGACGTCGGCTTGGCGGGCGGCGAAGTCGCGGCCCGCCGGGGAGTCGCCGGCTTGGAACAACACTGGCCTGTACTGGGCGCTGCGCGGCAACCGGGGCGTGAAGTCCACGGAATAGTGCTGCCCCGAGTGGTGCACGCTCCGGACATGCGATGGAACCGCCCAGGAATCCGCGGAAACGGACGAGGAAACCGCTCCGTCCTCCCACGAATCCCAGATCCTCTTGGCCGTCTCCACGAAGGCTTCGGCATGGACGTACCGATCGGCGTGGTCCAGATAGCCACCCCGCCGGAAGTTGGCCCCGGTCCAGGCGTTGTCCGTCGTCACGACGTTCCACGCCGCCCGGCCGCCGGAGAGCAAGTCGAGCGAGGCGAGCCGGTGCGCAAGGTCTGCGGGATCGTTGTACGTCGTGTTCTGCGTTGCCACGAGCCCGATGATCGACGTCACCGACGCGAGCGCCGCGAGCATCGTCTGCGCGTCCGGCCTGCCCGCAACATCCAAAGCATGCGGACGGCCGAGGTGTTCACGCAAGCGCAGGCCTTCGCCCAGGAAGAAGGCAGCGAAAAGCCCGCGCTCGGCGGTCTGGGCGATCCTCCGGAACGACTCAAAATCGGTCTGCGAACCGGATTCGGGCGCCTTCCAGATGGTGCCGGAATTGACGCCCTGGAAGAAGATCCCGAACTGGATCTTCCCGCTCGGCTGGAATTTAGCACGGTTGTGCAGTGTCATGTTCTCTCCTCAGTTTTCCGAGCCGACGCTCGCGTACCGGCTCCGCGGCCGTTCAAGACCCAGCAATTCCCGGAACGTGCCGCCCTGGGCAACAGGCTTAAGCGCCCCGCGGCGCCGAAGCTCGGGCAGCACCAACTGCGCCAGCTCCTCGAGCTCTGCGTCCAGCACCGCTGGATGCAGCCGAACACCGTCGGCCACCGCAAGCAGCTCCGCCAGGAAATCAACGAGTTCCGCAGCCGTGCCGATGAAGCGCGCTCGGGAACTGGACCACGGAGTAAAGGCGTCCAGTTCGGCGAGCCGCGCAGAGGCGCTTTGCCCGCGCGAGTCAAGGACGACGTCGAGCTCCGCCACCACCGCCGGACCGCCCCCAACAACGGCGCCGCCCCCAGCGATAGCCCGACGCACCTCCGCCACCTCCGCGGCGAGCAGCGAAGGGGTCGGAGCGGACGCCAGCACCACATCGACGTTCGAAGGAAGCAAGCCAGCCTGCGCAACCACGGGCAACTGCCCCTGCAGCGGACGCGGAATGATCGAGGGTCCCTTCACCGAATACCGGGTCCCTGCGAAATCCGCTGGCGTCTCGAAGTCGACGTAGTGCAGCTTGTCGACGTCAAGGTACCGCCCGCTGGCCACGTCGCGGATCACCGCGTCGTCCTCCCAGGAATCCCAGAGCCGCCTGCCCACGTCCACCGACGCCGCGGCCTCCTGCGCCAACGCGGCACCTTCAGCAAAAGAGCGCCCGACGGCGGCAGCCTCCTCCGCGGAGCCGCTCGCCGCGACGAGCCAACCGGCCCGTCCGCCCGAGACAAGGTCCAGGCTCGCCAGCTGCGTCGAAACGTGGAAGGGCTCGGTGTAAACCGTGTCGACTTCCGGGACCAGCACAATCGAACTTGTCACTGGCCCGGCGAAGGCGGCCCGCTGCAAGGCGTTCAGACGGCCGGCAACGTCACGTCCGGAACTCACCGGCCCATCGGCGAACGTCGCCACATGAAACCCCGCCGACTCCGCCGCCAACACTGTGCTCCGGATCCGCGCACCGTTCAGCAACTCATCCGGGGCATGCCGGGCTTTGCGCCAGGCGGCTGGGTGGGCGCCGTCGCCGTCGAGCTCCAGGGCCAAGAATCCGGGCCGGCCTGGAGCCGTTTCACTGTGCGTGGACAAGATTCCTCCTGTGGTTTGCGTGGTCTGCGGTGATGGTTCCCGCGGCGTCAGGTGAGGTGGCGCCGGCGAATTCCGGACGGCCGCCGAAGAGATCCGCTGGCTCCCACAACGTGGTGGGCGCGGCGGCGCGGACCGCCGGGATGATCTCAAGCGCGAACCGCTCCAGGATCTCCAGTTGCTGTTCGAAGGGCAGCGTGGTCGGCAAGGAAATGGACTGCAGATCGTGGCCGTAGAGCGAGTGGTAGCTCAGGATCTTGTCGATGACCTGCTCCGGGCTGCCCACCAGTGCGGGACCTTCAGCCACAGCGTGGTCGATGTCCCGGAACGGCGAATTGTTGCCCGGGACGTTGCGTCCGATCGTCAACGCCTCGTAGACCGGCCCGAACTGGCGCTTGGCTTCCTGCGTGGTGTCCGCGATGAACACTCCGCCGGCTCCGGAACCCGAGCCGAGGTACTGGTGGCGCGGGTCGTGACCGTGGCGCTCATATTCCTCGCGGTAGTGGTCGATCAGGATCTTGTAGTTTTCGCGAGGCTGGATAGCGTTGGCGGTGAACAACGGATCCCCCCATTGGGCGGCGAGCGCGGCGGAGGTCAGGGTTGTAGCCGAGCCGTGCCAAATCCGCGGCGAACCCGCAAACGGTCGTGGCGTCGTCGTCGCTTCGGTCAATTCGGGCCGGAAACGGCCGGACCACGTGACGTTATCCTCACGCCACAGCCGCCGCAACAGTCCATATTTGTCGGCAAGCAGCTCCCACTGGTCATCGAGGGAGAGCCCGAACAGAGGGTACTGCAGCACTTCGTTGCCTTTGCCGATCACGAGTTCCAGGCGGCCCCGGCTCAATTGGTCGATCGTGGCGTAGTCTTCGGCCACCCGCACGGGATCCACCACGGACAAAACGGTGACACCGGTTTGGAGCCTGATGCGGCTGGTGACAGCAGCGATCGCGGCGAGGACCGTCGTCGGGGACGAAGAGATGAACTCACCGGCATGCCTCTCCCCTACCGCGAAACTGTCGAAACCCAGTTCCTCGGCCCGGCGGGCAGTCTGCACCACTTGGTTGAGCCGCTCCGCCGTCGAGACGATTACCCCCGTCACCGGGTTCTTCAGGTGCGGAATGATGTCGAGTACCTGGAACTTCACTGTGTTTTCCCTGTCTGGGCACTCCCGAAGTTGGCCTCGGTCACGGTCTTGGATTCCGGCAGGGCTTCCTCGCTCAGGCCCCAGCGCGCCAGGACCTTGCCGTAGGAACCGTCCTTGATGGCCGAATTCAAGGCATCCGTGATGGCCGGAGCCAGGCCGTTGCCTTTGAGGGTGGTAGCCGCGACGAGGGTCTCGGAGGGCCAGCCGGCATTGACCTCGCCCACCACTTTCAGGTCGTTCCGGGTGTTCTCGCGGTAGGAGACGGACGGGTAGGGCGCGATGTTCAAGTCTGTCCGGCCGGAGGAAAGCGCCAGGATGGTGTCGGCGTCGGAGGAGTAGTACTGCAGTGTTGCCGGGGCCTTGCCACGGGATTCGAGGTCCTTGTTCCAAGCGAGGAGGATCTTCTCCTGGTTGGTGCCCGAGCCCACCGAGACCTTCAACCCGGAGATGTCGTCCGCGCCCTTGATGTTGTACGTGGACGATTTCTTGGCCTCGAAGCCCATGTATGCGGCGCGGTATGTGGAGAAGTCGAACAGTTTCACCCGGTCCTTGTTGATGCCGACGTTCGAGAACACGGCTTCGAAGTCCCCGGACTGCGTCTTGAGCGGCCAGTTCTCCCAGGAGGTGACCTGCACGTCCAGTGCGAGCCCCAGCTTGTCGGCTACAAGTTGTGCAATGTCCACCTCGACGCCGATCGGGGTCTTGTCATCCGTGGCGTGGAAGGACAGCGGGATGGACCCGGCCGTGGTGGCGACCGTCAGTTTGCCGTCCTTGCCGATCGCAGGGGGAACCGCGGCTGCCGCGGCGGGGTCCTTCTGCGCCCGGATGCGGTTTTGCTCGGGCGAGGTGTTGTAGACGACGCCGTTGCGGGCAGTACTCGGGGATGGGCTGGCCGCGGCAGCCGACGCGCCCGGGTCGGAGCATCCGGCGAGCGCCGGGAGTACGACGGCGGGCAGCACCGCGAGCGCGAGGAGTTTGGTTTTGATGCGTGGCATTTTCAAAGATTCCTCAAATGTTGAAAGCTGGTTCGATGACTTTGGAGAAGAAGCTCCGCGTCCGCGGTTCGCGGGGGTTCGCGAAGATCTCCTGGGGACTGCCTTGCTCCACGATCTGGCCGTCGTCCATGAAAACCACGGTGTCCGCCACGTCACGGGCAAAGCCCATTTCGTGCGTGACGATGATCAACGTGGTGCCCGACGTGGCGAGTTCTCGGATGACGTCCAGGACCTCGTTGACCAACTCCGGATCCAGCGCCGAAGTGGGTTCGTCGAAGAGGAGGATCTTGGGGTCAAGGGCCAGCGCCCGTGCGATGGCAACGCGCTGTTGCTGGCCTCCGGACAATTGCCGTGGATAGGCATCGGCCCGGTCCTTGAGGCCCACGCGGTCCAGGAGTTCCAGCGCACGCTTGCGCGCTTCGGCCTTGTTCCGGTGGAGGGCGACG
Organism: Arthrobacter sp. FW306-2-2C-D06B; assembly: GCF_021789175.1. NCBI lineage: Bacteria > Bacillati > Actinomycetota > Actinomycetes > Micrococcales > Micrococcaceae > Arthrobacter > Arthrobacter sp. FW306-2-2C-D06B. The sequence goes on from NZ_CP084560.1 coordinate 4,221,688, forward strand.
ACGGGTGCTTCGGTCACGTTTTCCAGTGCGGTGAGGTGCGGGAACAGGTTGAAGTTCTGGAACACCATGCCGATGTCGGTGCGCTGCTTGAGGATGTCCTTTTCGCGCAGTTCGTGCAGCTTGTTTCCACGGACCTCGTAGCCCACTAATTGGCCGTCGATGGTGATGTACCCGCCGTCCACCTTTTCCAGGTGGTTGATGGTCCGCAGGAGCGTGGACTTCCCGGAGCCGGAGGGCCCCACGATCACTGCGACTCCGCCGGGCGGAACCGTTAGGGACACTCCTTTGAGGACTTCCGTGCCCCCAAAAGACTTGCGGACGTTGGTGATTTCCACGTGGCCGCGGGTTGGCTCTGTACTCATCGGGCGTCCTTCGCTCGGTCAAAATTCACGGCTGCGTGGGTGGAAAAGAAGTTCCTTGCCTTCTGCAGCGGAGTGAGCGGCAGGTTGCGGACGGCGCCCTTCGAGAAGTGCCGCTCGATGTAGTACTGGAAAACACTCAGGACCGAGGTAATCGCCACATACCAGAGGGTCGCCACGAGGAGCAGTGGAAGGACCTGCTGGGTGCGGTTATAGATGACCTGCACGGTGTAGAAGAGCTCGGAGTAGGCCAGGACGTAGACGATCGAGGTTCCCTTGACCAGGCCGATGATCTCGTTGAAAGCGGTGGGCAGGATGGCCCGCATGGCCTGCGGCAACACGATCCTGGTGGAGCGTCGCCAGGCCGGAATGCCCAGGGCCGCGGCTGCTTCGAGCTGGCCCTGGTCCACCGAGAGGATGCCGCCGCGGATGATCTCCGCAGAGTACGCCGCCTGGTTGAGGGTCAGGCCCAGGACGGCGGCTGCGAATTGGCTGATGAGCGTGGTGGTCTGGACCTCGAAGAAGCGGATATCTGTGAAGGGGAGACCTAAGCTGATTTTCTCGTAGAGATAACCGAGGTTGTACCAAAGCAGCATCTGCACCAACAATGGCGTGGAGCGGAAGATCCAGGAGAACGTCCAGGACACTGAGAGCAGCAGCGGCGAGGCCGAGAGCCTCATGAGTGCCAGGATGAAGCCGAGGACAAAGCCGAGCGCGCCGGAGATGGCCGTCAGCTTGAGTGTCTCCACCAGGCCGTTCACCACTGACTGCGCGGTGAACCATTGCGCCACCACACCCCATTCCCAGCGCGGGTTGGTCGCCAGCGACCACGCCACCGCGACGACGCCGAGCGCCACCAGCACGGTGCCTACCCAGCGCCATGGATGCCGGGCAGGTACCAGCTTGTAGCCGGAGTAGTCGGTTGCTGGCCGGGCGACGGCCGCCGTCGGGCCTTCTGCGGCGGCGCTGGCTGGCGCCGGTTCCGGTGCAGATTGCTGTGCGGACTGCGCCACTGTGGTTGCTGCTGAACTCATGCGCCACCTCGCTTCGTAGGGGTTGTTGGCTATCGGATGGCTGCCAATCTAGGGGCGCCCTCGAAGCGGCTGCAAGGCGGATTTTTGCACTTCTTCATGGGGCTTCATCGCGCTACTCGGCACTTAACAAGGCGCCATATGAGTCCGTTCTTTGCGTTAGTTGACGCGCCATGTCGCGGGGTGAACGGCCGTTACCCAGGCCTCGACCGAAGCCCCAAAGCGTCCATAGGCTCGGGTACCACCAGCCACCGCCAACAGGAGTTGCCATGCCGCCCTTAGCCCCCACGATCGTGTTCATTGGCGGTGGTCCGCGCTCTGCCGGCATCCTCGAACGGCTCGCAGCCAACAAACCGGACCTCTTCGATGGCCCCTTCTCCATCCACGTCGTCGAGCCGTACGAACCCGGTTCCGGGAGGATCTGGCGCTTTGACCAGAGCCCGGGACTCCTGCTCAACTCCACGGCAGCGGACGTCACGATGTTCACCGACAGTTCCGTGGCCTGCGATGGTCCCTCGGTGGACGGTCCGGGCCTCGCCGCATGGGCGGCCGGCGTGCGGGAGGGTTCCATCCGCGACGTTCCGCAGTTGGAGTCCCACCTCCGTGAGCAGCTCCGGACGCTCACACCGGCGTCCTTTCCCAGCCGCCAGCTCCAGAGCAAGTACCTCGAGTGGTTCTTCCGCAAGGCCGTCGAGGCACTCGGCCCGGACGTCACGGTGACGGTCCACCGGGACACGGCCACCGCCGTCGAACATCTTGCTCCAGGGCACGACGGCGGTGCGAAGTACCGCGTGCGGCTCGCCTCCGGTGGGGTCGTGGAGGCGGACATCGTGGTGTATTCGCTGGGGCACACGGACTCCCGGGCCGATCCGGAGTCCGCGCGTCTGACGGGGTTTGCCGCGCGCCACGGCGGGTTCCACGCGGCGCCGTCGTACACCACCGACGTCGACTACTCGGCGATAGCCCCCGGCCAGGACGTCCTGGTTTCGGGCATGGGGCTGGCGTTCGTGGACCTGCTGGTGCTCTTGTTCGAGGGCCGCGGCGGCCGCTTCGAAGACAGGCCCGACGGCGGTCTGGAGTATGTGCCGTCCGGCGCCGAGCCGCGGCTCTGGGCAGGCTCCCGGCGCGGAGTCCCCTACCACTCCAAGATCTCCTCGACCCTGCGAGGGGAACCCGGGGGCGACCCGCGGTACTTCACTGCCGCCGCCGTGGAATCGCTGCTCGCCGCTCACGAGGAGCTGGATTTCCGGACCCAGCTATGGCCGCTCATCGCCAAGGACGCCGGCTACGCCTATTACCGCGAGCTCTTCACCGGCTATCCGGCACGGGTCCACGGCGGCTGGGAAGAGTTTTCGGCGCGCTTCGATGCCCTGGACTGGTACGGCCGCGAACGCGAAGACCTCGTGGCCGCGGCCATCCCGGACCCGACCCTCCGGCTCGACCTCGAGGCCCTGGACCAACCATTCAGCGGCTGCGCCTTCGCAGACCATGCCGCCGTGCAAAGATCCGTGGCGGGCTACATCGAACGCGACCTCAAGCTCCGCACGAGCCCGGACCATTCGGAAACCTTGGCCTTGTTCACGGCCCTGCTCCGCGTCTACATGGAGCTCGGCCGGCTGGTCCCGCCGGAGCGGCTGAATTCGCGCTCCCAACAAGCGGTGCACGGTTGGTGGCACGGCTTCTTCAGCTTCGTGGATTCCGGACCGCCGCCCCACCGGCTGCGCGAAATCCTCGCCCTGCACAGGGCCGGGTTGCTGCAGTTCCTCGGCCCCGGCATGTGGGTGCGTCCGGACGAAGCCAGCGGCCGATTCGTGGCCGGTTCCTTCCAATCGCCCGTAGTGGTGGACGCTGCGGCGTACATCGAGGCCCGGTTGCCGTCGCCGTCGGTCACGCTATCGGCCAACCCCGCGCTGGCGGACCTGCACGACGCCGGATGGGGCACCGAACAGTCACTCCTCACCTCGGACGGCCCGCACTCCACCGGTAAGCTGTTGGTCTCGAGTTCGCACGAAGTCCTGGCTTCCGACGGCGGACGGCAGGCGGGCCTCTTCGCCGTCGGACCCTGGACCTCGGGGTGGGGCGCGGGTGCGTTCGCGCGGCCCGGCACCAACGCTGCACCGTTTCGCGAGAACGACGCCCTGGCCCGCCGCCTCCTGGCCGAACTCTCCGCCCGTCACCCACGCACCAGCCACCCAACTGACTCGCAGTTGTTGTCGTTTTGACGCCTCATAACGACAACAAATGCGAGTCAGTTGGGGAAATTCACGAAAGGCATGACATGACAACAACGCCAACCCTGCCGTCGTCGGGCCTTTCCGTCCTGACGCTGCCCATGTGCGATCCCCGGGTCAAGCCCCTCCTGGACGAACTCGCCGTCGAATACACCACGCGCTATGGCGACCTCTTCGGCACGGGTGGCGCGGCCGAAGAGCTCAACAGGTACCCGGCCGGCGAGTTTGCCGCGCCCCACGGTGCCCTCCTCATCCTGCAGGAGAACGGCGAAACCGTGGCGGGCGGGGCATTCCGCCGCTACGACTCCCGTACGGCGGAGCTCAAGCGGATTTGGACGCATTCGGCCCACCGCCGTCGTGGGCTGGCCCGCGTGGTCCTCAGGGAACTGGAGGCCGAGGCGTCCCGACGCGGCTACCGAAGGATCTACCTCACCACCGGTCCGCGGCAGCCCGAAGCCAAGAACCTGTACCTGGCCACTGGCTACACCCCGCTGTTCGACGTCGACGCGGATCCGGAAGAGATCAAGCACTTGGCGTTCACGAAGGACCTTGCACCCACTGAGGCGTGAGGTCTCGGGCCTTTCGGGCGCGCAAAGGGCAGAGATCTCACCCCTCGATTGCTACCCCTCGGCCTGGCGCGCGGCGGCTTCGATCCGGGCCCGGTGATCGGCCCATCCTTCGGGCGTTCTCTGAGACAAATTCAGGTCCCCGGGGCCTTTCCCGGCTGAGCCGTCGATAAGCTCACGAAGTATGTCGGCATGCCCCAAGTGCTGGGCTGTCTCGACGCTCATGTGCACCAAGATCTGATGGAGCGTCACATGGCGGCGTTCTTCGGGCCACCACGGCACTTCCCCGGGGGCGTCGAGTGGGAGCGACTCGATGGTTGCATCGCTGTGCTCGGCCGAGAACCGGTGCAGTTCGATGATCTCGTCCCTGCTCTCTTCCGGGGGAACCCACAGGTCCGCGTCGGCTTCGGCATCGTCGGCGAACCACGGTAAGTCCCGGCCGCTGGGCCGGCCAAAGACTTCCCCGAAGTACCCCAGCTCCACGCTGGCCACATGCTTGACCAGTCCCAGGAGGTTGGTTCCGGTGGGGGTCATGGGCCGGCGGACGTCGTACTCGTCGAGTCCGTCAAGCTTGGCGAGGAGCTCGCCGCGACGGGCGCGCAGGTATTTGAGCAGAATCCCTTTGTCATCCATCCGGGCACTATACCGTTGCCGTCGCGAGTGTGTACCGTCTGTGCATGGCGAAACTGATCTACGCAGGGATCATGTCCCTGGACGGCTACACCGCCGATGCAGAAGGAAAGTTCGACTGGAGCATGCCGGACGAAGAAGTGCACGCCTTCGTCAACGACCTTGAGCGGCCCATCGGCACGTACCTCTATGGCAGGCGAATGTACGAAGTCATGTCCGCATGGGAGGACATGTCCCTTTCCGAGGAGCCACCCGTCATGCGGGACTACGCCGAGATCTGGCGTGCTGCGGACAAGATCGTGTATTCCACGAGTTTGGAGAGTCTGTCCACCGCAAAGACACGGCTTGAGCGGGAGTTCGACGCCGGAGCCATCCGCGCGCTGAAAGAGTCGTCAGAGCAGGACATGTCCATTGGTGGCACGGTTCTAGCCGCCCAGGCCATCAAAGCCGGACTGGTGGATGAGTTCTGTCTCTTCCTCACGCCGGTGGTGGTTGGAGGCGGCAAACAATTCCTCCCCGACGGCGTGGGCCTGGCCCTTGAGCTGTTGGACGAACGTCGCTTTGGCAACGGCGTCGTCTACCTCAGGTACGCCAAACGATCGTAAGCAGTCAGGCAAATTTTTCCGCCAAACTGCGTCCCTGCACCACTAGGCTATGCGCATGGCCAAGAAAACCACAGCTGAAAAACTTGCCACGATCCAGCAGGGATACACCCTCGACGGGCCCACGATCGAGCTGGGTGCCGCCATCGTCGACGGTGAAGTCCATAAAGAAGCGCAAGTCCGGTTGCCGCTGTCCATGATGAACCGGCACGGCCTGGTTGCCGGTGCCACGGGCACCGGCAAGACGGTCACCCTGCACATGATGGCAGAACAGCTCTCCACTGCCGGAGTCCCCGTGTTCTTGGCGGACATCAAAGGAGACCTTTCAGGACTCGCCACCGCCGCGACTGCCAGCGAAAAACTCACGGCCCGCACCGCGAGCCTCGGCCAACAGTGGGTGGGCAAGGCTTTTCCTGTCGAGTTTCTCTCGCTGGGCGGGGATGGCAACGGCGTTCCCGTCCGCGCAACGATCACCTCGTTCGGCCCGATCCTGCTTTCGCGCATCATGGAGCTCAACGACACCCAAGAATCCAGCCTGCAGCTGATCTTCCATTTCGCCGACCAGAAAAAACTCGAACTGATCGACCTCAAAGACCTGCGGGCAGTCATCCAGTTCCTGACCTCGGATGAGGGCAAGGCTGAACTCGAGGACCTCGGCGGACTATCCAAGGCCACGGCCGGCGTCATCCTGCGCGAGCTCGTGAATCTCGAGGCCCAAGGCATGGAGAAGTTCTTCGGCGAGCCGGAATTCGATACCGCGGAACTTCTCCGAACGGCCCCGGACGGCCGCGGTGTGATCAGTTGCCTCGAATTGCCGACGCTCCAGACCAAACCCATGCTGTTCTCGACGTTCCTCATGTGGCTGCTTGCCGACCTGTTCGAAGATCTGCCCGAGGCGGGAGACCTGGACAAGCCCAAGCTGGTGTTCTTCCTCGACGAGGCCCACCTGCTCTTCACCGGCGCATCCAAGGCCTTCCTCGAAGCCATCACCACCACGGTACGGCTCATCCGGTCCAAGGGGGTCGGGATATTCTTCGTCACGCAGACGCCCAGGGATGTTCCTGCCGCCGTCCTCGGCCAGCTTGCCAACCGGGTCCAGCACGCCCTGCGCGCGTTCACCCCGGAGGATGCCAAAGCCCTCAAGGCCACCGTGTCCACGTTCCCCGTAAGCGATTACGACCTTGCGGAAACCCTGACCTCCGCCGGTATCGGCGAAGCGGTCATCACCGTCATGAACGAAAGGGGCGCGCCCACCCCCGTGGCGCTGACGAAGCTGCGTGCCCCGGAATCGGTGATGGGACCCAGCACGGACGAGCTGATCGGCGGCACCATCGCGGCTTCCCCGCTGCTTCCGAAATACGGCACGGCCGTGGACAACATTTCAGCCTACGAGAAACTCAGCGGTAAAGCCGCCGCACCCTCCACTGGAGAAGCGGCCCCCGGTCGGCCGCCGGCACTTGACCCCCATGCCGTTGATGCAGAGGCCCGCAGGATCGAGGAAGAAATCCTTGGCCGTCCCAGCAGTCGTCCACTGCCAGGCTCCGCGCCCATAGAGTGGCCGTCCGCACCGGTACCTGCCAACGCACCGGCACCTGCGCCGCAGCAAGACGGGATGATGGGCGACCTCGCAGGCGTCCTGGGTGGTGCGCTCGGCGGCGGAATGAAGAGCATGGCGCGGTCCCTCGGTACGCAGCTCGGCCGGGAACTACTCCGCGGAGTGTTCGGAACCTCATCGCGCCGGCGACGCTAAAACGGAGCTGCCGCCCGCCGTCGGGCCCTTCCCTCAAGGCATGTTCAGCCGTCACGTGAGGGAAGGATGCCGGTGTATCGCTGAACCGGCGGGTAACGTAAAGGGCGTGCAGTTGAGTCAAGCGTTGGTCAAGACCGCGGCCGGGTGGCTGCTCGGTCTGATGCTTGCTGTGGCCGCGGCGGTCGTTTCGATCAACCTGGTGAGCAACTCCATAGCCAGCCCGCAGCAGCAAGTTCGAGATTACCTCTCTGCCCTGCAGAAGGGGCACGGCGGGGAAGCCCTCGGGCTCCTGCACGCGTCCGTGCCCAACGCCAATGCGGCCATGCTGGACGGTACCGCCCTGCAGACGGCGGCGTCGAAGATCACCGATATCAAGCTCGGCAACGCCGAATCCCGTGGCGGCAACCGGGTGACGGTCCCCATGGACTACCAGATCGACGGCAAGGCCCTGCACTCGGACTTCCTGCTGGAACGGACGGGCACCGAGTGGCTGTTCTTCGGAAAGTGGTCATTCGTGCCGTCATCCTTGCCGACCATTGAGGTCACCGTGGTGAACGCCAACGAGGCGAACCTGAACGGCGTCCCGGTGAACTTGCCCAACGGCCGCAACAGCTTTGCCGTTTTCTACCCCGGCCAGTACGAAGCCAGCCTCGCCGGCAAATACTTCTCTGCGCCGACTACCAGCACCTCGGTGACTACCGGCGCCCTGCCTCAGGCACCCCTCAACCTTCTGACAAAGCCTACGGACGCCATGATCAAGGTGGTGAGCGACAAGGTCAAGGAATTCCTGGACACCTGCGCCGCTGACGCCACCAAGCAACAAAAGCTCCAGCCCGACTGCCCGTTCTACCACGTGACCAACAGCCGGGTGGTGGATGGCACCATCAAATGGCAGATCACGGAGTATCCCAAGGTCAGCATCGACCCCTTTAACGGCCAGTGGGTTGTGGCGCCCCTCAACGGCAAAGCCAAGGTAACAGCCCGCGAAATCGACCTCTTCAGCGGGCAAGTGGGCGACCTCAGCGCCGTTCACGACTTCAGCTTCACCACCCGGCTGGACATAGGCGCGGACACCATCACGGTCACGCCGCTGGTGAGCTTCTAGCTTCGACGGCGGCCCGCGCCCCAGCGTGACGCGGCTCAAGCCGCGCCAGCACCTGCCTAGTCCATCCCGCGCAGGTCAAGCACCAGCTCGGAGTCGCCGTCGGCCTGCAGGACCACGGGGATGCCCCAGTCCTGCTGGTAGAGGTGGCACGCGGCGTGATCGGGGATTTCGCCGTCATCGGTCTCCGGGCCATCGCACGCAGCCGCGCGTGCCGTGATGTGGAGGATCCCCTCAGGCACGTCGGCAGACAGCTCAAGGGTCCGCAGCAGCCCCACGGACGTGCCACCACCCGAAAGCAGCAGCTCGGGCGGGGTCGACGAAATCTTCAGCTGGGTCGGGTCGCCCCAGCGGTCGTCGAGCTTCTGGCCGGTCGGGGCCGTGAAGCGCACGATGAGCTCCAGGTTCCCTGGCGCCACTGGACTCTTGGGCCGCTGCGTCTGGGATGCGCCCTCGTCCACCTGCTGGGCTTCCTTGGGGATGGGAACCAGGACCAGTTGATGCTTGTTGGATTCGACGACCACCAGGAGCGGTTCGCCGCCTTCCGGGTAGACCACGACGACGTCGCTCGGCTCGGCGAGCCCCCGCGCCAAGGTGGACACTGCCTTTGTCGCGGGGTCGTAGCGCCGCACGGCACCGTTGTAGGTGTCGGCGATGGCGACCGAGCCATCTGGGAGCACTGTGACACCCAGGGGGTGCTGCAGGCGGGCCGCCGTGGCCTCGCCGTCCCGGAAACCGAAATCGAACAGGCCCTTGCCCACGGCAGACTCAACGGTCACGCCAGTTTCGCCAAGGACCAGGCGCCGCAACGCCGAGGTCTCGGAGTCGGCCACCCAGATGTTGTCGTCCGCATCCACGGCCAGGCCGGAAGGCTGGGCGAACCAGGCTTCCTCGGCGGGTCCGTCAAGCAAACCTTCAAGGCCCGATCCGGCCAGGATGGATACCTCGCCGCTGAGAGGCTCGAAGGCAAAGATCTGGTGTGTGCCGGCCATTGCGATGACGATCCGCTGGAGCTTCTCGCTCCACACGACGTCCCACGGCGAGGACAGGGACACTCCGGCCCCGACACCCAGTACCCCGACGTCGACCGCGTCGGCCGCGAAGTCAGCCGGACCGGCGTCGTGGTGTTCAGCCCAAACGCCGGCACCGCTTTCCGTCACCCGGGCAGGGCCGGCGTCGAGCAAGCGCTGAACGCCGTTGCCGGCAACTGTCTGCACATAACCCGAGCTGAGCGTGACGCCGCGGAGGCGGTGGTTCACGGTATCCGCGACCACTGCTTCGTACCCAAGCTGCCATGCCAGCGACGACGGGAGGACCGCCACGCCCTGCGGCTCGTTGAACTGGGCAATTTCCGCCGCGCCGTCGAGGTACCCCTTGGTTCCGGAGCCGATGACACGCTCCACAGTCTCGAGGTCAGGACGAAGTTCCACCAAACGGTGGTGGCCGGAATCGACGACCAGGTAGTTGCCGTTGTCCAGCTGGGTCGCCTTGCCGGGAAAGCGCAGGGTGCCCGACGTCGGGACCGGAGCGACGTAGGGGCCGTCACCACGGTGGAGGGTCCCCTTGGCTTCGTGCTCGGCCACCAGCTCCTCGAGGAGCACCGCAAGGCCGTCTGCGTGGCCCTCACCGGAAAGGTGCGCCACGATGTATCCCTCAGGATCCACAACCACCAGCGTCGGCCAGGCGCGGGCCGTGTAGGCCTTCCACGTGGCGAGCTCGGGGTCGTCCAGAACGGGGTGGTGGATTTCGTAGCGCTCCACAGCGGATGCGAGGGCCACGGGGTCGGCCTCGTGCTCGAACTTGGGAGAGTGCACGCCCACGGTGACCAGGACGTCGGAGTATTTTTCCTCGAGCGGGCGCAGCTCATCCAGGACATGCAGGCAGTTGATGCAGCAGAACGTCCAGAAGTCCAGCAGCACGATCTTGCCGCGCAGCGCTTCCAAGTCCAGGGTCTTGCCACCGGTGTTGAGCCAGCCACGGCCCACGAGTTCAGAGGCGCGGACACGCAGTTGGGTGCGTACGGATTCGCTCATCAGCGTCCTTCCAGGTTGGTCTTGCTTTCGGGCTGCTTGACGTCCCGATCAATCAGTTTCGCATCGCGGTCTGCAAGCCGCGCAAACATATCGTTGTAAGCATTAAGGTCGGCGTCGTTATTCCTGTCCGCCGCCCGGTCGGTGCGTTTGGTCTCCCGCTCATCCGAACGCGACCACATGACCGCGACGCCGATCGCCACCAGCAAGGTGGGAACTTCGCCGATTCCCCAGGCCACGGCACCGCCTGTCTGCTGGTCCAGCAGCGCCGATTGGCCCCAGGTCCGGCCGAGGTTGCCGAAGTAGTCGGCTGCGAGAAGCCCGGTGCCTCCCATGATGGACACGCCGAAGAATGCGTGGAAGCCCATCGTGGCGAGCAAGAGGAGCAAACGCATGGGGTAGGGCGCCCGTCGGGGCAGCGGGTCGGTGCCGATCATGGTGAGGACAAAGATGTAGCCGGTCAGCAGGAAGTGCAGGTTCATCAGCTCATGCCCGACGTGCTCACGCATCGCCCAGCCGAAGGCGTCCGAGAAGTAGAACAGAACGATCGAACCGGCAAAGTTCGCGGCGGCAAACAGTGGGTGCGTCACCACCTGGGAGAACTTCGAGTGAACAAACACCAGGAGCCACTCACGAAGGCCACGGGAGCCGTCCCCGCGCGACCCTTCGCCGCGTGACGGCAGGGCCCGCAATGCCAAGGTCACCGGCGAACCCAGGACCAGGAACAGGGGCGCCACCATCGTCAATGCCATATGGTCCACCATGTGCGCGGAGAACAGTATGCGGCCGTAGACCGACGGCGGTCCGGACGTGATGTAGGTCAGGACCAGCAGGCCGATCATCCAGTTCACGGCACGGAACCAGGACCAGGAGTCGCCGCGGCGGCGGACCTTGACCACGCCAAGGATGTAGCTCGCCGCGCCGAAGAGGGCCACGGCCACCCAAAGCCAGTCGAAGCGCCACTCGGTCAACCAGCGGGCGGGCGTCAGTTCAGGCGGCAGCTCGTAACCGGACAGGATAAAGGCCGGCGAGGCGTCCGGCGCGTAGGTGGTGGGCAGCGGCGGCGCCGAACTGGCCAGCGCGACGGCGAGTCCCGACGTCGCGCCCATCACCAGAAGTTCAACCAACACCAGCTGCCACAGCACGCGACGCGTGGTCATCGACTTGCGGCCCAGCTGCGGAATCACCCACTGGCGGTGCATGAACCCGATACCGCCGAGGACAATCGTGGCCAGCGCTTTTGCCAGGATGATCTGCCCGTAGGGGGTGCCGACCAAAGCCGAAAAGCTTGTGACGCGGATGCTCGCGTTAACGACGCCCGACGCGAAGACGAGGACGAAGGCAAAGCCGGCCAACGCGGAGAACCGGCGGAGGGTCTGCTCCGTAATGTCCTTGGTACCTGTTGCCTTGGAACCCCGCAGGAGGCTCGAGAGGACCGCAAGCATGATGATGCCGCCCACCCAGGTGGATACGCCCACTAAGTGAAGGCCAAGCGAATTGATGGCGCCCTCATGGTCGCTGGAACTCGCGGAGTGGCCGATCAGTGCGCTCGGCACCAGTCCGCCCAGGGCCAGGACAAGCGTCAAAGCGAGTCCCGCCAACGAGCGGACGCCGAACAACGCCGTCGTGACAATCGCGGCGATGATCGTCACCGCGAGCCACGCCTGGCCCGTCTGGATGTCCGTCATGAAGTAGACGAGAGAAGCGGTGAACTGCGCGTCCCCGGAGAGGCTCTGCCCGGCCACGTCCGCGTACGTCAGCACAAGGACCGCGACGGCGGAGAGAGTCCAGGCTGCGCCTGCTGCTGCCGCTACTGCCAAGGCGCGCGTGAATGCGGGGTGCTCTGGGGCGTCGTCGCCCTTGGATCGGGATATGTGCTTGGGAAGGATCACGACGGCGAAGATCAGTCCGCCGATCACAGTCGCCAAGGACACGTTGTGAATCGATTTGGCGACGGGCAGGCCCCAGCGGACCAAGGCGCCCGGGTCAGAGACCTGCCGCGCGGCTGAAGCGCCGGAGAAGATCAGAGCACCCGCGAGAGCCAGGAAGAGCGCAGCGAAGCCCGCAAGCTGCCACGGCAAGGAGATCCCTTCCACGGCAGCGCCTGCCTTGGTTCCCGGCTTGGAAGCGGGCGAAGGGGCAGTGGCGGGAGTTTTGGCGGATGGCACCTATCCATTGTCCGCTAACGTCGGCGGCGCGGCGAATCGGGCGGATTAAAGCAGAAAGGCGGCAACCCGCAGATTGCCGCCTTTCCTAGGCGTTCGCCGAAGTGTCCTACTTCTTGGCGACGGCTGCCTTCAGCTTGGAGCCGGCGGTCAGCTTGACGCTGTGGCCAGCGGCGATCTGGATGGTCTCGCCGGTCTGCGGGTTGCGGCCCGTGCGGGCGGCGCGGTCGGTGCGCTCGATGGCGAGCCAGCCCGGAATGGTGATCTTCTCGCCAGCGGCGACGGAAGTCTCGAAAACTTCGAACAGGGCATCGAGCACGGAGTTGACTGCAGCCTGGCTGGTGCCAGCCTTGCCAGCTACCTCGGAAACCAGTTCGCTACGGTTCTTAGCCATTTGTGTCCTCCTGGACTTTACGATTTTGGAGCTCACACACGGCATGTGTGCGAGCCACTGTTCGAAAACTTACCAGCTTGGGACGGCCCGGCCAGCAAATTCCGCGTGTTTCCGCGCTTTTTTGACCAAATTCACCCTATTTCGGGCGCTTTTGGGGGTCAATTCCGCCGCGGGCGAACTCCCCGGCTCCGGACGCTAGCTCACATATGGGGGGTCCTGACCGGACGCGAGCTCACATATCCCGGGCCCTAGCCGGACGCCCGCTCACATATCCCGGGCCCTAGCCGGACGCCCGCTCACATATCCCGGGCCCTAGCCGGACGCCCGCTCACATATCCCGGGCCCTAGCCGGACGCCCGCTCACATATCCCGGGCCCTAGCCGGACGCCCGCTCACATATCCCGGGCCCTAGCCGGACGCCCGCTCACATATCCCGGGCTCTAGCAGGACGCCTGCTCACATATCCCGGGCTCTAGCCGGACGCCTGCTCACTTCTGCTGAGGGCGGGGGAGGCCTGGGGTCCGTGGAAACCGTTCATACGTGAGCCGGGGTCTGCCAAAGGGGCCGGATATCTGGGCGGGGGTTTTGGGGGTGGGGGTGTGTTGTGGGTGTTTAAATGGGTCGGGCCCCGGCACGTGTGTGTCGGGGCCCGGCCGTTAATGGTTGTCCGGCGGTGTCCTACTCTCCCACACCCTCCCGGGTGCAGTACCATCGGCGCTGTGGGTCTTAGCTTCCGGGTTCGGAATGGGACCGGGCGTTTCCCCCACGCTATGACCGCCGTAACCTTGTTACCCGTCCCCGCACGGGTGCGGGGTGGGAAGACTGGTGGTTACAACTGTGGTGTTGTTATTCAGTTGTGGTTTGTTCCGGAACGGGTTGTTGTTCGGGAACCACATAGTGGACGCAAGCAGTGATCGTGTTTGTGTGGTGTAAGTTGTCGGCCTATTAGTACCGGTCAGCTTCAACAGTCTTTAGTCCTGTCTTCCACATCCGGCCTATCAACCCAGTGGTCTGGCTGGGGGCCTCTCACACACGAGGTGTATGGAAATCTCATCTTGAAGCGAGCTTCCCGCTTAGATGCTTTCAGCGGTTATCCCATCCGAACGTAGCTAATCAGCGGTGCACTTGGCAGTACAACTGACACACCAGAGGTTCGTCCGTCCCGGTCCTCTCGTACTAAGGACAGCCCTTCTCAAATTTCCTGCGCGCGCAGCGGATAGGGACCGAACTGTCTCACGACGTTCTAAACCCAGCTCGCGTACCGCTTTAATGGGCGAACAGCCCAACCCTTGGGACCTACTCCAGCCCCAGGATGCGACGAGCCGACATCGAGGTGCCAAACCATGCCGTCGATATGGACTCTTGGGCAAGATCAGCCTGTTATCCCCGAGGTACCTTTTATCCGTTGAGCGACGGCCATTCCACAATGTACCGCCGGATCACTAGTCCCGACTTTCGTCCCTGCTTGAGATGTCTCTCTCACAGTCAAGCTCCCTTGTGCACTTACACTCGACACCTGATTGCCAACCAGGCTGAGGGAACCTTTGGGCGCCTCCGTTACTTTTTAGGAGGCAACCGCCCCAGTTAAACTACCCATCAGGCACTGTCCCTGACCCGGATCACGGGCCGAAGTTAGATGTCCAAAGTGACCAGAGTGGTATTTCAACGATGACTCCACCCGAACTGGCGTCCGGGCTTCAACGTCTCCCACCTATCCTACACAAGCCACTCCGAACACCAATACCAAACTATAGTAAAGGTCTCGGGGTCTTTCCGTCCTGCTGCGCGTAACGAGCATCTTTACTCGTACTGCAATTTCGCCGAGTTTATGGTTGAGACAGCGGGGAAGTCGTTACTCCATTCGTGCAGGTCGGAACTTACCCGACAAGGAATTTCGCTACCTTAGGATGGTTATAGTTACCACCGCCGTTTACTGGGGCTTAAATTCTCAGCTTCGCCTTGCGGCTAACCGGTCCTCTTAACCTTCCAGCACCGGGCAGGAGTCAGTCCGTATACATCGTCTTGCGACTTCGCACGGACCTGTGTTTTTAGTAAACAGTCGCTTCCCCCTGGTCTCTGCGGCCCCGATCCCCTCCCACCAGCAAGTGGTGTTCAAGGTTGGGGCCCCCCTTCTCCCGAAGTTACGGGGGCATTTTGCCGAGTTCCTTAACCATAATTCTCTCGATCGCCTTGGTATTCTCTACCTGATCACCTGTGTCGGTTTGGGGTACGGGCGGCTGGAACCTCGCGCCGATGCTTTTCTAGGCAGCATAGGATCACCGGATCCCCCCATGACGGGGGTCCCATCAGATCTCAGGAACGTCATCAAAGACACAGCGACGGATTTGCCTATCGCTGACCCTACATCCTTAGACCGGGGCAACCATCGCCCGGCCCGGCTACCTTCCTGCGTCACACCTGTTAATACGCTTACCTCCCGGGATCAGGTCCCGCGCTCGGCCAAAACCCGCACACCACAAGGGTGATTGGGCAGGCTCCGGGCGGTTAGTATCCCCCGCTTGGCATGGGCGGTCCTTCGCCGGTACGGGAATATCAACCCGTTGTCCATCGACTACGCCTGTCGGCCTCGCCTTAGGTCCCGACTTACCCAGGGCAGATTAGCTTGACCCTGGAACCCTTGATCATTCGGCGGACGGGTTTCTCACCCGTCTTTCGCTACTCATGCCTGCATTCTCACTCGTGTAGGCTCCACCGCTGGTTTACACCGCGACTTCACCGCCCACACGACGCTCCCCTACCACTCCAGACGACTGAACCACGAAGGCTTGTCTACTATCTGAAATCCACAACTTCGGCGGTGTACTTGAGCCCCGCTACATTGTCGGCGCGGAATCACTTGACCAGTGAGCTATTACGCACTCTTTCAAGGATGGCTGCTTCTAAGCCAACCTCCTGGTTGTCTTCGCAACTCCACATCCTTTCCCACTTAGCACACGCTTAGGGGCCTTAGTTGGTGGTCTGGGCTGTTTCCCTCTCGACTATGAAGCTTATCCCCCACAGTCTCACTGCTGCGCTCTCACTTACCGGCATTCGGAGTTTGGCTGACGTCAGTAACCTTGTAGGGCCCATCGGCCATCCAGTAGCTCTACCTCCGGCAAGAAACACGCAACGCTGCACCTAAATGCATTTCGGGGAGAACCAGCTATCACGGAGTTTGATTGGCCTTTCACCCCTACCCACAGCTCATCCCCTCCATTTTCAACTGAAGTGGGTTCGGTCCTCCACGACGTCTTACCGTCGCTTCAACCTGGCCATGGGTAGATCACTCCGCTTCGGGTCTAGATCACGCCACTACACTCGCCCTGTTCAGACTCGCTTTCGCTACGGCTACCCCACACGGGTTAACCTCGCGACGTAACACTAACTCGCAGGCTCATTCTTCAAAAGGCACGCCGTCACCAGAATCAGACTGGCTCCGACGGATTGTAAGCACACGGTTTCAGGTACTGTTTCACTCCCCTCCCGGGGTACTTTTCACCTTTCCCTCACGGTACTGGTCCGCTATCGGTCATTAGGAAGTATTTAGGCTTATCAGGTGGTCCTGACAGATTCACACGGGATTTCTCGGGCCCCGTGCTACTTGGGATCCTCTCCAGGCGGCACACAACATTACGGTTACGGGGCTAACACCCTCTCCGGCCGGCCTTTCAAGACCGTTCACCTATGTCCATGCTCTCACCCCACCGGTCCGGCAGAACCAGTACGGAAAGTCCCACAACCCCGCCCATGCAACGCCCGCCGGCTATCACACATGGAACGGTTTAGCCTCATCCGCGTTCGCTCGCCACTACTAACGGAATCACTCTTGTTTTCTCTTCCTGCGGGTACTGAGATGTTTCACTTCCCCGCGTTCCCCCCACGCACCCTATGTGTTCAGATGCGGGTCACCAGATCACGCAAAACGCGTCTGGCGGGGTTTCCCCATTCGGACATCCTGGGATCACCGTTCGGTTATCAACTCCCCCAGGCTTATCGCAGATTCCTACGTCCTTCTTCGGCTCCTAATGCCAAGGCATCCACCGTGTGCCCTTAAAAACTTGACCACACAAGATCAAAAAACTTCTCGAGAGAACCAGACCCCCCACAAGGAAGGGCCGGGTTCATAAAAAGAAATTGCTGTAAGACACACACACCCCACCACCCCCCAAAAAAGGAGACAATGACCATGCGCGTGCCTAGATGCTCGCGTCCACTATGTAGTTCTCAAACAACAACCCCGTACCACACCCCCCGCACCGGCCACCCAAAAAGGGACAACCACCAAACGCACGGAAACAATGCAGCCAGGAAACCAGAAACACACAAACCCGCACCACGGAACCACGCAACCCAAACAGGCCACACACTCCCACGCCACGGCCCTGTTGCCTCAGGACCCAACAGTGTGCCAAACACGAAAACCGGACAACCCCCACCCGCACCGTTCCAAAACACTCGAAAGCATCCGTACTAGGGGCAGGAAAGAACCAACCGGCCGCTATCTGCTGATATTCCACCCATGAGCACCCACCGCAGAACAGACGCCTGCGCAATGGGCTTTGCTTCCACACACCCCCCACCCCGCCATGCGGCAGGACAGGAAGCGATAATGGTGCTCCTTAGAAAGGAGGTGATCCAGCCGCACCTTCCGGTACGGCTACCTTGTTACGACTTAGTCCCAATCGCCGGTCCCACCTTCGACGGCTCCCCCCACAAGGGTTAGGCCACCGGCTTCGGGTGTTACCAACTTTCGTGACTTGACGGGCGGTGTGTACAAGGCCCGGGAACGTATTCACCGCAGCGTTGCTGATCTGCGATTACTAGCGACTCCGACTTCATGGGGTCGAGTTGCAGACCCCAATCCGAACTGAGACCGGCTTTTTGGGATTAGCTCCACCTCACAGTATCGCAACCCTTTGTACCGGCCATTGTAGCATGCGTGAAGCCCAAGACATAAGGGGCATGATGATTTGACGTCGTCCCCACCTTCCTCCGAGTTGACCCCGGCAGTCTCCTATGAGTCCCCGCCATCACGCGCTGGCAACATAGAACGAGGGTTGCGCTCGTTGCGGGACTTAACCCAACATCTCACGACACGAGCTGACGACAACCATGCACCACCTGTAAACCGACCGCAAGCGGGGCACCTGTTTCCAGGCGTTACCGGTTCATGTCAAGCCTTGGTAAGGTTCTTCGCGTTGCATCGAATTAATCCGCATGCTCCGCCGCTTGTGCGGGCCCCCGTCAATTCCTTTGAGTTTTAGCCTTGCGGCCGTACTCCCCAGGCGGGGCACTTAATGCGTTAGCTACGGCGCGGAAAACGTGGAATGTCCCCCACACCTAGTGCCCAACGTTTACGGCATGGACTACCAGGGTATCTAATCCTGTTCGCTCCCCATGCTTTCGCTCCTCAGCGTCAGTTAATGCCCAGAGACCTGCCTTCGCCATCGGTGTTCCTCCTGATATCTGCGCATTTCACCGCTACACCAGGAATTCCAGTCTCCCCTACATCACTCTAGTCTGCCCGTACCCACTGCAGAACCGGAGTTGAGCCCCGGTCTTTCACAGCAGACGCGACAAACCGCCTACGAGCTCTTTACGCCCAATAATTCCGGATAACGCTTGCGCCCTACGTATTACCGCGGCTGCTGGCACGTAGTTAGCCGGCGCTTCTTCTGCAGGTACCGTCACTTTCGCTTCTTCCCTACTGAAAGAGGTTTACAACCCGAAGGCCGTCATCCCTCACGCGGCGTCGCTGCATCAGGCTTCCGCCCATTGTGCAATATTCCCCACTGCTGCCTCCCGTAGGAGTCTGGGCCGTGTCTCAGTCCCAGTGTGGCCGGTCACCCTCTCAGGCCGGCTACCCGTCGTCGCCTTGGTAGGCCATTACCCCACCAACAAGCTGATAGGCCGCGAGTCCATCCAAAACCGCAAAAGCTTTCCACCACCACACCATGCGGTGAGCGGTCGTATCCGGTATTAGACCCAGTTTCCCAGGCTTATCCCAGAGTCAAGGGCAGGTTACTCACGTGTTACTCACCCGTTCGCCACTAATCCCCCCAGCAAGCTGGAGATCATCGTTCGACTTGCATGTGTTAAGCACGCCGCCAGCGTTCATCCTGAGCCAGGATCAAACTCTCCGTTGAAGTAAAACAAAAACAGACACAACCACAACCACCGGAAATAACGGCAGAACGGCTGCACAAAATTTGAAACCAGCTGTAAAAAACCAGCCCCGCACCACGGAGGTGACACAGGACCAGCCAAAACAACCAATTTAATAAAAAATCGGTATCAACAAACTTGGCACACTATTGAGTTCTCAAACAACAGACACACCCGGCACCACCCACACCCCAAAGGGCCCAGACTCGCTCCGGAGCAACTTCCCAAACTTACCAGAACTGCCAAGATCAAGCAAATCAGCGTTTCCGCGATTCACTGCTCAACAGGGGTCCCCACCCATCCACAGCACGCTAACCAGCACGCCATTTCCAGGCCGTTTATCAGAGGGGGTCGGTCGCTATCTTTCCGCATCAGCGGCGGCGACTCGAACTACTTTACACACCCCCAAGACCCGGCGCAAATCACGCCTCAGGCGAGCAAGAACCGCGGTAATCCGGGACAGGACAGCCGGTTGCACGCAAAAAGAAGCCGCCGGCGTCGTAAATCGGCCCTGTGTGCTGCACCACTTAATCGCAAAGCAAAGAGACCCCCACGGCAAAACCCGGAACCGGCGCCTTAAACGCAAGAAGGGCCGGCAACCCAAACGGTTGCCGACCCTTCTAGTGCTTCTGGATTACCAGGAAGACTTGGTGATGCCCGGGAGCTCACCACGGTGAGCCATGTCGCGGAAGCGGACACGGGAGATACCGAACTTCTGGAAGGTACCGCGCGGGCGGCCGTCGATGATGTCGCGGTTACGCAGACGGATCGGCGAGGCGTTGCGGGGCAGCTTCTGCAGGCCGAGGCGAGCCTCTTCGCGTGCTTCGTCAGTCGCGTTGGCGTCAACCAGGGTCTTCTTCAGTTCGAGACGCTTGGCAGCGTAACGCTCAACGATGACCTTGCGCTGCTCGTTGCGAGCAATCTTGGACTTCTTAGCCATGTTTAGCGCTCCTCTCGGAATTCGACGTGCTGGCGGATCTTGGGGTCGTACTTCTTCAGGACCAGGCGGTCCGGGTCGTTACGACGGTTCTTGCGGGTTACGTAGGTGTAACCGGTTCCCGCAGTCGACTTCAGCTTGATGATCGGACGTACGTCCTTGTCTTTTGCCACTAGAGCTTCACCCCACGAGCCAGAACTTCGGCGACGACTGCGTCGATGCCGCGAACGTCGATGGTCTTGATGCCCTTGGCCGACAGGGTCAGCGTGACATTACGGCGCAGGGACGGAACCCAGTAGCGCTTCTTCTGGATGTTGGGGTCGAACCGA
Source organism: Arthrobacter sp. FW306-2-2C-D06B (assembly GCF_021789175.1). Classification (NCBI taxonomy): domain Bacteria; kingdom Bacillati; phylum Actinomycetota; class Actinomycetes; order Micrococcales; family Micrococcaceae; genus Arthrobacter; species Arthrobacter sp. FW306-2-2C-D06B. Next base: position 4,241,979 of record NZ_CP084560.1, read on the forward strand.
CGCTTGTTGCGGCGGTGCGAGTGCGAAATGCTGTGTCCAAAGCCCGGCTCGGCTCCGGTCACCTGGCAGTTTGCTGCCATGACGACTCTCCTAAAAAATAAAATGAAACGGCCAGCAGAGTTCCTGCTTCCCGTGCAATAGGCGACGTCCGCAACCAGTCCACACCGTTTTCGGTAGTTCCCGCGGGCTGGATCCCTCGGCTGAAACCAGCCAAAGATCACCGCTGCGGCGAAGGTAGTGGGTCCGGACAACAGGCCGGAATACTGGGCGAATACTGGAATGCACGCAACTTGAGCCCCTAACTACCGGCCCGCGGATCTCCTGTTGTTGCCAACAGTCACCGCCAACCGGAGCAATTGCACACGCTCCGCGCCACCTAGCGCCTAATAAGTCTAGGGGCTGGGGGAAATTAAGACCAATCGGGTGTATAAGAACCAAGTGATCAACTCATAAGCGGGGGCAAGGCCCTTCACAGGAGAACGAAAGGTTGAGAGTTCAATCTTGAGACATGAAGTCACAACTCCTCGCCTCCCCAGGCCAACGTGTGGGTATGTCCCCGGGTCAGCCTCCAGCGCCCGCTGGGCGTAAATCCACCAAGGGAAGGTTCGCTGCGCAGCATCGCCGACGCATGTTCCGGACGGACATGCTCACCGTTGCGCTGTGGGCTTCCCTCGCAGCGGCCTTGGCGTTGTGGCTCGCCGACGGCGGGATGTCGTCCGTCGGGAACCTCACCCAAGCGGTTACCGCCGTCGGGATCCTGGCCGGGCTTGCCGGCATGGATCTGGTCTTCCTGATGCTTCTCCTCGCGGCACGCCTGCCGTTCGTGGACGGCGCGGTGGGACACGACAGGGCGTTGGAGTTCCACCGGAAGCTAGGCAAACCGGCGCTCTACCTGTTGCTGGCGCACGGACTTCTCCTGGCGACCGGCTACGGCATGGCCGAAGGCCTGAATCCCGTGAGCGAGGCTGTCGCGCTCTGGACGCTGGTACCCGATATGTGGCTGGCATTCGTATCCATGGCATTGTTCATTGCCGTGGTGGTCACCTCGCTTGTGGCTGTTCGGCGCCGCTTTCCCTACGAATTCTGGTACTTCGTCCACCTGCTCACGTATTTGGCGGTGGCGGTAGCCCTTCCGCACCAGTTCAGTGTGGGCGGTTTGTTCGCCGAAGGAACCTGGCAGCGCTGGTACTGGCTGCTGCTCTACATTGGATCAGGCTCGGCGCTGGCTTGGTTCCGTATTGCCCAACCGGTGATAGCCACCTACCGGCACCAGCTGACGGTGCGGCGCGTGGTGCCCCTTGCGCCCGGCGTCTTCAGCATCGAAATGAGCGGCCTGCGATTGAACGAATTGTCGGGAAACGGCGGCCGGTTCTTCGTGTGGCGCTTCCTCGCTCCCGGCATGTGGTGGCAGGCGCATCCGTTCAGCTTGTCCGCGGAACCACAGGTGGGGAAATCGTCGCGGCAACCCACCTTGAGGATCACTGTCCGGAATCTGGGTGCAGGCTCGGCCCGCTTGGCTTCGCTCAAACCAGGAACCAAGGTAGCCATCGAAGGCCCCTACGGTGTCTTCAGCTCGGCGGCCCGCAGCCGGGAACACGTCGTCATGATCGGCGCAGGAATCGGAATCACGCCCCTCCGTGCCCTCCTGGAATCCACGCCCTTCGGGCCCGGCCAGGCGACCGTCTTGTTGCGCGGCAGCAGCACGGAAGAGCTATTCCTTGGCGACGAGATCCTGGAATTGTGCCGGAAGCGCGGTGCCACGCTCTTCCACCTGACCGGCCCGCGGTCGGCGAATCCTCAAAGCGCCTGGCTGCCTGCCTCTGCCGGCACCTCGCAGTTGCGGGACTTCGTTCCGGACATCACTGATGCGGATGTCTACATCTGCGGCCCTTCCGCTTGGGCCCGCCAGGTGCTGGCCGAGGCGAAAAGGTCCGGCGTGCGGGAGGAGCAACTCCACTACGAAAGGTTTGACTGGTGAGACTCAGGGCAGGAATTTCAGCAGCGCTAGCGTCGGCGGCCATCCTCCTCGTCGGTTGGCAGGCGGGCGCGCACGTGGCGGAATCGAACGCATCGGCGGTCACGACCTCCTCAGCCGGAACCGCCGGCGGAACCGCCCCCAGTACGGGCTCGACGGCGAATGGAACCACCGGGAGCAGCGCTTCCGGATCGTCCTCGGGAACCGGAGCAGGCTCGAGTTCCGGCACAGGCTCCACTTCCGGCACGGGCTCGAGTTCCAGCTCCACCCTGGGAGCCACGGCCAAGGCGGGCGGCACCTACGCAGGAACGGCAGTGGAGACGCGCTTCGGAACAGTCCAGGTCCAGGTAACCATCAAGGCCGGCGTCATCACGGATGTCACAGCCCTGCATCTGACTGACCAAGAGCAACGATCCGTCCAGATCAGCGCCAGGGCTGCACCCCTTCTGCGATCCGAAGTGCTGAGCGCCCAATCGGCGAACGTGCAGACCATTGGCGGCGCCACCTTTACCAGCGAGGCCTATCTGACATCGCTCCAGGCGGCCCTCGATGCAGCCCATTTCTAAGCCCAACGCGCGCGGACCGGGCAGTGCGGAGCCCCGCCTTCCTTCCCGCACGTTCACGAGCATGGGCACCGTGGTGAGCATCGCAATCCCACGTGCTCCAGGGACGGCCCCCCAAGCTGCGGTAGAAGAGCTCGAGGCGGCAACCGCCGTCGTCGAGCAGTTGTTCAACGCCTTGGACCGGACGTTTAGTCTCTACCGTCCCGACTCGGAGGCAAGTGCGATGGCGCGCGGCGAGCTGGCCCTGAAGGACGCATCTACGGACATGCGACGGCTGTATGTCGAGGCGGCCGAATGGCGCAACCTCACCGAAGGTGCGTTCACGGCGGAACGGCCCGACGGCGTCGTGGACTTGGCGGGGATCGTCAAGGCACATGCCATCCGGGAAGCCGGAACGTCGTTGCTCGCACTCGGCCTGAAGGATTGGTGCCTCAATGCCGGCGGGGACGTCCTGGTACACGGTTCGCCGACGCCGGGCAGCGTGCAGTCGTGGCTCGCAGGGATCGTTGACCCGCAGGATCGGACGACGGTTCTGACCGCGTTTCCGCTCAGTGACGCGTGCAAGCAGGCGCTCGCGACCTCAGGAACCAGCGAACGCGGCCACCACATTTGGTCAGCCGGCCTCCCGGCGACGCGGGACAAGGGCTTCCGCCAGGTTTCGGTGGCAGCTGCCGACATCATCACGGCCGATGTACTGGCCACGGCCATCATGGCCGGCGGCCTAGGGGCCCTCACGCTGGCGACCTCCCACTGGGACGTGGACGTGCTCGCTGTGAAGAACGACGGCGGACTGCTTGCGACACCGGGTTTCCGGAACGTTGCTGCCCGGAACAGTTAGGGACGGGTGAGCTGGGGGTACTTCGGGCTGAGGCCATCACCTGAGGACTTGCCCGTAACGCGGCGGACGACCCACGGTGCGGCGTGTTCACGGGCCCAACGCGCGTTGGCCCGCAACGCTTCCACCCGCGCAAGCTGTGGTTGTGTGACGGGAGGCGGGACCTCGAGGGAACCTTCGTGCTCCAGGACCGCCAGGACCCGGTTGGCCATGTTGATATGACCAGCAGTGGACATGTGCATCCGGTCCTGCGCCCACATATGCCAGTCGTGGTATTCGCTGAAGCGCCAGTAGTCCACCACCAAAGCACCGTGGTTTTCGGCGATTTCCCGCAGCAACTCGTTATAGATCGCGGTGCGTCCGCGCATGGTGCCGAAAACCTTGGAACTGCGGGCGTCGAAACCCGTAAAGAGAAGCAACGTAGCGCCAGTGGCACTTAGTTTCTCAATACCGGCTTCGTAGTCCTCCATGAGCCTGTCGATATCGACCTTGGGGCGGAAGATGTCGTTTGCTCCCGCGTACAGGGTCACCAGCGTTGGTTGAAGCGCGACGGCGGCGTCCACCTGTTCTGCCATGACTTGCCGGAGCTTCTTGCCACGGATGGCCAAATTGGCGTAGCCGAAATTGTCGTTGCTTCGGGCCAGCTGCTGGGCAACGAGGTCCGCCCATCCCCTGACTCCGTTAGGTCGCGAGGGGTCGGCGTCGCCAAGTCCTTCGGTGAACGAGTCACCCAATGCCACATACCGGGCAGAAAAATCCATGGCGCCAGTCTTTCATCAGTGCGGGGCGGCCGTCACGCGCGGCGCCGGATGCGCAGCGTACGGCGACCGTGTTTGCCGGCTCAGCGGGCGCGGCTCAGTGTTCGCGCAGGATCCAGTGATCGTCGTCCAGGCGGGCCACGATCTTCTCGCCGATCCGCGCGAGGTCCGCAACGTCGTCGTCGGTCATGGCGTCCAGCATCAACGCGCGGACGGCATCCACATGCCCCGGGGCGAGGGACACGATGGTGTCCATGCCGGCCTCCGTCAGGTGCGCCACGGTGACACGGGCATCACCCGGATGGGCCTCGCGCTCCACCCAACCGCGTCCTTGGAGCTTGGTGACAACGTGCGACAACCTGGACAAGGAAGCGCTGGTGCGGGCGGCAAGCTCACTCATGGGCAGGAAACGCCCCTCCGCTTCGGACAGCATGGCGAGCACGTTGTAGTCGAACAGCGACAATTTGCCGGCCGCCTGCAGTTGGGTGTCCAGGGCTGCCGGCAGCAGGGTGTTGATGCTCAAGAGGGCCAGCCAGGCACGGCGTTCGTCGGCGTTGAGCCAGCGCGGTTCGGTCATGGATTCATCTTAGAAGGAAATTAATGCTTGACACTTCAACTTAAGGCCGTTATTGTTTTAGTTGAAGCTTCAAGTAAATGAATGTAACCCGATCATGAGCACTCAAGCAAAGGAAACAACAATGGCTGCCATCACCATCATCGGCACCGGCAACATGGCGTCCGGCATTGCGGCCCGCGCGGCCGTGGCAGGCAAGAGCGTCCAGATCCTCAGCCGCGATGCAAGCTCTGCTGCTGCGCTTGCGGCAACGGTCAACGGAACTTCCGGCATCACCGGATCCCCCGTGGAAGGCAGCATCGTGGTGCTGGCCGCTCCGTTCGACGCCTCCAAAGCAGTCCTTAGTTCCTATGGCTCAGCGCTCAACGGCAAGACCATCGTGGACATCTCCAACCCCGTGAACTTCGAAACCTTCGATTCCCTCACTGTCCCCGCCGGAACCTCGGCGGCCGAAGAACTCCAGGCCCTGGCCCCGGGTGCGTCGGTGGTCAAGGCGTTCAACACCGTCTTCGCGGCCACGCTCGCGGACGGCGAAGTGGACGGCCAGACCCTCGATGTGCTGGTCGCGGGCGACGACGCCGAGGCGACTGCCGCCGTCGTCGACTTCGTCAAAGGTGCTGGCCTGCGCCCGGTCAACGTCGGCCCGCTGCGCCGCTCGCGTGAGCTCGAAGCCTTCCAGTTGCTCGTCATGACGCTGCAGGTCAGCGACGCCCACCCCGACTACAACTGGAACTCCGCGGTCAAGCTCCTGCCGTAGTTCATTGCGCTCTCGGAGGGCGGCCCGTTTTGGCCGCCCTCCGCGTTGTAGGCTGGGCGGCATGTTCGTGGTTTCGCTGACCTACAAAGTTCCCGACGAGATCGTCGATTTCCACCGCCCAGCACACATGGATTGGGTCAAAGAAGCGTTCGACGCCGGCACTTTCGTTGCGTCCGGACGTCGCGTTCCGGCCATCGGGGGCGTGCTATTGTCCAACGTCGACCGTGCAACGCTGGACGCTTCCCTGGCTACGGATCCGTTCTACATCAACGGGGTGGCCGACTTCGAGATCATCGAATTCACGGTCACCACGGCGTCCACGGGTTTCGAAAACCTGTTGGACTAGTCAGGTTGGGGGCGTATGGGGCGTCACGCAGAGCACATTTTTGGCGCCTCGACTCGGCGAAAACCCCGGAAATTCGCGGCTTCGATGCCCGTCCGCAGCCAAAAAGTTGTCAGGCGTGACGCTGACGCTTCAAATCCGGACCGGTTCAGGGTAAGTCCCCAAGCGCTCCGGCAAGACGACCGGCATCAGGGCCGGCCACCGCGCGCTCAGGTGATCGCCGCTCGAAACTCCCCTGAGACGACGCGAAAGCCAGGGTGCCACATCGCGCCGAAGCCACGCGGCGTCGTCGGCCATTATGGCGGCGCGGCTCCGCGGTTGCAGCGGCCCAAGCACCGGTGAACCCAGCGAGTGCGGGGCGCCCAACACCTCCAAGACCTTCTTGGCCATGTATTCGTGTCCGATGCCGGACATGTGCAGCCGGTCGGGAGCCCACATGCGGCGGTCCTGGTACTTTTCGAAGCACCAATGGTCCACCAGAAGTGTTCCGTAGGCTGCGGAAATGCGCCGGATGTGTTTGTTGAAGACGGCCGTGCGCAGCTTAAGCGGCTCCAACACCGGCGAGAGCGGCACGTTGTACTCGGTGAACAGCAGGACTTGGGCACCAGTTTGCGCGATCCGGGCAACGGCGTCCTCGAACCCGCGGACCAGCAGGCGCATGTCCAGTCGTGCGCCGAGGAGATCGTTGCCTCCGGCGTGGAAACTGACGAGCGTGGGAGCCATCGCGAGCGCCGGCTCAAGTTGTTCAACGACGATCTGCCTGAGCCGACGGCCGCGGAGGGCCAGATTGGCGTACTGCGTCTGGGGCCGGTGCCTGGACAGTTCCTCAGCCACACGGTCGGCCCAGCCGCGGCAGTCGTTGGGGAGGCGAAGGTCGGTGTCGCCGACGCCTTCGGTGAAGGAATCTCCGACCGCGACGAATCGCAGCGGTGTATGTGTGGCCATGGTCATGTCCCCCCGTTGTTTTGGGCTGTTCCTCGCGCCTTGCTTCCCGAGTCGGTGGCAGCTGCCGCGGCTTGGCGTTCTGCGAGCTTCCGAAGCCCGGCCTTCCGCGGCACCTTCACGGGCTCCGGCCAGCGTGGGCCCAGGCTGTCGCCGAGCGTGACGCCGCGAAGCTTCCGGCCGAACAAGGGCACGACCCAGTCGTTCACCCAGCGGCGCTGGCGACGTTCCCAGTCGCGAAGCTTGAGCCGCTGTGGCGGTTCCCAGTCCTTGGGCGAGAACTTGTGGGGTACGCCGAGGTGGTCCAGGACCTGCGACGCCATGTATTTGTGTCCAGCCTTGGACATGTGGAGGCGGTCTGAGGCCCACATCCGGCGGTCGTGGTAGGCGTCAAGGCACCAATAGTCCACCAGCACGGCCCCGTACTTGGCGGCCAGTTCGCGGACGCGTTCGTTGTACAGGGCGTTCCGCTTCTTGAAGGGTTCCAGCACGGCCGAGACCTTGACGTCGTACCCCGTGAACAAGACCAACGTGGCTCCCGTGGCTGCGAGGCGGGCCACGAGCCTTTCGTACTCGGCCATGAGGATGTCCATGTCCGTGCCGAAATCCAGGATGTCGTTGCCACCTGCGTAAAGCGTGATGAGCGTCGGTTCCATGGCCAGTGCCCGGCCCAACTGTTCCTCAACGACATGCCGGAGGCGCTTGCTCCGCACGGCAAGATTCGCATACTCCCAGCCAGGTTCGGCCTTGGCGAGTTTCTCGGCAACGCGGTCGGCCCAGCCCCGGACGCCGTTCGGCAGGGCCTCGTTCCGGTCCCCCACGCCCTCGGTGAAGGAATCGCCCAAGGCAACAAACCGCCGTCGTCCGTTCTGGTCAGCATGAAGCACGTTCCCAGCCACCACGCCAGCGTAGCCCCGCCCGGTTGCCCCCCGGCAAAGCCCAGGTTAATTCGACGCCCGCTCACCTATGAGCCATTTTGACCGAACGCCCGCTCACCTATGGCGTGTTTCGGGCAAACGCCCGCTCACATGAGGTGAGCGGGCGTTCCGGCTTTTGGCTGTATACGTGAGCGAGCGTCAGGGAAAGTGACGATATACGTGAGCGGGCGTCGCCAGGGGCGACCTAGAGTTCGGCTTTCCCCTTGCGCCAGTAGCCCATGAACGCCACCTGCTTCCGGTCGATCCCCACATCCCTGACGAGATATCGGCGCAGCTCCTTGACGACCCCGGCCTCCCCTGCGATCCAGGCGTAGAACGGCAAGGCGCCGGCAGGAAGGCCCGGGTTACGGCTCGCTTCGATCGCGGCCGTGTCCATGCGCAGCGGGGTGTCCCACAAGATGTCCTGGTCCACATTGACGTCTTCGGGCTCAGGGCCGGCGGCGCCGTCGAGCGAGATGATGCCCACCCAACCGGGGACGGGTACAGCTCCGCGGACGGCTTCCTTCAGCGGCTCGCCGTGGGGCCGGGACCGGCCGAGGGCCGCGCCACGCGCGAGCCACGTGATTTCAATGTCGGCGTCTGTGGCGAGGTCCTGGAAATCGCCGGCCTCGGGTACTTCGAGGAAGGCATGGCCGGTGATTCCCGCAGGCAAGGATTCCAGGATCGCGCTGATCGCGGGGACCGACGTTTCGTCGCCGGCAAGGAGGACCCGCTGCGCCAAGCCGGGACGCCATTCGATGCCGGAGTATGTCTCTGCGGTGACGCAGTGGGCTGCCCGGTTGTTGGGCCCGATGATGGTGATGGAATCCCCGGGTTTCGCGCCGAGCGCCCAGTTGGCCGCGGGCCCGCCCGTCGGGTAAGCCGAACCGCCGTCGACGTCGGACCCCGCCGCGCCACCGCCGTCGGTGCCGCCGTCGGTGTCGCCGAAGTGCATCACGAAGTCGACGTCGATCTCCGGATAGACGGCGTCGAGCCTCTCGTTCCGCACGGTGTAGGTCCGCATCGAACCGCGTACCGCGGGGTCCATCGCCAACCACTCTCGGTACCAACCGGCGTCGCACGTATTGAAGGCGGGCAAGGGCAGCGGGCGACCGTCGGCATCGAGCGAGGGAATCATGAGTTTGATACGCAAGTCCAGGGTGTTCCCTGAAACACCGAATCCGCGCAGGCAATATCCCCCGAACGTGATGCGGCGGAAATTGGGTCCGAGATCCTCGACGGCGGTGATGGTGACGTCGAAGGCGAGGGTCATCGGCTCCGTGATGGCGTTTCGCACACCTGTGTCTGCGTTCATGAGGCGAACTCCAATTCGATGCGTGTTGAGGGAGCGGCGGTGTGGTGCCGGCCGATCGGGAGAATGAGCGGGGTGCCGGAAATTGGATCTGGAACCACCCGGGACTCCAGGCCAAAGACGTCGCGGACCAAGTCCTCGGTGAGCACTACAAGCGCGGGCCCCTCGGCGACGATTGCCCCGGACTTCATCGCGATGACGTGGTCCGCGTATCGCGCTGCCAGGTTGAGGTCGTGCAGCACGATTGCCACGGTGGTTCCGCGGTTGCGGTTGAGATCGGTCACCAGATCCAACACCTCCACTTGGTGTGCCAAGTCGAGGTAGGTGGTGGGTTCGTCGAGCAGCAGGACGTCCGTCTCCTGCGCAAGGGCCATGGCGATCCACACTCTCTGTCGTTGGCCGCCGGACAGTTCATCGACGTTCCGTTCAGCCAACTCCAACGTTGCGGTGGATTCGAGCGCGCGCTGAACGGCCAGATCATGCACAGACCGGTCACCAGTCCTCCAGCTGCGGAAGAATCCTTGGTGCGGATAGCGTCCGCGGCCCACGAGCTCGCGGACGGTGATGCCATCCGGGGCAAGGGGGTGCTGCGGAAGTAGGCCGAGCGTGCGGGCGAGTTCACGGGCCGGGCGGGAGTGGATGTCCTTGCCATCCAAGGTGACGACGCCGGCGCTCGGCTTCAGGAGCCTCGACAGCCCTCGGAGCAACGTGGATTTTCCGCAGGCGTTGGCACCCACGATCATGGTCACTTTGCCTTCGGGGATCTGCGTCGAGAGTCCTTCGACCACCCGTCGTTGCTCGTATTGGAGCGTCAAGCCGTGTGCGCTCAGTTGTGCCATGTCAGGCTTCCTTTCGATTGGACGTGACCAGGAGCCACAACAGGAATGGAGCGCCGAGGGCGCCGGTAATGACGCCGACCGGCAGGACGGTGCCGCCCAGAATCAGGGGCGCCACGTTGTATGCGAAGTAGTCGGCCGCCAGGACAATGAGGGCGCCAGTGAACGCCGACGCCGGCAGGCTGGGCCGCCCGACCATCCGTCGGGCGATCGGCCCGGCAAGGAATGCGACGAACGCAACCGGCCCGGCAGCCGCCGTCGCCACTGCTGCGAGCCCGACGGCGGTAATCACCAGCCCGAAACGCACGGCGTTCACGCGGATTCCCAGTCCGGCCGCGGCATCGTCCCCGAGTTCGAGCATGCGCAGCGGTCCCGCGAGGATGGCCAGTGCGGGAACAAGGACTGCGAGCGAGGCGAGGAGGACGCCCACACGCTCCCAATTGGCCGAATTCAAGGAACCGTTGAGCCAAATGAGGGCCTCGGAGGCTGTCCGGATGTCCGCCCGGGTCATAAGGAAGTTCACCACTGCCGCCAATGCGGCGGCGATACCAACGCCGGCGAGGATCAGGCGGTTGCCTGCCGCATTCCCGCGCCGGCTGCCCGACCCGCCACCTGAACCGCTGCTGCCTCGCGAAATGGCGTAAATGAGGAGCGCGACGCCGATCGCCCCGGCGAGCGCAGCGGCGCACACAGCGGCACCGGACGCGCCGAACACGACAATGGCCAGGACCGCCGCAGCACTCGCCCCGTAACTGATGCCGATAACGTCGGGGCTTGCGAGCGGGTTGCGGAGCATGGTCTGGAAGAGCCCGCCGGAGAGGCCGAAGGCCACTCCGATCAGGATTCCCAGCACGGCCCGGGGCAGTTTGTTTTCCATGACGATGAAGTTTGCGCCGGGGATCTTCTCGCCGCCTGTCAGGTGGGCAGCGAGGATCCTGAAGAAATCGGGGATGGTGACCGTGTAGCTGCCAAGGAGCACGGTCACCGCAAAGAGGACAACGACGCCGGCGCCCAGGAGCGCGGTCATGCTGCGGGGCTTCCGCCGCGTGACGCTCACAGTGAGGCCCCCTTGCCCCGGCGGACGAGCCACACGAAGACGGGAGCCCCGACGATGGCCGTCATGATGCCGGCGGGGACTTCGCCGGGCAGCAGCGCCACCCGGCCGACCACGTCCGAAACAATAAGGAGGGCCGGTGCGAGAACCATCGAGAACGGCAGGATCCAGCGGTAGTCCGGGCCGGTAAAGAAACGCACTGCGTGTGGAACAACGAGCCCGACGAATCCGATGGGACCGGCCAGCGCGGTGGCTGATCCGCACAGCAGCACGATGCCGAGCGCGGCCACGCCCCTGGCCAGGGCCACGTTCTGGCCGAGTCCGCGGGCAACGTCGTCGCCGAGCGCCAGGCTGTTGAGGATCCGGCCGCTGCCCAGGACGATCAACGCCCCCAGCAGCAGGAAAGGCAGGCCGGTCAGGATCACGGACCAGTCGCGGCCGGCAATTCCGCCGACCTGCCAGAAACGGAAGCGATCCAGCGTGTCCTGGCTCGAAACCAGGATGACATTCATCAACGAGTAAAGCCCCGCACTCAGCGCCGCCCCCGCCAAAGCGAGCTTCACCGGCGTCGCACCGTCCCGTCCCATCGAAGCGATCAGGTAGACGACGACGGCGACCGCGGCGGCGCCGACGAAGGCGAACCAGATGTAGCCGCTCGCCCCTGAGATACCGAAAAGGTAGATACCCGCGACGACGGCCAGTGCCGCCCCCGCGTTGACGCCTATGATGCCCGGGTCAGCCAAGGGGTTGCGGGAGACGCCCTGCATTGCGGCGCCGGCAAGGCCAAGCGCAGCCCCGGCCACCAAACCGAGCACGGTCCGTGGAATGCGGGTGTGGACCACGGCGTGGTTGCCGTCGTCGGGATTGAACCGCGTGAGTGCCTGCCACACAGTTTCAAGGGACATGCCCCGCGCGCCGATCGCGAGCGAGGCTGCGCAGACAAGCACAAGAACCACGACGGCGGCCAACAGCCAAGCGGCCTTCGCGCGAACTGGCAGGTGTTGCCCCTTGGAGGCGCGTTGAGGGTCACCGGTTGCCAGTTCGCGCGCGGTTCCGCCCACGGAAGGTGGGCCCGCCGTCGTCGTACTCTGTGTCATGTCAGGCGTGTCGCTACTTCGCTGCCGCGTCGGCGCCCTTGGCCAGCTGGGGCAGGAACATGTCCAGCGCCCACGGCAGGCTCAGGGGCGAGGATGCGGAGATCGCCAGGGTGAGGGTGTTGTCGGAGCCGGCAACAAGGGCGCCCTTCTTGATCGCCGGAATCTGGCCCAGCAGGGGGTCCTGCTTGATCTGGTCCGTAGTCTTGGAATCCGGCACCCAGGTCACGAAGACGTCCGAGGAAAGTTCGTTGGCCTTTTCAGCGGACCACGGAACGAAGAATTCCTTGGAGCCCTTGCTGGCTTTCTCCACCACGGGAGCAAGCTTCATGCCGATTTCGGACAGGAAACGCGGACGGTTGTCGTTGGCTGTGTAGACGTTGACGCCGTCGCCCTTCGCAGGCTCGAGGTTGCCGTAGATGAAGGTCTTGCCGGCGAGCTGCGGGAAGGCGTCAACCTTGCTTTTGATCGTCGCCTCGGTGTCCGAGACGAGCTTTGCCGCCTCTGAGTCCTTCCCCAAGGCCGTGCCGATGATCGTGGTTGCTTCCTGCCATGGCGTGCCGTACGCGAGCTCGGGCTGCGCCACCACCGGGGCAATTTCCGAGAGCTTCTTGTAGTCGGCTTCGGTCAAGCCCGAGTAGGCGGCAAGGATGACGTCCGGTGCCAGCTTGGCGATCTCCGTGAAGTTGATCCCGTCCGCCTCGGAGAACTGGGCCGGGGCCTTGGCGGTGCCGAAGCCGGCGCCCAACTTCTCAAGCGCGGCGTCCTTCCAGGGAGTGGAGCCCTTGTCGTTGTTGCCCCAGGCAACCTTCGGAACACCGACCGGCACGACGCCGAGAGCCAAGGCGACGTCGTCGTTGACCCACGAGACAGTCACCACGCGCTGCGGTTGCGCCTTGATGGTGGTCTCGCCGAAGACGTTCTTGAGAGTGACCGGGAAGTGGCCGCTCGAGGCCGGGGACATCGCGGAACTGGCGGTGGTTGAGCCGGTCGAGCAAGCGGTGAGGGACAGTGCGACGGCGGCAAAGGCTGCGGTCGCTACACCTGCGGTCTTCAGCAGGGCACGGCGTGAGGGGCGGGAAGCCACGGGACTCCTTAGGTAAGTGATGCAAACCTAAGTAAGGCTAGCCTACCCTTTGGATAATTACGAAACGTTTGTGTCGCGTAATTAATCCGCCGTTCTGGTGCCCCCGACGCTCGCTCACCTATGTGGCACTTTCGGCGGACGCTCGCTCACCTATCGGGCACTCTCGGCGGACGCTCGCTCACCTATATGGCACTTTCGGCCGACGCGCGCTCAACTCTAGTGAGCGAGCGTCGGGCCCGCGGGACTTCAACGCACGGTATTTTGGACACCGAGGACGGCGTTTGCAAAGATGACAGAGCCGGTTGATTCAACGGACCGCGCCAAGGCCGCGAAAGCGGCGAAGATCGAGAGGATGAGCATGCGCACTGCACACGTTGGCGCTGCCATGGTTGGCGAGGTGGCCGTGTTGGCCTACTTGGCATCCCCCTCCGCGTCGGCCATCCCGCTCGGCGGCCAGGAAAACTAACCCCGCCGCCCCGCACAGAAGCACGCGAAGAGTTCCTTTGCTGTGCCTTCGGATCGCAGACGCCAGCGTCCTTCCTCTTCGGAGCCCAAACGATCTGAAAGAACTGCGCCGTGCAGAAAATAACCGCCCAACAAATCCGTTCCTCATTCATCAATGCGAGCCGCTCGGAGGCCGCCAAACTCAACCTCCCGAAGGACTTCGATTCCCTCGACTGGGACAAGCTCGAATTCCTTGGCTGGCGAGACGAAAAGATGCCGATGCGGGGATATCTCGTCCTCCCGAACGGCGGCTCCCTCACTGGCATCATGCTGCGTGCGCCGGAGGGAGGCTCCGGCAAGAAGCGCTCTGTACTTTGCGAGCTGTGCCGTGACGTGTTTTCCAAAGACGATGTCTATCTTTGGGTTGCCAAGCGCGCGGGCCAATCGGGGCGCGACGGCAATACCGTCGGGACGTTGATCTGTGCCGAATTCGGCTGCTGCGCCAACGTCCGCAAGGAGCCCCCGGCGAATGAGATCAATCCGGACCCGGCCGCCGTCGTCGTTCGCCAAATCGCCGGACTGCAGTCCCGGACCGCCCAGTTCCTGGGCCGGGTCCAAGGAACGTAGACGCCGCGGCGGCAAACGCTCGCTCACCTTTGGGGGCAAAACCGCCGACGCCGGCTCACGTCAAGTGAGCGAGCGTCGGCCGAAAGTGCCACACAAGTGAGCGGGCGTCGGGGCTAGCGGAGCACGATGTCCACCGGGTTGGCTTCGGAACGCCATCCGCCGGGTACGCCCGGGCCGCCGATAACGGGAGCAGTGAGCACGCCGGAGCGGTTGGTTCGTTTGTCGCGCAGGATTTCGGTGACCGATCCTAGGTGCCGGGAGAGGTCGATGACGTTTTCGGGCGCAGCCAGCAACAACTGGAAGCCGAACTCGTGCAGGGCCTTGATTCCTGCGCCGGCGAATTCCTCCGATGCCAGGACGAACGCTTCGTCCATCATCACCGTTCCGTAGGTGGTGAAACCCTGCTCGGCGATGCCCAACTGATAGCTCAGGGCCGCAGCCATGATGAACGCCGTGAATCGCTGCCGCTCTCCACCGGACATAGAGCCGGTGTCCGCGTGCATGTACACCTCGGTCCTCTTGCCACCCCGAGGGCCGCGGACAGAACGGTGCTCCTTGCACTGGATGAAGAGATGCCCGCGGACATCCAGCACCTCGGCTCGCCACCGCCGGTCCTCGGGGGTTTGCGAACCGAGTCGTTTGACCAGCGTTTCGAGCGACTTATAGCGGTTGGTGAGTTCGACGTCGTCGTCCGCCGCGGTCGGGGCACCGGCGCCCGCAACTGCGCCAGCGGCGCGGGACGGTCGCGTGTGGCGCGTCTTCAACGCGTTGTGGATGGCGTCCTTGAACTGCTTAGCGGTGGCCGGGAGCGTCTGTTTGATGTCGAGTTCCAGGAAGCTGCCCTCGTGGAAATTGACCTCGGACAGGATGCCGTTGAGGGGGAGGATACGGCTCGTGATGGCGCGGCGTTCCTCGTCGAGCAAGTGGAGCAAGGTGCTGAACGATTCGTGCGTGCGCTGGTTGAAGAACTGCCGGAATTCGGCTTCCTGCGCGGGCAACCCTTCGCTGACGATCTGGTGGTAGCGGGACTCGAACTCCCCTGCAGCACCGATCGAGGTGCCGTGGTCCGCGGAAATGGCAGTGCCCCATTCGCGTACGAATCCTTCGAACATGCGTGTCAGCCGCTCGGCCAACGCCTGCCCGCGCGATTCGGCAGCGTGCAGTTCCGCCAGGAGCTTGCTCCGGACTTCGGCAGCGAGGGTATCGAGTTCGTGGAGCTCGCCCACCTCGCCGAATGCGCTGAAGTAGGGTTCGAGGGCAGTCGCGGTAGTGCCCGACGGCGGCGCCTCGTCAAGGCGGTTGCGCGCGGCATCCAGGAGGGCATCAGCCGTGGTCATCTGGTGGTCGAGCGTCTTGTACTCGCTCTGCAACACCGCCGCCGACCCTGTGGAGGACTGGTGCTTTTCGCGCACGGCCTCGATGTTTGCACGCAAAGGTTCCAGATCGGCCTGCGCAGCCAAGGCATCCTTGAGCCGCTGTTCGATCCTCGCGAGTTCCTCCAAGGCTACCGCTGCGGAGACCTGTTCCCAGCCACGTTCGTCGTCGGCGATGCGGCGCAATGCTTCAAGCTGGCGCGTCATGCCTTGGTGGGAATCCTCGCGGCTTTGGGCGAGTTCGGCGGCCTTCAACAGCTCGTTTTCGAGCTCGCCCACCTTCGCGGCCACGAGCTCCAGCTTGGAAGCATTGTCGAAACCGAGAACGTAGTCCTGGCGGCTCGTGAAGCGATCATCCTTCTCGACCGTGTGCCTGTTGCGCTTGACCACGCCGCCCAGGCTCAGTCCTTTGTCCAGCTTGGCGAGCTCGTCCGGGTCTTCGACGCACGGGTAGGCGAAATCGAGGGCGATCCGCTCGCGGATCCACTCACCGGCGTCGGCGTTCGCCCCCAGGGTGAGGATTTCCAGCTTCGTCAACAGGTCGCCGTCGGACACGTCCTCCACAGCCAAAGCGCCGCCTGCGAGCGGCTTGGAAACATCCACCGCCCGAAGGGCGCCACGGACAGTGTTGTCATTCAGGTAGCGCGTGACGGCGGCAAAATGCTCACCGGGAACCAGCAACGTCGTGGCGAGATTCCGCAAGGCGCGCTCGGCCGCGGGCCGCCACTGTTCCTCCCCCTCGGCGAGGTCGATCAGCTCGCCTCCAAAGGGCATGCGGTCCTCGGGAACGCCCGTGGCTGCCGCGATTGCGGCGCGGTTTTCAATGCTCGACGGCGGCAGCAACGACTTGCGCGTCTTCAGCGAAACGAGCTCCTGCTGGGCTGCGGCGAGTTCGCGTTTCTTGGTGGCGTGGCCGTCGAAAGCTTCGAAGCGGAGTTCCCGCAGCGCCTCGGAATCGTCCTTGAGTTCGGCGGAGCGGCTCGCTGCCTGCTCGTGGGCCTGCTCCCACCCCTCAGCCGTCCACTCAAGGTTGAGTCCGGCGTCGGCCAATGCTTGGCGGGCCGCCTCCTCCACTTGCTGCCGGAGCTTGAGGCCGACCCGGGCATTTTCAAGCGACTGCTCGATCGCCGAAATCGCGTTACCGCCCTGGTTGTTGTAATCCGATTCGAGCTGGCGAAGCTCCTTGGCGAGCGCGTCCCGGACGCCTCGCTCAGCGCTGAGCTCCTTGGCTTTCGCCTGGGCAAGGTCCTTGAAGCGGGCCAAGGTCTTGGCATGGACCGTGACCGAGAGCTGCTGCTTGTAGGCGTCGAATTCCTCGCCGCTGAGCTCCCGGAGCCGGTTGGCCTCCAGCAGCGACTGGGCATACTCCTTGTTCATCCCGGGCACGGGTGCGAGCTGATCGCGCTGCTGGCGGACGTCCTCCAGCCGTTGCCTGATGGACATAAGGTTGCTGAATTCCTCGACGACGTCGTCGGCGGCAGTCAGTGTCGCGGGCGCGTCGAGCACCTGGTCCCGGAAGAATGTGTTGACGCTGCCGCCAAGCCCCTTACCGGCCTGGATCACACGCAAAAGCGGAAGCGCCTGGTCCGAGTTGATGCCAAGAAGCCGGCGGAAACGCTCCGCAAAAGCCTTGTGGACATCGAAGATCTGGGCGTCCGGGAAGATGGTCTCCAGCGCGCCCTTGGTGAAGCGCTTCTCCGCGATGCCCTCGATCGCTCCGAGATCCAGGGGCTTGTTGTCAATCACGTAGAACCGGCCGACGCTGGACTCCGTGCCGTTTTTAGGCAGGTCAAAGAGGGCCGAAATAGTGATCTTGGTGCCGGCCGCGTTGTCGAATGTCAGCGCGACGGCGGACCAGGTGGCACCGGGGCGCTGGAAGGCACTCGCCGAGCCGTCGCCCACGGCCTTGTCGCCCACTTTTCCACGCATGTACGTAAACGTGGTCCTCTTGTCCTCCACTGCCCCGCCAGCCCGCTGCGCCGCAGCCTCGTTGGAGCGCGGACGGGCATCGAAGACGCGGAGCATGGCATCGAACAACGTCGACTTGCCGACGCCCGAATTGCCCGTAAGCAGCGTGCCGTTGCGGTCCACGTGCATCGTGTGGGCGCCATGGAACGTGCCCCAGTTGACCACCTGGACCAAGGCAAGGCGCATCTGGCCCGGGTTGGTGAGTTCGCCGATCGGAAGCATGGTTGCAATGGTCATTTGGCTGCCTCACTCTCGAACGAAACCCCATTGGAGCTGTGGTCACCTGTCGCGACGCCACCGGACACATGCTCTGCATGCTCGCTCGTTCCTCGCTTAGACGCATGCTGCCGCATGTCCCCGTCGTCGCCGCTGCGGTCGGTCACCGGATCCTCGCCGTCCTCGACGTCGGAGTCAGCGTCGCCGTTGGAGTTGGAGTCATCGCCGTCGTCGTCCGCGTCTGGTAGTTCGATGAGGGGTTCGGTGCCTGATTCGTCGGCTGCTACTGCGATCAGTGCTTCGATTTGGGCTGGGATGTCGCCGATGTTTTCGAAGGGGAGGGCTAGGGGGAGCGCCCGGGAGATCGCGAAGGTGTCTTCGATGCCCGTGGCCAGGAGGAGTTGGCGGGCCAGGAGTTTGGTGATTGCGCGATTCACGACGTCGGTATCGCGGAGGGCGTCTTGTTGGCCGGACGGCTGGTAGTGCGCCACGAGTTCAGCAATTTCTTCGCGAGTGATCACCGGGTCGGTCTGGGCCGTGACGTGGCGGTCGAGGAGGAGCCTCAGGCGCAGAAGCACGATGGTTTCCACCCGGCTCAACGCGCGTTGCTGGCGAAGGATGCTCGAGCGGGCGCTTCCTCCGATGGCTTCGGGATCGACGGGTCGGAGCACCGCGATCTTGCGTTCGTGGTCCAGTTGCAGGTTCAGGAAGAGCTCGGAAAGCCGGCTGCGGAGAATCACTTGGTTGTCCAGGAGGGTCGTCCAGAGCTTTTCGTCGCGGCCGCCGTCGACATAAGGGCCCTTGAGCAGCCGCACGAGGGCCTGGCGGACCTTCATGGGCAAGACGCCGGTGTCGGCCGGGAACAGCGCCGCGCCGTCGACGAACGTGTCGCGGGGCGTGACCCGGAACGGATCCTGATGGACATGTCCATTCTCCGCCGCCGATGACGCCGCAGGTTCCGCGGTCCCGGAATGCGCATGTCCATCCTGCGAAGCCTCCGACTGGACATGCTGCGTTATGTCCACTCCTTGCTCCGAAGAGGGGGCATGCTCGGTGAGGTGGGCGTCAGTCATCGGAATCCTTAGTCAGCGTCACGAGCGGCAGGTACGCGGTGCGTGTGCTGCCATCGATTTGTTCGAAGTCGATGTTTTCCCAGGCTGCCCGGTCGAACGCCGCACCGCCGTGCAGCGCTTCGGACAGGAGGGCCCGGACAGTGTTGATGTGCCGTTCTTCCTCAGGGAGGTTCGCCCAGGCCCCCGCCAATGTGGAGGCGCCCGCCATTGCCGAGCGGACGACGTCGGGCCTTGCCTTCGCGGAGCGCAGCGAACGCACGCGGTCCGAATCGCTGAAGGCGATGGGGTCGGCGAGCTTTGGAGGCGCGGCAAACTCATCGGGGTCGAAGAGCTTGACCATGGCGAGTGATTCGAATCCCGCATTGAACAACACCGGTCCGCGGACCAGGCCGGAACGGTCGCGTTCGTAGGGCATGGAGCGGATAGCCTGTTCGGCTTCTCGCAGGACCTGCCGCAGCCGGACGGACTGGCGGATGTCGTCGCTCTGGATGTAGTTGTTCAGGCTTTCGGACAGCCGGCCGTAGATGCGCTGGATCTGGCTGTGCTGGGTACGCAGTTCCGCCACGAGGTTCTTGAGGGTTTCCCGGTCCTCATGGCTGAGGTCGTCCGCGAATTGGCGGCTCAGCACGTCACCGATCGCTGAACGGAAGCGCAACTGTTGCTGCGGGTCCTCAAGGAACGCCGTGAAGGAACGGAACGTGCGGCCTTCGGGGCTCTGCCGCAAGCGTTTGTCCGCCTCCAGGACCTGCGCCATGGTGGCACCCTTGCTGAGCGATTCTTCGATGATCTGGTTGCGGAGCTCGCCTACCAGTTCTTCGATGCGGTCACGCATCTTCTTGTAGTCGGCAGGCAGGCTCGCCGCAAGGTCCAGGATGTTGCCCGCTGCTTCGACGGCTTCCTCATCGTCCAAGAGACCGTCGAAGTCGCCGGAACTTATGTCCTCGATCAGCTGCTGGCGCTCCTGGATCTCCTCCTCGAGGGATTCCAGACGGGCGCTTTGATCGGGGTTCGTCTCGTTGGCGAGCTTTTCGACGTCGCCCAACAGCGTTCCGAGCCGGGAACCGTTGAGGGTGGAGCGTTCGCTGGAGAGGCTATCGAGGAAAGCCAGGACGCGCGCGGCGGCCTCTGTGATTTCGTAGACGATCTGGCCGGACTGGCTGCGTCGGGTCAGGAACTGCTTGCGGGTCCATTCGTCGGCAAAGGCCTTGCCACTCCCCTGCCCGCCCAGCCCGGGATCCTGCCTACGGAGCTGCTCAAGGAAAGCGTCGACGTCGGCATGGAACTCTTCGAGCGGAAGCTGCGGCCTTGTCCGGGTGAAGGATGCCTGGAGCACCGCGATGACCCAAGGAGCCGAGCGTGTGAGGGCCCACGCGGGCCCTTTGGTCAGGACTTCGAGGTCTCTGAGCCGAGCACTGATGGCATCGGCTGAGGACATTGCTGAACGGGACACTTACTCTCCTTCAGCTGCCGCGAAACCTTCTGGCAGCGGAAATCCCGAAAACTGCCCCGTACAAGGTTAACGCAGGGTGCGCCGCAACCCTTCCGTGATCTACCTGCCGGTATGGTTTCGATCGCGTATCAACGGCCTCGGCGCCGGTGTCGTTGCTGGCCGAATCGCCGATGCCGCCCTTAGTGTCGACACCAACGACGTCGACGCTCCGACGTCGGCTTTGGCAGCGTTGCGGAGGGGACCCAATGCAGTTCGACTTGACGACGTTAGACAGCAGCACCTATGTCTTCGCGGGAACACTAATCCTTGGCCTGGTTCTGGCAGCCTTCATCGCGGTAGCGGCCATGGCCGCCCTTGCGTTGCTCGGAGCCGGGAGCCTCGCCTGGTACACCGTGAAGAACGTGCTGGGCGGGCTGGTACACGGCATCAATTTTGCGTGGGACCAACTGGTCCACCAGGCCGGAAAAGTGGAACTGCCGGTGGAATTCCCGGCGCAAACCGCCCCTAGCACAGGTACCTACCCGCGGGTAGCATTGAGGGACAGCTGAAGGGTCCCCCACCCGAGGCGGATCCTGGGCTCGAACCGGCACAACCGGCAAGAGGAGTCCTCCCATGACCTCCGCCACTGATAACAAGAGCAACGGCGTCACGGCCGCAGAAGCCCGCGCCGTCGCCGAGGCCGCCCGCGACACCGAATGGAACCGTCCGAGTTTCGCCAAGGGACTGTATCTGGGAGACTTCGATCTCGGGCTGATCCATCCCTGGCCCCAGCCGAGAGCCGAAGACGTCGAGCGCGGCGAAGAGTTCATGGCGAAGCTGGCGGAGTTCTGCGGCACCATGAACGGCCGAACCATCGAACGCGATGCAAAGATCCCGGACGAATACCTCGCCGGCCTCACCGAACTAGGCGTGTTCGGCATGAAGATTCCGCGCGAGTACGGCGGTTTGGGCCTGTCGCTGGTCTATTACGGCAGGGCGCTGGCACTGCTGGGGTCAGTCCACCCGAGCCTTGGCGCGCTGCTGTCGGCCCACCAGTCCATCGGCGTCCCGGAACCGGTCAAAGTCTTCGGCACTCCGGAACAAAAGCAGGAGTACTTGCCGCGTTGCGCGGCCGGTGCCATCACCGCCTTCCTGTTGACAGAGCCCGACGTCGGCAGCGACCCTGCGCGGATGGGCTCCACCGCAGTGCCAAGCGACGACGGCGAGTCTTACCTTTTGGACGGCGTGAAACTTTGGACCACCAACGGCGTGATCGCCGAATTGGTAGTGGTCATGGCGGTGGTGCCTGCGCGCACCAACCCGGATGGAACGGTAGAAAAGGGCGGAATCACGGCGTTCGTCGTGGAAATGGACTCTCCCGGCATCACGGTGGAGAACCGCAACGCCTTCATGGGTCTGCGCGGCATCGAGAACGGCGTGACCCGGTTCCACCAAGTCCGCGTACCGGCGGCCAGCCGGCTGGGCCGCGAAGGCCAGGGACTCAAGATCGCGCTCACCACTCTTAACACCGGCCGACTCTCCATACCCGGGCTGTGCGTGGCGGCAGGCAAGTGGTCGTTGAAGATCGCACGCGAATGGTCCAACGCCCGCACCCAGTGGGGCCGGCCGGTCGGAAAACATGAGGCAGTCGGCAAGAAGATCGCCTTCATCGCCGCCACCACTTTTGCCCTCGAAGCTGTTTTTGAACTCTCTGCCGAGATGGCCGATGCCGGCCAGAAAGATGTGAGGATCGAAGCCGCGCTGGCCAAGCTTTGGTCCACTGAACTCAGCTACACGGTAGCTGATGAGTTAGTCCAGATCCGAGGTGGCCGTGGCTTTGAGACGGCGGATTCATTGGAAGCCCGCGGAGAGCGCGCGGTGGCCGCCGAGCAATTGCTGAGGGACATGCGCATCAACCGGATCTTCGAAGGCTCGTCGGAGATCATGCGCCTGCTCATCGCCCGCGAAGCCGTCGATGCCCACCTTTCGGCGGCGGGCGAGCTCGCCTCCGCGGACGCAACCCTGCAGGAGAAGGCGCGTGCCGCCGTCGGCGCCTCTGGTTTCTACGCCAAATGGCTACCCAAGCTTGTGGCCGGAGCCGGCATGGACCCCCGGTCCTACAGTGAGTTCGGGCGCCTCGCTAAGCAGCTGAGGTATGTGGAGCGGGCTTCACGCCGACTCGCCCGCCAGACGTTCTACGGCATGGGCCGCTGGCAGGCGAGGCTTGAATACAAACAAGCGTTCCTCGGCAGGATCGTCGACATCGGGGCCGAGTTGTTTGCCATGGCGGCGTGCTGCTCAAGGGCAGAGATGCTGCTGCAGACCGCACCTGAGCAAGGCGCGGGTGCGTATGAGCTTGCCGAGGCCTACTGCGAGCAGGCCCGGATTCGCGTGGACGGATACTTCGATCAGCTGTGGCGGAACACCGACGACGTCGATCACGAGTTGTCATCGAACGTCCTCGCGGGCGACTACGCCTGGCTTGAGGCCGGAATCCTGGACCAATCCGAAGGAACGGGTCCCTGGATTGCCGACGCCACCCCAGGTGCGTCGTCGAAGGAGAGCCTGCACCGGAAGTACCGCTAGCCGACATCGCCGTCGAGGTAGTACCAGCGCCGGTCGATCCGCACGAAGCGACTGTTTTCGCGCTGGACTCCGCGTTCGCCGTCGGAACGGTAGTGTGCCGCGAACTCGACCGTCCCTTCGGCGTCCAAGGGGCCGCCTCGGAGAGTAGCCACGATGTCCAGCCGGCGCCATTCGATGTCCGGGTCCAGCTCCAGCGCGGCAGGCCTGGTATCCGGGTGCCACGTTCGCAGAAGGTAATCGGTGTCACGGACCACAAAGGCCGAGTAACGCGAACGCATGAGCTGCTCTGCCGTGGGCGCGTCGGTGTCTCCGCGGTGGAAGCGTCCACAGCAGTCGGTGTACTGCTCTCCTGACAAACAAGGGCAAGCGCCTAGTCGGAGGCGGGCCGGATCGAGTGGCATTGAAGCCCTATCTGGAAGAGAAGGTGAGAGCTAGGCAACAAATTCTGTCACAGCAGATAACAGCTTCGAAACAACCTCGGCGAGGCGGAGTTTGGCGGATGATTCATTAACATTTCGCCCTTAGGCTAGATGACATGCCCGCAGACCAACGGTTGCGGCGTTCACCCCACAACTCTGGCTCGAGGAGGCTACGTGGAGGATCCAACAACACTTGGCCTCAATCTGACTTTTTTTGGAACGCTCGGGTTGGCTTTGCTGATGTTCCTTGGTTTGGCCTTCCTGATGGTTGTCACCTTGGTGCTGGCCGGCGTCGCGAAGCTGGTTTGGATCATCCTGCTCGCGATGGTGGGGATCTTCCCGAAACGCGAGGTCCTGCCGGTGGTGCACTTGCCCGCGCGGCCTCGGCGCGCCCCCGCCCCGTCGTCGGATTCCGAGGAATCGACGACGGTGGAAGACGCTTTGTTGGGCGCGGAGCCATCCGTTGCCCGGAAACCGCGTCCTGGAATCGTTCGGACCGTCAGGTTGCTGGGGTCGGCGTCGTTGGCTGCTGTGCGGAACTTCCCGTGGAAGTCGCTCGTGGACCCTCGGGCCTGGCCTAAGCCCGCCCAGGTCAAGGCCGGAATCGCAGCCACAGCCACCGCCGTAGCCACAACACAGGCCAAGGAACATCCCTTTGTGGTTGCGGTGAAGCAGGATCCTCCGGTCCTGAACAGCCAGTGGGCTGCCGCGGTCGCCGAGGCTGATGCCAGGGCCGCAGCACGCGAGGCTGAGCGGGCGCAAGAAGCGCCAGCTTCTGTCCAGGAATCCGACGAAGGGAACGCCGCGGAGTCGCCCAGGACTGCCGCGCCTGCCCGTGAACACCGGGGAGACCCCCATGGCGGCAAGGCTGTCTCTTCCGGCCGCGTGACTGCCTCTTCCGGGGCCCGGCCCCGGGCATAGCGTCCGCAGCGCCCAACTGACTCGCATTTGTTGTCGTTTTGACGCCCGATAACGACATCTACTGCGAGCTAGTTGGGGCCGCGCCGAAGCTCAGGCGGCCAGTTGCCTGAACCCTGCCCCGTGGTAGATAAGGGGTTCAGCGTCGTGGTTGATCTCCACGGACTTCACTTCGAGGACGACGATCGCGTGGTCGCCCGCGGGCGTTTCGGAGACCACTTCGCACTCAAGCACGAGCGCCGCGCCGTCGATCAACACCGCACCTGCGTCGCTCGTTGAGGTCGCAAGGCCAGCGAATCGGTCCTGCGTCCGCGAGGAGAGCTGCAGGCACACGGCCTCCTGGCCCTGGGCCAAGATGGAAACACCCAGGCGAGGGGCGCGCCGGAGCTTGGGCCAAGTGGTGGAGGAGTTCTGCACCGCAAACATGACCAGCGGTGGTTCGAGCGAGACTCCCACTGTGAAGCTCGATGCCACCAGGGCCTCCGGTACGAAGCCGACCATGGCACTGAAGGCCGCCACGCCTGAGGGAAATTGCGCGAACGCCTGCTTGATCGAAGCGGCTCCATCCACCGTTACCTGGGTCATGGCGGGTTCCTTTCTCTGTAGTTTCGTGCCTGCCTTTCTACTAATTCACTGGATGCCGATAACGGCAATATTTGTGTATTCGCGTGTCGATTCAAGTCAATTCTTAATTCGTCATGCGTTGTTTTCATTACCCCGCAATACGAAAAGCGAAGAATTTGTACGTTTTTCGAGTGCCGCGGCCACGACATGTGTAGCGTCGTGTCAATCCATTGCACAGCCTTGATTCTTCACGGAGGAAGCCGGAGATGAGCCTCAGCGAGCTTCGAACCCTGGGACGCACAGGCGCCCTGATCAGTCCCCTTACCCTGGGAACCCTTAACCTTGGGACAGGCTCGGCGCCCACGGGCGCCGAAGAAAGCATCCGCATTGTCCATGCGGCCCTCGACGCCGGCATCACGAGCGTCGATACCGCTGACATCTATTCCCAGGGCGAGGCAGAGGCTATTGTGGGCCGGGCCCTCCATGGCAGGCGGGATGACGTTTTCCTTTCCACCAAGTTCCACGGACAAATGGGGCCGAATCCCGCGCACGCAGGCAATTCCCGGCGTTGGATCATGAAAGCCGTGGAAGGTAGCCTGCACCGCTTGCAGACGGACAGGATCGATCTTTACCAGGCGCACCGTCCGGACTACAACACCGACGTCCTGGAAACCATCACTGCCCTCAACGACCTCATCCGGCAGGGCAAGATCCTCTACTACGGAACGTCGGTATTCACGCCGTCGCAGCTTGTGGAGGCACAGTGGATCGCCACCACGAACCACCTCATACCGCCGGTGGTGGATCAGGTGCCCTACTCCTTGCTGGTCCGCGCGAACGAGCGCGACGTCTTCGCGATCACGCAGCAGTACAACCTTGGCGTGCTCAGCTATGGACCGCTCGACGGCGGCTGGCTCTCCGGGAACTATCGCGTGGGAGTCGCCCAGCCCGCAAGCTCCCGCGCGTCGGCCGTTCCCGGGCGCTTCGACGTCTCGGCACCTTTCAACAGGAACAAACTCCTCGCAGCCGATGCCTTGGCCCGCGTCGCCGAGCGGCACGGACTCACCCTCATCCAGCTTGCTGTCGGCTTCGCCCTGAATCATCCGGCCGTCAGCAGCGTGCTTATCGGTCCACGGACGGAGGACCATCTGGTCGACTACCTCAAGGCCGCGGATGTTGTCCTCAACGAAGCAGTCCTGGATGCCATTGACGAGATCGTGGCACCCGGCACCAACTTCCTGGAGCGGGACGCAGGCACGGTCGTACCGCACCTTGAATACGCGGAACTTCGACGCCGGTAATCGGCTTCGCGGAGGACAGCCCAGGCCGCGCGCCGACTATACTCGTTCGCAATCATGACTAGCCTTCCGACTTCCGCCCAAACATCAAAAACCGGCAATGTGCGCATTGACGCCTGGCTCTGGGCTATCCGCGCTTACAAGACCCGTTCCGCAGCGACGACCGCTTGCAGGGCGGGACACGTGCGAATCAACGGGAACCCGGTCAAGGCCTCCCAATCCGTGATTATCGGCGACACGATCCGTGTCCGGCAGCCTGGCTTCGAGCGCATCCTTGAGGTCCGCAGGCTCATTGCAAAGAGGGTAGGGGCCGAAGCTGCGTCCCACTGCTTTACCGACCACACTCCGGAGCGTCCCGCCGCGCCCGCCCTCGGGCTGCCGCAGCGCGATCGCGGCGCAGGACGGCCCACCAAGAAGGACCGGCGCGATATGCAGAAGCTGAAGGGACAGTAGCCCGCGGAGAGGCGGGACGGGAAGCTCGCTGCAAGGCCCGGCGTCGGGCAGTTTTGTCCCTCGGCTCTGCAGGAGCGTGAGCGACGCGTAAAGTGACAAGAGACGCCGATTCTGGACGCCGCGCTGCCGAAGGAGAGAACGTGACCATTGACTGGGACGAAAAAAGGGCTTTGCTACAGGAGCCCAACATTGCTGCCGTGACGCAGCTGTGCGACGAACTGATGGCCAAAAGGCCCGGTTCCACCGTGCCTTACATCGATCCGGTGCATGACGAAGATGAGTGCCGGATCGTCACCCTCCAGACCAGCCCGGGGCGGGCTCCCACCTCGGGTTTCGTATCGCACCTCAACGACGACGACGCTGCCCGACGTGCGCAGCTGATCTATGACTCAGCCGACTTGGACGTCCGCTATGTGATGCCGTGGAACTGCTACCCCTGGGTCCGCGACCCGGAACTGCCGCCGGCACTGAGCGCACAGGAGAAGACCGACGGGCTCCGCCCATTCCGCCAGTTCCTCAAGATCAATAAGCGGGTTTCCGCCGTCGTCGCCCACGGCGCAGAGGCCGCCGCCTTCCTGGCACTCTTCGAGAAGACCTACCACTCGCCGCTCCGGCAGCACGGGATCAAGGTCTACAAGGCGAGCGCGCTCGGTGGACGGGCATTTGCCTTGTCCGAGGCGAAGCAGCAGGAACTCCTCGCCAAGAACATCGAAACGTACAGGGACGCGATGCAGCGGGCAGGGATCCAGCACCTCTAGCTAAGCCATTACGCGCCTGTAACGGCACGAAGGACCTCCCGTGCGGTGTCTTCCCATTGCGGCAACCCCCTGCTGGCTGCCTCGGCTGCTGCGCGCCATCCCTCCCGCAGGGTAGGGTCGCCAAGCCACCTCCGCAGGAGCTTCTCCAACGATCCGATTCCTGCGGTGAGATCGATCGCTTCACCGGCACCATGGGCGCCGAGCGCTTCGACGGCGCCGGTTCCCTTGCGGACCACAGCCGGTATGCCGTGCGCCAGGGACTCCTGAACCACCATGCCGAAAGACTCCGAGTGTGAGATCAACAGACTGAGATCAGCACGGAGCCACTGCTCCTCCAAGGCCGGGCCGTTAAGCTCACCTGTGGATTCCACCCGCTTTTCAAGTCCATTCCGGAGGATACGCTCCCGCACGGCGGCGGCGTACAAGGGGTCTGCTTTTGTGGACCCCACAAGTGCCGCGGTCCACGCCAGATCCTTGATCCGGGCCAGCGCGTCGACAAAGAAGATCTGGTCCTTATTGGGGAGCAGGGCGCCCACCATGATGAAATGCTGTGCGGCTGTGGCTCGTGGACTCGGGCGTGTTTTCGAAGGGCGATCCACACCAGGGGTCGCCAAGTGCACGTTGCCCAGGCCCAATCTTCCGGCCGCTTCGGCAGTACGGGAGCCAGTGCAGAGAAGACCCGTCGCGGCGCGGAGCGCGCTCGTTTCCACTGGTTTCTTTCCGGAAGGGGGCATGTGGAGCAACACCCAGACCCGGTACCCTGTAGCGGTTGCTGTCTCGATTTCCATAGGCGCGCCCGTGGCGATCAGGCCATCGACAATGTGGATGGCCTGATCGCCTCCGGAAAGTGCATCGGCAAAGCCGCTCCGGTCTCCCGCATTTCCCGTAGGCCAGTCGCCGTCGAGCGTGCAGACCGAAACCTCTGCGCCCTCCGCGCGGAGTGCTTCAGCCAGCCTCGCGTTGTAGATGTTTCCCCCGGATCGATGGCGCACATTTGCGGGCAAAATCATGTGGATCTCGACCACGGGTAGTCCTCCATCACGCTGTTCGTTTGGCCTTAAGGTCCTCAGACCATGGTGTTGACCATATAGCCCGTCCAGCTTGCGTGGAAGGCGAACTACATGCCCGGCGCCGCGCATCGGCGGTAGATTGTGGGCATGGGACAGACTTCTTCAGACGGTCGGGATGTGCTCGCTGGTCGGCTCTTGGAGGTCGCGGAGTTCACCCACGCGCACTGGTTTTTCGGCAACCTCTACGAGGCCATCGTCAAAATCCCGGACCGGGTCGCGGCCTCGGAAGCGAGCCGCGAACTCCCTCGAACCCCCTTCGGAGCGGGAAGCCCCGGGCGCTACTACGCGCCGATCGCGCCGCTCAATGCCCCCGCCGCCGTCGCCGCCCTCATCAGCGGATGGAGGCATTCCGACAGCAGGGCTTGGTTGATAGCGGGTGCCGCCAGCTCGGCCACGGGTGCTGCCGCTACGGCGTACCTGCTGCGATCCATCAACCCCAAGCTGTTCTTCAGCCCCCAGCCGCTCGACGAGGAGCGCCGCAAGCCGCTGTTGAAGCGGTGGTACAGGGTCCACGCCCTCAGGCTCACAGCCAGCGCGGTTGCCTTGGCCGCCATCCACCAGGCCCGGACGATCCGGCTGAGAAGCCGCGGATAGACCTCAGCCGGGACCGCTATCCCGGAGGGTTTGGCGGTTCCTGATCCGCGATTCGCCGAAATCAACTCCCACCCGGCCAATCTCCCAAGGCCCGCGGCCCCTGTACATTGGCCTGCCCACAGCCACATGGGGTACCCAGCGAGGAGAGCGGAATCCAAGGGCAGGGGAGCTGAGGATGAAGTCGTCGATGTTGTCGACAAGCAGTTCATCCAGGAGTTCGTGAAGGGCGTGCACGAGGGAGACCTGATAGTCGCGCACCGACGCGGGGATATCCACTTCCAGTCCGCACACTCCGCCCCCGCCCAGGACGATCAGCCTTTCGGAACTGCCGGAAAAGGCCTCCAGCAGAGGCAGCGCCTCAAGCCACGCAACAGTCCTGAGCTGGGCGGACTCGACACCGGTGTTGCCTTTGGTCCAAGCGGCCACATCCCGGCAAAAGTCCTCGAAGACACCCAGGTGCAACAGTGTCATGTGCAATCCCCGCGGCCTGCGCAAGGCAAACACGTAGCGCGCCAACTCCTCATAGTCCGAGGGGCCCGCTCCGATACCGAGGACCGGCACCTCGACCGTTATGGGCGGTGCTGTCTGTGTCGTTGAATCCCATCCCCCGCGCGGACGGTTGGCCATGGGAGCAATTATGCTCCGGCAGCAGTTGGTTCGCCGCACGAATGCCGGTTCGATCGACTGGCCTATTGAGTGTCTCTCAGTATCTGAGGCAGGAATCCCATCTGGTCGAGGCGCCACGTCAGCAACGGGGTCAACTCACTCGGCACCAGGCGGAGGCGGTATGTCCTCCTACCGTCGCCAATAGGCTCGATAACGCCTCGATCGAGGAGCTTCCGGATGTTCTGGCTACGGGTTGCAGC
Source organism: Arthrobacter sp. FW306-2-2C-D06B (assembly GCF_021789175.1). Taxonomy (NCBI): domain Bacteria; kingdom Bacillati; phylum Actinomycetota; class Actinomycetes; order Micrococcales; family Micrococcaceae; genus Arthrobacter; species Arthrobacter sp. FW306-2-2C-D06B. Next base: position 4,271,682 of record NZ_CP084560.1, read on the forward strand.
CGAGCCCGGGAAAGCCGATTCAAGGTCCGCGGCTTTCGCCTCCCCCTTCTTCGCGACGATGAACAGTGCACTTGCTTCATTCACCGTAAACCTCGCTGTCTGCAGTCCTCTTCGCAAAGCGGGCAGTAGAAGTTCTTCTGTTACGAAACCCTGGGTCCCCAACATCGAAAGTTTCCTCATGTCAGCCAAGAGTCCCTCCAGAACATAGGTAGACCACCGGACGAGCGCCGCAGGCTCTAGCGAATCCGCGTCCTCGAGACGTTCGTAGTAGAGACTTCTGTTCTGGCCAAACACTGCAGTAGGGTTCAGCCCGCGGTAGCCAGCGGCGTCAGAGAACCCGTGTCGCCTCATCGCCGCATACGTGAGGAGTCTTCCAACGCGCCCATTTCCGTTCCCAAATGGATGAATCCATACGAAGCGGTGGTGGGCTAAAGCGATCTTCAGCAGTTCAAAGTTCTGCTCGACATCTGCATTGATGAAATCCAGGAGTGAAGTCATGTCACTGTGGACATCACCCGGAGCGGGCGGGCGGTGGGCGGATCCGCTGATGGTGACATCGCTCAGCCGGTATGCGCCAGGCGTACGATCGCCCTCACGCTCCAGCCCTTCAACCGATATTCGATGGATTTCCCGAACAAGTCCGTGTGTCAGCGTGGTTCCCGGGCTCACCGTTGCATCGACGAAGGCCGTTGCTTGTTGCAGCTGGACGATCTCTTTAACGCCATCATTTTGCTGCACGTCGCCATAGCGATCGGCCCGTTCCACGCCCGCCACGGCGTCGACAATCGATGTGCGGTTTCCCTCGATACGCGCGCTCATGATGTTCGACATCAGTTGGAAGAGGTCCTTTAACTGCGAAAAGATCGCAGGATGAGTCGTTCCGTCACCCATGTCACTACGTATCCGTTCTAGCTCAATGATGGCCTTGGCCAACGGAGAACTGAACAGGAAGTCGGGAAATTCGATGGGCTTCATCGCATCAGGATTTTCGCCAGGGTATTCATAACAATTAAGACTATGCCCCGCCATGCCCCTAGAAATCAACCAACTCTCCGCCATGAGGGCACCAGACAATTAAATCTGGGGCATTCAGCATTTAAGTCGAGAGCTCAAGCCAACATTGACACCACCCTGTGACCCGTGCCATATTCGTAGGGTGAACCTGTCAGACAGCCGGACAGCCGGACAGGCCGCCACTGGACAGCCAGCCATCAGCCAGAAAGCTGCGGCTGGCCAGCGCACCGCCACAAGCGGCGCCGTCCCCCGGCCGGCCCAAGCGCCCAGGCCATCAAGCCCCCGGCCCCTCGCCCGCTTCAGTGCCGCGGAAGCCGTGTTCAGCGCCGTCCGCAAGGACATTGAAGACGGAACCGTGGAAGTGGGGGCCAAACTCAGCTCCGAAGCCACCTTGGCTGCGCAGTACGGAGTGAGCCGCTCGGTCGTCCGTGAGGCGCTCCGCTCGTGCACTGCGCTCGGGCTGACGGTCACCAAGACCGGCAAAGGGACGTTCGTCGTCGCGGACCGGGTGGCCAATGACCTCACACTCGGCCAGTACTCGGCACGGGACCTCAACGAGGCACGCCCGCATATCGAAGTCCCGGCTGCAGGCCTCGCGGCGAAGCGCCGCAGTCCGGAAGACCTTGAACACCTCAAGGAAATCGTGGATTCAATGGCAGCCGAGACCGACCCTGAGACCTGGGTCAGCCTCGACGCCAGTTTCCATTCTGCCATTGCCCGCGCAAGCGGCAACAAGGTGTTCGAAAGCGTTGTCGCAGACATACGCGAAGCCCTGGCCCATCAATCCGAAACCTTGAACATGGTGGCCGACCGCCAGCATGTTTCAGACGATGAACACCTCCGCATCGTCGAAGCCATCGAAGCCGGCGACGCCCCCGCCGCCGAAGCCGCAATGGCAGACCATCTCAGCGCCGTCAGCGTTGCGTTGGACACCATCCTCAGCAAATGATCCACCAACTGAAGGAAGTCATGCCCACCCCGCATGCAACGCACGGTGCTCTGCACGAAAGCGCCGCCACCACCCCGGCAGCAGCCATTCCAAGCACCCCACGCCACGTCCCCCTCGCGGAACAGACCCGCGACGGCTTGGTCGAGAGCATCCACTACGGCTCCCTTATCGCCGTCGGGCCGGACGGCGAAACGCTCCTCGAAGCGGGCGAGCCCGACGCCGCGTTCTACCCACGATCCTCCCTCAAACCGCTGCAGGCGGTCGCGATGGTCCGCGCAGGCCTCAAGCTTCCGGAGAACCTCCTCGCCCTCACCGCCGCAAGCCACTCCGGTGCCGCAATGCACCTCGACGGTGCCGCACGCATCCTCGAGATGCACGGCCTGGACAAAGGCGCGTTGGAAAACAGCACCGACCTCCCCTACGGCAACGCCGAACGCGAAGCATGGCTCCGCAGCGGCGGCGAGCCCACCCAGCTCGCACAGAACTGTTCCGGCAAGCACGCATCCATGGCCGCCACGTGCGTGATCAACGGCTGGCCGGTCCAGGGTTACCTGCACCCCGAGCATCCGCTCCAAGTGCTCGTGAAGGACACCATCACCGAGCTCACGGGCGAAGACGCCGCGGCCATCAGCACGGACGGTTGCGGCACCCCGCTCTTTGCCCACAGCCTGCACGGCATGGCCCGGGCCTATGCCCGCATGGCCGCGGCCGACAACACTGAAGCGGAGGGCCAAGTGGCCCACGCCATGCGCGCCTTCCCCGAAATGGTGGCCGGCGAGGGTCGCGATGTCACAGCGATCATGCGCGCAGTTCCCGGACTGCTTGCCAAGGACGGTTTCGAAGGCCTCCAGCTCGTCGGCCTGCGCAACGGCACCGGCGTCGCCATCAAAATCTCCGACGGCGGCGACCGCGCCCGCATGCCCGTCACCGTCCGCGTCCTTGAGGAACTAGGGCTCGACGGCGGCCAGCTCGCCACGCTCGCCAGTGCGCCCGTGTTGGGCGGCGGCCACCCTGTTGGCGTGCTGCGAGCCGCGAACTTCCTCGCATCCAACTGACTTCGACTGAGTCCAACTGACGCAGTCAAACAAGCACAAAAGACCAAAGGACAGCAATGACATCTGCCGTGCGCTCCACGACAATTCCAGGGTTCCGCTCGGAACATGACCTCCTCGGCGACCGGGACGTCCCTGCTGATGCCTATTGGGGCGTGCACACGCTGCGTGCCATCGAGAACTTCCCCATCACCGGCCACCCGCTGGCGAGCAACGCCAACCTCGTCAAGGGCCTCGCAGCAGTCAAGCTCGCCGCCGCGCGCACCAACCGCGAGCTCGGACTCCTGGACGACGAGCGGGCCGACGCGATTGAGCAGGCCTGCCAGGACATCTTGGACGGCAAGCTCCACGAGCAGTTCATGGTGGACGTCATCCAGGGTGGTGCCGGCACCAGCTCCAACATGAACGCCAACGAGGTGATCGCCAACCGGGCCCTTGAAATCCTTGGCCACCCGAAGGGCGACTACGCCAGGCTGCACCCGAACGACCACGTCAACTTGAGCCAGTCCACCAACGACGTGTACCCCACAGCCGTCAACCTGGCCACCATTTTCTCCGTCCAGGGCCTTCTTTCCGCGCTTCAGGAACTCCAGATCGCGTTCGCGGAAAAGGGCGAGGAATTCCGCACCGTGGTCAAGATGGGCCGCACTCAGTTGCAGGACGCCGTACCCATGACCCTCGGCCAGGAATTCGGCGGCTACGCCGTAACCGTGGGCGAGGACCGGGCTCGACTGGCCGAGTCCCAGCTGCTCATCCACGAGATCAACCTTGGCGCTACTGCCATCGGAACCGGCCTGAACGCCCCCGTTGGATACGCCGCAGCAGCCTGCAGGCACCTGGCCGAGATCACGGGCTTGCCGCTGGTCACGTCGGTCGACCTCATCGAGGCCACCCAGGACGTGGGCGCGTTCGTCCACCTCTCCGGCGTGCTCAAGCGCGTCGCCGTCAAGCTTTCCAAGATTTGCAACGATCTCCGCTTGCTGTCCTCCGGACCGCGTGCGGGACTGGGCGAGATCAACCTCCCGGCTGTGCAGTCGGGATCGTCCATCATGCCAGGCAAGATCAATCCGGTGATCCCGGAAGTGGTCAGCCAAGTGGCCTATGAAGTCATCGGCAACGATGTCACAGTCACCATGGCAGCCGAAGCGGGACAGCTCCAGCTGAACGCCTTCGAGCCGATTATCGTCCACAGCCTCCACAAGAGCATCTCCCACCTGGAAGCCGCGTGCCGCACACTCACGTCGCGCTGCATCCGGGGCATTACCGCGAACACCGAACGCCTGCGGCTCACAGTAGAGCAGTCGATCGGACTCGTCACGGCACTCAATCCGCACATCGGCTACGCCTCTGCCACCGCCATCGCCCAAGAAGCGCTGGCAAGCGGCAAGGGCGTCGCCGAGCTCGTTCTCGAACACGGCTTGCTGACCTCGGAGCAGCTCGACGAGCTCCTCCGTCCCGAACGCCTGGCCAACCTCAGCAACTAGGCTGAGCCGCGCTGAACGTCCGACGACGGCGGCCCTCACCAGCCGCCGTCGGGCATGAACGCGCGAAAAGACAGGCCGGACGGCGAGATCCGGACACCCAACAGGACACCCCCTAAGGATTCCCATGACCAATGCACCCATCACGGACCACACGGTCCCGCCACAGGCGCACGCCACTGAAAAGCTCCTCCACGCCGAGGACAAGGGCTATCACAAGAGCCTGAAGCCGCGTCAGATCCAGATGATCGCGATCGGCGGTGCCATCGGCACCGGCCTGTTCCTGGGTGCCGGCGGCCGCCTCAACGCTGCGGGCCCCTCCCTCGTCATCGCGTACGCGGTCTGCGGCTTCTTTGCCTTCCTGATCCTGCGCGCCCTCGGCGAACTCGTGCTGCACCGCCCGTCGTCGGGCTCCTTTGTCTCCTACGCCCGCGAATTCTTCGGCGAGAAGGCTGCGTTTGTCTCCGGCTGGTTCTACTGGATCAACTGGGCCACCACCACTATCGTGGACATCACCGCCGCGGCCCTCTACATGAACTTCTTCGGCAAATACGTCCCCTGGATGGGCGTTGTTCCGCAGTGGGCATGGGCCTTGATCGCCTTGGTCGTCGTTCTGAGCCTGAACCTGGTTTCCGTCAAGGTGTTCGGCGAAATGGAGTTCTACTTCGCGCTCATCAAGGTGGCTGCTCTTGCGGCCTTCCTCGTGGTGGGCACCTTCTTCGTCATCTTCGGCACGCCGGTACCGGGCCAGGAGGTCGGCTTCAGCCTCCTCACGGATCACGGCGGCATCTTCCCCAACGGCCTGCTGCCGATGATCATCCTCATGCAGGGTGTGCTGTTCGCGTACGCTTCGATCGAGCTCGTAGGAACGGCGGCAGGTGAGACCGAGAACCCCGAGAAGATCATGCCCAAGGCCATCAACTCCGTGGTCTTCCGCATCGCTGTCTTCTATGTCGGCTCCGTCATCCTGCTGGCCCTGCTGCTTCCGTACACCTCGTACGAGAAGGGCGTCAGTCCGTTCGTGACGTTCTTCGGCCACATCGGGATCCAGGGCGTTGACGTGATCATGAACCTCGTGGTCCTCACGGCTGCGCTGTCCTCGCTGAACGCCGGGCTGTACTCCACCGGCCGCATCCTGCGCTCCATGTCCGTGGCCGGTTCGGCTCCGAAGTTCGCCCAGCGCATGAACAAGGCCGGTGTCCCCTATGGCGGCATCGCCATCACGGCCGGCGTCTCGTTGCTCGGTGTTCCGCTGAACTACCTCGTCCCTGCTCAAGCATTCGAAATCGTGCTCAACGTCGCCTCCGTGGGCATCATCGTCACCTGGGCAACGATTGTCCTGTGCCAGATGCAGCTCAAGCGCTGGGCGGACAAAGGCTGGCTGAAGCGTCCGTCCTTCCGGATGTTCGGCGCCCCCTACACCGGCTACCTTTCGCTGCTGTTCCTGGTGGGTGTGCTGGTGATGGTGTTCATCGACTCCCCGCTCACCATGCTGGTCACGGCAATTGCCTGCGCCCTCATGGTGGTCGGCTGGTACCTGTGCCGCAAGCAGATCCACGAGCTCGCCGCAGCCCGCGACGGTTTCACCGGCAGTTCCCCCGTGATCGCCAACCTGCCGGTTGCCGGTGCCGAGGACAGGATCTAGACCTTTCAGCGCTCGCCCAAAAACTAAGTGCCCGACGGCGGCACCCGGGGTTCCGTTCGCGCGGAACCCGGGTGCCGCCGTCGTGCGTTGGGTGCCCAACTGACTCGCATTTGTTGTCGTTTTGGGGCCCCATAACGACAACAAATGCGAGCTAGTTGGGTGCCAGACATCGGATCATTCGCCGTTAGGATGTAGCCATGGCTGTCACAGATGAAGCGATCAGCAAGATCAAGGACATGCTGATCCGCGGCGAACTCAAGGCCGGGGACCGCCTCCCGCCGGAGAAGGAACTGAGCGAGCGGCTCGGCCTCTCGCGAAGCTCCCTGCGCGAAGCCGTCAAGGCCCTCGAACTCATCCGGGTCCTGGACGTGCGGCGTGGGGACGGCACGTACGTCACCAGCCTTGACGCTAAGTTGCTCAACGAGGCCGTGGCGTTCGTCGTTGATCTTCATCAGGACCGTTCCATCCTGGAACTCTTTGAGGTCCGGCGAATCCTGGAGCCCGCCACCGCGTTCATCGCCACAGGCAAGATGACCCCGACGGCGCTCACGGCCCTGCGCGCCACGATGGACGGGATCGACGAGAACACCGACGTCGAAGAACTCGTGGCCCACGACCTCGAATTCCACGGCATCATCACCCAAGCCGCCGGAAATGACTACCTCGCCGGCCTGCTTGAGGCCCTCTCCAGCAGCACCGTCCGCGCCCGCATTTGGCGCGGCTTGACCCAGGAAAAGGCCGTTGCGCACACGCTCGCGGAGCACAAGGCCATCGCGGACGCCTTGGAACGCGGCGACGCCGAGCTGGTCCGGGCGCTCGTGACTGTCCACATCAGCGGCGTCGAGAGCTGGCTACGCCAAGCGCTCTAGTTTGCGCCGATTCCTCGCTCATGAAGCCCGTACGTCCGCACGGCGGTTCCCTCAAGGAACTCCTCCCGCTCGGCCGAAGTCAGCTCCTCGGCCAGTTCCAGCAGCACCTCCAAGGTGCGGCCGTACGGAGCACCCAAGGTACTGACGGGCCAATCGCCACCGAACATGAGCCGTCCAGGACCGAAGGCATCCATCGCCTCGTCCCAGAGCGGACGCAAGGCCTCCGCTGTGTACGGGACGCCCGGCAAGTGCAGGCCTGACACCTTGGCCACGGTGTTGGGCAGCTCGGCAAAGGCCCGGAAATCCGCACGCCACACGTCCATCGCCGCTGCATCGGCCAGCGGCGGCTTCCCGAGATGGTCCAGCACAACCGTCAGCTCCGGGAGGTCCCGGGCCAGCTGAACCGTACGCCCGAGGTGCCGCGGAAAGGCGTCCGGGACGTCGAAGGCCAATCGGTGGCTGGCTAGCATGCTCAAAGAATCGCGGACCGCGGGCAATTCGAGGAAATCGTCCCGAGGATCGTCGTGGACCAAGTGCCGGACACCCCTGAACGCGGGGTTCCGGACGAACCGTTGCAGTTCTTTCTCCGCTTCGGACGGCTTGTCGAGGGGAATCCAGCCGACGACGCCGAGTACCCAGGAGTTACGGTCGGCGACACCGAGCATGGACTCTGTATCCGCGAGGGTGTCGTCAGCCTGGACGAGCACTGCTCCCCCGACGCTCGCCCCGTCCAGGTTTTCCCGGGCCTCGGCTTCGCCGTAGCTGCGGAACAGTTCGCCGTATTGCGGGCCAAGCCACGCATAAGCCCCCGGCCCGAGCTCCCACAGGTGCAGGTGGGAATCAATCACCCGGGCACTCCTGCCAAATCCGCCCACAGCTCTTCCGGCACTGTCTCATTCATCCGCGCTGCGTTGGTGGACACTTGCTCCGGGCTGCTCGCCCCCACCGTCACGTTCACCACGGCGGGGTGTCGCAGGCTGAACTGGAGTGCCGCCGTCGGGAGCTCCACCCCGAAGCCCCGGCACACGCCGGCGAGCGCCCGCGCACGCTCCACCAGCGCCCGCGGGGCACGCGCATAGTTGTAGTGCGCGTTCTCGGGGACCTCGGGCCGTGCCAGCAGGCCCGAGTTGAACACGCCCACGTTCACGACGCCGGTGCCGCGCGCCACGCAGCGGTCAAGGAGCGGAACACCGGGCTGCTCAAGCAAGGTGTACCGGCCGGCAAGCATCACCAGGTCCAGATCCGCGGCTTCGACGCATTCGAGCGCGGCTTCCGCCGAGTTCGTCCCGACGCCGATCGCCTTCACCATGCCATCCGCACGCAGCTTCTCCAGGGCAGGCAAGGCTTCGCTGATCCCCTTGGCGAGGTCATGGACATCCGGATCATGCAGGTAGGCGATGTCCACGTGGTCCAAGCCGAGCCGTTCGAGTGATTCTTCGATGCTCCGGCGGATGCCTGACTCGGAAAAATCCCACCGGCGTTTGCTCGTGGCCGGGACGTCAAAGCCTTCGTCGTCTTTCGCGTTGGCTCCCGCCGCATTCGATACCAGCAGCCGGCCCACCTTCGTGGACACCGTAAACTCACCCCGGGGCTTCTCCCTCAGCACCTCGCCAAGCCGTCGCTCGGACAGTCCCAAGCCGTAGTGCGGGGCGGTGTCGAAGTAGCGGACTCCGGCGTCCCAGGCCGCGTTGACAGTGGAGGCTGCTTGGGCGTCCGACATGGCACGGTACAGGTTGCCGATGCCGGCGGCGCCGAAGCCGAGCTTGCCCAACCGGCCATCCCATCGGGCGCCGCTCATGCCAGCTCCCATACCAACGGGATGCCTGAATCGTTGCCCGAATAGTCGTCCTGAACGTCCAGAAGCTCCGCCATGCGGGCTTGCCACGGGACATTGGCCGGATGGTCCGAAAGAGCCCTGCGCATGGCTTGATAGTCTTCCACGTCAACGAGGTGGAAGAGCTCCTGGCCGCTGCGCCAGATCCGCCAATTTCCCACCCCGGCCTCTTTCAAGGCGGCGACGAGCTCGGCGGGGATTCCCGCATGGGCATCCACATAGTCCTGCTCGGCACCCGGCTTGAGTCGGGTGTGCAGGGCAATCGTTTCGGGCACGCTACACCCCGGGCTTCAGGAAGAGTTCGACGACGGGCACCGCCACGTCCGGTCGCTGGACGGGCAGCTTCAGTGTCAGGGTACCTGCTGGCTGTCCTCCAGGGGTGGTGTTGATTGCTTCGCGGTCCGGTGCGATCTCGAGCATAGCGACTTCGGAGGCGTCGTTGAGCAGGTGGGCGTATTCCACCTTGCCGGCGAGATCGGGGAGGTGAACGTATTCGAAAGGCCACGCAAAAAGGTGCACGTAAAGGTGGTCGCCGCGGCGCGTGTACCGGGCGTCGGCGGGCGGAGTCCATGCCGCCGGTCCGGCGCCGTAAATGGCCCGGGAGTGCAGCTTCATCCAGTCGCCGATACCGCGGAGGGACTCCACGGCCCTCGGATCGAAATTCCCGCGGCCTGTGGGACCGACGTTGAGGAGCAGGTTTCCATCTTTGGACACTCCGTCGACCAGCATCCGTACCAGCAAGTCCACGGACTTGTAGTCCAGGTTGTCCCGGTCATAGCCCCAGCTGCCGTTAAGCGTCTGGCACGCTTCCCAAGGCACCTCCACGCCGTCCACCATCATGGGACCGGCAGGCTGGTACTGCTCGGGTGTGGCGAAGTCGCCGGGAATGTCCAGGCGGTCGTTGACGATGATGCCCGGCTGAAGTTCCCGGACCATCTTCAAGAGTTCCACGGAACCCCACGCCTCGCGGCCCTTGCCGCCCCAGATGTCCTTGTGGTCCTCGCTGGTGTAGGAGAAGTCGAAGAAGAGGTAGTCGATCTGGCCATAGTTGCTGAGCAGCTCGCGCACCTGGCCATGGAGGTATTCGCGGTACCGGGCCATGTCACGGCCCTCGTTGAGCTTTTCAGCCTCGGGGTTGTCCCGTTCGGGGTGGAACCCGTCGATGGTGAAATCCGGGTGGTGCCAGTCAATGAGTGAATGGTAGAAACCTACCTTCAAGCCGAATTCCCGCAGTGCCTCGACGTACGGGGCCACGAGGTCCTGGCCGGACGGAGTCTTGGTGGATTTGTAGTCAGTGAGTGCGGAATCCCAGAGGCAGAAGCCCTCGTGGTGCTTGGTGGTCAGCACCACGTATTTCATGCCGGCGTCTTTCGCAGCGCGGGCCCATTCCCGCGGATCGTAGAGATCCGGGTTGAAGTGCTGGAAATACTTCTCATATTCCTCGGCAGGAATGCGTTCGCGGTTCATGACCCACTCGTGCCGGGCCGGCAGGGCATACAGGCCCCAGTGGACGAACATGCCGAACCGGGACTCCGTGAACCAAGGTGCTTGGGCGATCATTGGTTGATACTCCTTCAAAGTTGTTGCGGGTGTTGGGTTGCTGAGGGTTGTTTTCTCGGTGGGTTTAGCGTCCGCCAAAGCCGCTCGTGACGATGCCTTTGACCAGGTGTTTCTGCAGGAGGATCAGCAGCAGGAGAGTAGGAGCCATTGAAATCACCGAGGCGGCCATGACCAGGTGCCACTGATTGCCCTGCTGGCCGAAGAACATCTGCAACCCCAGTGGAATGGTGCCGAGGTTGTTGACGTCGTTGATCACCACCAGCGGCCAGAGGAACGAGTTCCAGTAGCTGATGAAACTGAAGACCGCCAGCACGGCCATGGTCGGTCGGGCCAGTGGGAGCATGACCAAGAGGAAGGTCCTGAGGGTTCCCGCGCCGTCCACCCTGGCCGCGTCGTCGAGTTCCTGGGGTACGCCAAGGAAGAACTGCCGGAGCAGGAATGCGCCGAATGCCGTAAATGCCCAGGGCACAATGAGCGCTTGGAAAGTGTTCACCCAACCCACCTTCTGCATCATGACGAACATCGGGACGATCAGGACCTCTTGGGGAATCATCAGGGTTGCCAGGAACACCATGAATACGAGGTTCCGGCCCCGCCAGCGCTGCCGGGAGAAGGCATAACCGGAGAACGCCGAAACCACCAAGGTGAGCGCCGTTCCCGCCGCCGAGACCAAAAGGCCGTTGCCCATGAATCGCAGGAACGGCATGTAGTTCAGGGCCTCCTGGTAGTTCTGCCATCGGAATTCCGAGCCGAACAGCTTCGGCGGAACGCTGAAGATTTCAGCAGGGGGTTTGAACGAGGTGGCGAACATGTAGATCAGCGGGGACAAGAAGAGCAGCGCGATCAGGCAAAGGATCATGTAGCCAATGGCGGGCCGGATCCTTGCGGACCATCGTCTTCCGGGCGCTCCGGAGCCACGGGGACGGGCGGCGAGGGGGCGTATCCGGCTGGTTGTCTCAAGCATCGTAGTGGACCCACTTCTTTTGTCCGAGGAACTGGACTGCCGTCACGCCCAGGATGATGACGAACAGGATCCAAGCGGCCGCCGATGCCAGTCCGAGCTGGTGGAACTGAAAGCCCTGGTTGTAGATGTACAGGACGATCGTCGAGGTGGACGAGCCGGGCCCTCCCTTGGTCAGGATGAACGGCTGGGCGAAGACTTGGAAGGAAGTAATGAGCGTCATCATCGTCCCAAAGAAGATCGACGGCGAAATGAGCTTGAGCTTGATCCGCCAGAAGATGGTCCAGGCGTTGGCGCCGTCGATTGCCGCCGCCTCGGTGAGGTTCTCAGGGACTGCGTCCAAGGCAGCCGAGAAAACCAGCATGTTGTAGCCGAACCCCTGCCACACACTCATGACGACAATGGCCATCATTGCCCAGTGTTCGTCTCCGAGGAAGTTTGGCGCTGAAATTCCCGTGGCGCTTTGCAGGGTGCCGTCGATGAATCCACCGGGTTGGTACAGCATCCTCCAGACGACGACGTTGGCCACCACAGGGGTGATCGAAGGAATGAAGAAGATGACCCGGAAAATGTGGCGCCCCTTGATACGCGGAGTCAACCACGCGGCAAGGCCCAGGGACACAACCAGGTTCAGGGGCACATAGAGGACCACAAACAGGACGGTGTTCGCGACAACCTGCCCGAAGATGGGATCGCTGAACAACCGCTCGTAATTACCCAAGCCAAGGAAACTCGGTGTTCCCAGGAGCGGCCAGCGGAAGAGGCTGATGACGAGGGAAACAACAATCGGCAACAGAGTGAAGATGGCGAGGCCAAGCCCATGTGGCAGGGCAAACGCCGGTCCCCACATCGTCCGCCGGCCGAGCTGGGCATCCGGCTCGGCCTTCGCCTTCCTTTTCGCCCGCCCACGGGAGATGGTTGCCTCGACTTCAGCGAGCGGCGCCTTGGTTGGCTTGAGTAGTGTCATTTCCCATTCCTTTGCGAAGAGTGCATGCCTGCCCGGCCGTTGCACAGGAACTGCCGGGCAGGCGCCACACTGATCATCGGGGCAGCTGCGCCGCAATGTCTTTCATGACATCCGCTGCGCTCTGCTGTCCGTTGATGGATTTGACGAGGTACTGGTTGAAAAGCTGGCCCAGTTGGTCGCTGTTGGTGTTGCTTGGCATCGGGACTGCCGTGGCCTCGGCGCTCTTGAGGGTCTCCGCGACTCCCGGAATGCCCGCGTTGTCGATCCACTTTGTCTGCTGGGCGGTGCGTGCGGCCAGTGCGCGCCCTGCTGCCGCCAGATTCCCCAGGACCTTGTCGCCGGTCATTTCCTTGAGGGCGGCAAAGGCCTTGTCCGGAGTAGCGCATTGCTTGGAGATGCCCCAGCCCGAGCCGGCACTGAAGGTTTTCCCGCCGCCCGGGCCGGCGGGAAGGGTGGTGACGCCTACTTTGAACTTGGCTTTGCCCTTGACGTCCAGCAGGGACCACGGGCCGTCAATATTCATGGCGGTGTTGCCGGCCAGGAATTCATTGGAGCTGAACGCCGGGTCGCCACCAGGAAGCTGCGGGGAGACCTTCTCCTTGTTTGTCAGGTCCGAGACCCACTGGAGTCCCTTGGCGAAGGTCGGGTCGCTTGCGTCCATGGTGCCGTCTTCCTTGAGGACACGTCCGCCGTTGTAGGCGAGGACTTGCGATTCAACGAAGAGATCGGCCGTGTTGGGTGCGATGGCGTGCTTTCCGTTGGCCGACAGCTTCTTCGCGGCGGCCACGAACTCATCGGCTGTCCAGCCTGCTTTCGGGACGGGCACGCCTGCGGCATCGAACATGTCCTTGTTGTAGAACATCATCACCGGGCCCACGTCATACGGCAGGGCGTAGAGATTGTTGTCGGCGCTGAGCCCCTTGATCATGGAGGCATCGAAGGCGCTCAAATCCACGTTGTTCTTCTTGACGAGGTCATCGAGCGGGAGCATGCCGTCCTTGAGCTGCGCTGTCCGCAGGCTCTGGACCGCCACCAGGCACGGGGCCGTATTCGAGCTGAGCTGGGTGCTCATCTTGGTGAAGTAGTCCTGGAAAGTAGAACCCTGCAGCGTGATCTTCACATCGCCCAGGGTGTTGCTGACGTCATCGGCAACCTTTTCCCAGTTCTTCTGGTCTTCCGTGCCGCCGACCCACATGGCCCAGGTCATGGCGGTCTTGCCGTCTGCGGTACTGCCGGACGAGCTGCCCCCGCAGCCTGTAAGTCCAATAAGGCCAAGTGCCAAGGCACCTGCCACCAACGCTTCTTTGCGCATATCTTTCACCGCGTGCTTTCAGTAGGTAACTGTGCTTTCGAGGAATTTCGATGAGGTTACTGCTGGGGAGTCGAAGGATTGGATCCGTCGGCCCATTCAGGGCCGTCGGGAAAGCTGTAGTCGGCCAGCGTGCCGCCGACCATTTCGCTGCCGCCTCCGGGTGCGGACGGAGGCCAGTAGCAGCCGTCATGGACATCCACCGGAGTGACGAAGTGCTCGTGCAGGTGGTCGACGAACTCAATCATCCGACCACTCTTGTCGCCGGAAACTGCCACGAAATCGAACATCGACAAGTGCTGGACGGCTTCGCAGAGACCGACTCCGCCTGCATGCGGGCAGACGCGGACGCCGAACTTCGCGGCAAGAAGGAGGATCGCGATGTTCTCGTTCACTCCCGCAACCCTCGCCGCATCCAACTGCAGGACCTGCAGGGATCCGGCCTGCAGCATCTGCTTGAACATCACCCGGTTGTGGACATGCTCACCCGTAGCCACGGGGATCGGCGCCACGCCCCGGGCAATCTCCGCATGGCCCAGGACGTCATCGGGACTCGTGGGTTCCTCGATCCAAGCAATGTCATAGGGAGCCAAGTGTGCCATCCAGTCGATGGCTTCCTGAACGTCCCAGCGCTGGTTCGCGTCCACCGCGATCTTGATATCCGGCCCCACGGCGTCGCGTGCCGTGCGGACGCGCCTGATGTCGTCTTCCAGCGAGGCCCCCACCTTGAGCTTGATCTGCCCGAAACCTTCGGCAACGGCTTCCTTGGCCAGACGCACAAGTTTGTCGTCGCTGTAACCCAACCAACCCGGCGTCGTGGTGTATGCGGGGTATCCCTCCGCGAGAAGCGCTGCCCTGCGGGCGGCGCGCCCCGGTTCCGCCGCACGTAATATTCCCAGCGCGTCGTCCGGTGTGAGGGCATCGCTGAGGTACCTGAAGTCCACGAGCGCCACGATCTCCTCGGGGCTCATTCCGGACAGCAGTTCCCAGAGCGGGAGCCCGGCCCGCTTGGCCTTGAGGTCCCAAAGGGCGTTGACGACGGCGCCGATCGCCATGTGCATCACGCCCTTTTCGGGACCGAGCCAACGGAGTTGGGAATCGTGGGCAAGAAGCTTCCAGGTGCCGCCCATGTCGCTGAGCAATTCCTCGACGTTGCGGCCCAGGATGTGGTGGCGGAGGGCTTCGATCGCCACGGCCTCCACCTCGTTGCCGCGACCGATGGTGAAGACGAAACCGTGGCCCTCGTGGCCGTCACCGGCGTCAGTGCGGATCACCAGATATGCCGCCGAATAGTCCGGGTCCGGATTCATGGCATCGGATCCGTCCAGCTCTTGGGAGGTGGGAAAGCGGATATCGAAGGTGTCCACCGCGGTGATAACGCTCATTGTGCTCCTTGCTTGGCAGCAGGTCGTTTGCTGGGATGAGCGTAAACATCCGATGTCTGCATTGTCAATGGGTCACATTTCCGTATTATGGAGAGCAACAGCAGACTAGAGCTCGGATGTTAGAGCCAGAGCACGGAGGAATACATGAACATGAAATTCGCCCGGCTGGGCACTGCCGGAAATGAAAAGCCGGCGGTCATCGCCCAAGACGCCAACGGCACCGAAAAATACTTCAGCCTTGACCCGCTGACGAAGGACATCAACGGAGAGTTCCTCGCCACGGACGGCATCGCACGCACCCGGGAAGCCCTTGATGCCGGCGATCTTCCCGAGATTTCGGCCGAAGGCCTCCGGATCGGATCGCCCGTCGCCCGCCCGGGAAACGTCGTCTGCATCGGCCTCAACTACACCGCCCACGCGGCCGAATCCGGCGCCACGCCACCGGAATCACCCGTAGTGTTCCTGAAGCCGAGCAACACGGTCAGTGGCCCTTTCGACGCCGCGCCCATCCCGCCGTCGTCGGAAAAGTACGACTGGGAGGTGGAACTCGGAATCGTCATCGGCCGCGAAGCGTCATACCTTTCCAGCACGGACGAGGCTGCGGACTGCATCGCGGGCTACGTCGTCGCCAACGACCTCTCCGAACGGGATTACCAACTGCCCGGAGCCGCGGGCCAGTGGACCAAAGGCAAATCTCTTCCGCAGTCCACTCCCCTCGGCCCGTGGCTGGTTCCCGCGGATGAGCTCGACGCCGGCCAGCTCGCCTTGCGCACGTGGGTCAACGGCGAGATCCGCCAATCGTCGGACACATCGGACATGATCTTCGACGCGCTGACCGTGGTCCACCACCTCAGCCAGTTCATGGTCCTGGAGCCCGGCGACGTCATTCTCACGGGGACTCCGGAAGGCGTGGCGCTCTCCGGCCGCTTCCCGTATATCCAACCCGGCGACGTGGTGGAGCTTGAAGTAGAAGGGCTCGGACGCCAGCGGCAAGAGTTCTACCGCGCCCGCTCCGGTTCGCTTGCTGTGGCGGGCACTGAAAAGGCAACCCGGTGAACACCGAGTTCGAGGGGCTCGTAGCGCTGGTCACCGGCGGGGCGTCGGGCATCGGTGCGGCCATCGCGGATCGACTCGCCGACGGCGGCGCGCAGGTCGCCGTACTCGACCTCAACCCCTCCCGGACCCCGCATTTCGGCGTCGAATGCAACGTGGCCGACGGCGCCTCGGTGCGCGCCGCCGTCGACGCCGTCGTCGGGAAGTTCGGCCGGCTCGACGTGGTGGTCAACAACGCGGGGATCGGCGCCCAAGGGGACGTGTCGGCGAACGACGACGACGAATGGCACCGCGTGCTCGACATCAATGTGGTTGGCATCGCCCGCGTCAGCCGTGCTGCCCTGCCGTACTTGCGCGAATCGCCCGCGGCCGCAATCGTCAACACGTGCTCCATCGCCGCGACGGCAGGGCT
The DNA here is from genome assembly GCF_021789175.1 of Arthrobacter sp. FW306-2-2C-D06B. Lineage (NCBI taxonomy): Bacteria > Bacillati > Actinomycetota > Actinomycetes > Micrococcales > Micrococcaceae > Arthrobacter > Arthrobacter sp. FW306-2-2C-D06B. The sequence continues at coordinate 4,288,173 of NZ_CP084560.1, forward strand.
GCCGCAGCGGGCCTTGTATTCGGCGTCGAAGGGCGCTGTCTTGTCCCTGACGCTCGCCATGGCAGCCGACCATGTCCGCGAAGGGATCCGCGTCAACTGCGTCAACCCGGGCACGGTGGACACGCCGTGGGTGGGCAGGCTGCTCGAATCCTCCGCCGATCCTGCCGCCGAGCGCGCCGCGCTCAACGCCCGCCAGCCGCACGGTCGCCTGGTGGAGGCAGCAGAGGTCGCCGGCGCCGTCGCCTACCTCGCGAGCCCGCTGTCCGGCTCGACGTCGGGCACGTCCCTGGCGATCGACGGCGGCATGCAGGGGCTGCGGCTGCGCCCGGTGGGGTAGGCGCGTAACGCAACGCCCGCGCAACCCCTCGCCGCCACCTGTTCGCCTATGCTCAACACCAGGCAATCGATGGCGATCCACCAAGGAGCAGGGCATGAGCAATTGGCGCATCAGGGACTTCCACTCGTCGGACATGGACGGCATCCTGCACCTGTGGGAGTCGCTCAAAGCGGACAACGTGGACCCGGTCTATGCACTCTCCGAGGTCCTGGCGTCGTGCGAGAAGGACCACGCCGTGGTGGCGGTGCAGGGCGAGCAGGTGGTGGGTGCCGCCGTCGGACGTGCGGCCCATGACCAGGGCTGGATCGTCTTCCTGGCCACGCTGCCCGAGTTCCGCGGCCGCGGGATCGGCACCTCGCTGCTGGCCGCCGTCGAGAACCGGATGACCCCGCACGGGCTCAACAAGCTCTCGGCGCTCATGCCGGAGTCCGAAACCCGTGTTGAAGCGTTCCTGGGCCGCGGCTTCCTGCTCAAACAGAACCTGCACTACTTCGAACGGACCATCCCGGTCCAGCGCCAGGAACTCGAGCCGTTGAGCCAGCTCGGCGGCCGCATCCTGGCCCGGGACCTGTGGGAAAACGTCGCGGGCATGCGCCGCGAAAAAGAGCTGCTGGAACGCCGGCTGGTCCTTCCCCTGGCCGAGGCCGACCTCGCCGATCAATTCGGCGTGGTGCCGCCGCGCGCCGTCGTGCTCTTCGGCCCGCCCGGGACCGGCAAGACGACCTTTGCGAAGGCGATCGCGTCCCGGCTCGAGTGGCCGTTCGTGGAGGTGTTCCCCTCGCGGCTGGCCTCCGATCCGAAGGGCCTTGCCGGCGCGCTCCGCGAGACGTTCCTGGAAATCGCCGAACTGGAGCACGCGGTCGTGTTCATCGACGAAGTGGAGGAGATCGCGTCCCAGCGCTCCGGCGAGCCGCCGTCGCCGCTGCAGGGCGTCACCAACGAGCTCCTCAAGATCATCCCGGCCTTCCGCGAACAGCCAGGCCGCCTCCTGGTGTGTGCCACCAACTTCATCCGCGCCCTGGACACCGCCTTCCTGCGCCACGGCCGCTTCGACTACGTCATCCCCATCGGCCTGCCCGACGTCCACGCCCGCGAAGCGATGTGGCAGCGCTTCATCCCGGCCAGCGTGGTGGACTCCGTGGATGTGGCGTTGCTGGTGTCCAGAACAGAGGGCTTCTCCCCCGCCGACATCGAGTACGCGGCACGCAGCGCCTCCCAGCGCGCGCTGGAGAAAGCAGTGTACGACGGCGGCGCCTCCGACGGGGGCCCCGCACCGGCGTCGAACGCCCGCAAGGGACCAGTCACCCAGGACTACCTCGACGCCATCGCCGACACCCGCACCACCGTCAGCGACGAAGTCCACCAAGGCTTCCTCGAGGACATCGACTCTCTCGCCCGGGTTTAGAGCAACGCGGGGTCACTTACGGCCCATGTTCGGGCCCGGGATGGGCGCTAAGTGACCCCGCGTTGGAGAAGGGGGAACCGTGAACCTGTTTCTGACAATCCTGAGCGGCGTCGCTTGGACGACGGTCTACATTTGCGCGATCCGGATCGGGTTTCGCGACAAGACATATGCCATCCCTGCAGCGGCGCTTGGGCTGAACTTCGCGTGGGAGGTCATCTACTCGGTGCATTCGCTCAGCACGAGGCTGTCCGTTCAGGGCGTCATCAACATTGCCTGGGCGTTGGCCGACGTCGCAATTGTGTACACGTTCTTCGCGTTCGGCAGGCGGGAGCTTCCCGGGTTTGTCACCCGGCCGCTGTTCATCGGATGGGCGATCCTGCTGGGCCTGGCGTCGTTCGCCGTGCAGTGGCTGTTCATCGCCGAGTTCGATTGGGGTCCCGCGTCCCGGTACGCGGCTTTCCTGCAGAATCTCCTCATGTCCGGCCTGTTTATTGCGATGTTCGCGGCCCGGCGCAGCCTGAGGGGCCAATCCCTGGTGATTGCTGTGGCGAAGTGGATCGGGACCCTCGCGCCCACCATCACCTTTGGGGTCCTCGAGAGTTCGCTGTTCATTCTGGGCATTGGTGTCCTGTGCAGCATCTTCGACCTGACGTACATCGGGCTGCTGTTGTGGGCCAAGAGGAACCCGGGCGCCCTCTCCCCAGATCGGGACTCCGGGGGCCTCCCGGCGGTACCCTGAACCATGTCCATGAATCCATTGCGCCATGCACTGTCGCGCATGGGCGGGCGCGATCCCCAGGAGCTGAATCGCACCGCCACGCCCCTGGAACTCTTCTTTGACCTGACTTTTGTGATCGCCTTCGGGGTGGCCGGCAGCCAGTTCGCGCATGAGCTGGCCGAGGCCCGTTTCGGATCCGGGTTGATCGGCTTCACTTTCGCGATGTTCGCCGTCATGTGGGCCTGGATCAATTTCTCGTGGTTTGCCAGCGCCTACGACACTGACGACTGGGTCTTCCGGGTTGTCACCATGGTGCAGATGGTGGGTGTGCTCATCCTAGCCATGGGCATTGAACCGATGTTCCAATCGCTCGACGAGGGCCAACGCGTGGACAACTCCACCATGGTGCTGGGTTACATCATCATGCGGTTGGCGTTGGTGTTCCAGTGGCTGCGCGCCGCGAAGCAGGATCCGGAGCGCCGCAGCGCTTGCCTCACCTACGCGAAGTTCCTGGTGGTGGCGCAGGTTGGCTGGGTGGTGGTGCTGATTGTCCACGCCGATATCCTGACGAATTTCCTCATGGCTGCCCCGCTCTTCCTGCTGGAAATGGCAACCCCGACCATCGCCGAGCGCAAAGCCAAGACTCCTTGGCACGCGCACCACATCGCGGAACGGTACGGACTCCTGGCGATCATCGCCCTCGGCGAGTGCCTGATCGGAGCCATCGAGTCCCTTCGGGCGATCGTGGCCCTTCACGGCTGGTCCGTTGATGCCGCCCTCGTGGGTCTCGGCGGGACCGGGCTGGCCTTTGGAATGTGGTGGATCTACTTCATCCTCCCGGCCGGCCACGCCCTGCATCACCAACGGCACCGGGCATTCGCCTTCGGATACGGTCACATGTTCATCTTCGCGTCGATCGCCGCTACTGGCGGCGGACTACATGTCGCCGCACTCTTCATTGATCATGCTGCCCACATCAGCGCCATGGTTGTAGTAGCCACCATCGCCGTCCCGGTGGCCCTGTTCAAGGTGGCCCTGAGCTCGTTGTATGGCTACCTCCTGGGCTTCGACCGCGCTCTCCTCGGAGTCACGGCTCTCGTGGTCGTGTTGCTCTTCGGCAGCGTGGGCCTGGCCGCCCTGGACGTCTCTGTTCCTGTCTGCATGATGGTGATTGTGGCGGTGTTGGCTATCTCGATCGTGATCGACGAACGCCGCGGGGCCGTGAGCAGGGAGGCAGCGCTGGAAAGGCTGAAGGCACGTCCGGCCACCTAGGAAGACCGGCACGAACGTACCGATTCCCGCAAAAAGGCTCTTGATTCGCCCCTCAAGGAGGCGGAAAATTGTGAAACCGGCACGAACGTACCGGACACACGAAACGCGCATGCCCACAAAAGGCTCGGAAGGATGGACATGTCCCCCCAGGAATTCACCGAGTCCCTCGGCGCCAAGGTCCGTGCCCGCCGCGGCTCCCTGAGCCTGAGCCAGCGCGACCTCGCAGACCTCGCAGGAGTCTCGGAACGGTTCGTCCGCTTCGTGGAGCAGGGGAAGACCACCGTCCAATTGGAACCACTCCTGGCGGTCCTCGGCACACTGGGCCTTGAGCTCTTGGTGCAAGCCGCGGGCAACCAATCCAGCCAGCCATGACATTCCACCGCATCGCCGACGTCTACAAGCAGGGCGTCCTGGCGGCGCGCATCGAACGGCATGAAGGCGGCACCAAGTTCAGCTACTTGCCGCGGTACCTCGAATCGGGCGCCCCGGCCGTCGCCACCACGCTCCCGCTGACCCGCGAAGCAGTGTTCACCCCGAGCGGCGCAGTTCCGCCCTACTTCACGGGCCTCCTCCCGGAAGGCCGCCGCCTGAATTCACTGCGCCGGGCGGTCAAAGCCAGCGCCGACGACGAGCTCGCGCTCCTCATGGGCGCGGGCGGGGACGCCGTGGGCGATGTCCAGACGGTTCCCCACGGTGAGCCGCCCACGGAAGGAGGCTCCGCCGTCGTGCTCGACTCGAAGCTGCCGCTCGACTTCGACGCGCTGCTCGGCAACTCAGGCCTCATCGATCCTGTGGCCCTGGCGGGTGTGCAGGACAAGTTGTCGGCCGGGATGATTTCGCTCCCGGTCGCGCAAGCGGGCAAGCGCTTCATCCTCAAACTCAACGCCCCCGAGTTCCCGTTCGTCGTGGAAAACGAATTCCTCATGTTCCGCTATGCGCGCAAGCTCCGGATCCCAGTGAGTAGCGTTCAGTTGGTGCACGACGTCGGCGGGCGGGCCGGGCTGCTCGTCGGGCGTTTCGATCGGCTCACCGGAGCCGACGGCACCCCCGTGCGCCTCGCCGTCGAGGACGGAGCCCAAGTCCTGGGACTCTACCCTGGGGACAAGTACAGCGTGCCGTTCGGCGAGGTATGCGAGGCTTTGGCGGCGCACTGTTCCGCGCCCCTCCCGGCCTTGCGGAACCTCGCCATCCAGCTGGCTTTCGCCTGGCTCAGCGGCAACGGCGACCTCCACGCCAAGAACGTGTCAATGGTTCAGTCACAGGCAGGGGCTCAGTCGCCGCAGGGCGAGTACACCATCGCTCCGGTCTACGACATCCCCTCCACGGTGGTCTATGGGGACAAGACGCTCGCGCTGGGCATCGGCGGCAAGAAGAGCGGAGTCTCCCGAAAGCACTTCCTTGCCTGGGCCGGCAAGCTCGGGCTCACGGAGCGCGCAGCGGAAGGAGTTTTGAGACTCGCGCTCAAGGCCTCAGGCCCGCTCATCGCAGAGCTCGACGCCGGCGCCTCACCTTTCGGGCCGCTGCAGACGAGGGACTGGGTCAAGGAGCTCAAGCATCGGCGAAGGTTGATGGGCGGGTAGGTTTCTCCCTGCACCGGCCACCAAAACGGAACCAGACTATCGCTTCTCGACTACCCGTTAACAGGAACCCCATCCTGACATAAAGTGAGGTCACCACACGATATCTGCGCAGGCCGCAGACCAGCGGAACGCGGAATCAGCATTTCCATTCGTACACAAAAGGGAGACCCTCATGTTGCTTTGGATAGCCATCATCATCGCTGTTCTCTGGCTTCTCGGCTTTATCGGCAATATCGGCGGCGGGTTCATTCACCTGCTTTTGGTCATTGCCGTGATCGTCCTGATCTTCCACTTCCTCCGTGGAAGATCCCGCGCGTAAGTACGAACGTCCGGTCCTAGGTTCGCGCGCACGGCGACGCTAGGCTCGCTCTCAGAGGCGAGATGGGCTCGCCGCGAGCCAAGGGATCGAACGTATGGCACAGCAGGCCGGACACCAATCGACATCCACCGCGGGCACCCTTCCGCATTCACGCTCTTATCTGAGACCTACGCGGTTGCTCTCTCAAAGCGAGCGGGAAAAGCTCCATCCATCGGTCCTGGCGGAGGCTGAGCGCCGGGCAGCAAGCATTCAGCTTCGAGTCGCGGATGCAATCACGGCCTTCGCCGGATCGATGAACTTCGTCTACCTGCATATATTGCTTTTTGCCGTGTGGATGCTCGTGTTCGAGCAGAGTCCGTGGCCGACATTGACGCTGATCGTCTCGCTCGAAGCGATCTTCCTCTCGACCTTCGTCATGATCGGACAGAACCGTCAGGCAGCTTTCCAGCAGGTGAAGGCGGACCACGACTACAACGCCCAGGAGCATCTGCTCGAGGAGAACACCGACCTCACGCGCGCGATTCACGAGCTCACCGCCCAGATCCATCACCGGGTCCTCGCGGAAGTCACTGCATCTGCAACCCGGGAGGCGGCGGCTGCTTCCAGCCCGGGGCAGGGCGACCCGACGAAACCGTAGACAGTCGAAACCTGCTGCGTTGAAGTATTAGTCCGCCAGCCGGTCCATCTCGGACAGCAGATCCGGGTTGATGCGCTGCAGGACCAGGTGGATTTCGCCACGTGGCACAGCCTTGTAAAGCACTTCCCGGGCGTCGGCGTAGCGCCTGGTGGGTGCCTTGTCCGGCCATTTCTCGGCGAGCGCCCGCACACGCTCCGGCACGGAGTTGTGGGCGTTGCATGCGATCTTGACGAGGGTGGCGTCATGGTCCTGTGCGATGTGCAGCGTGACGGCTTCATCGTTGTCCGAGTCATCCTGGAATCGGCGCGTTACTCGCTCGATGATGCCCACGGCACGCTCGGAAACACCCATGTCGAGCAACCCCTGCTTGGTAATAGGTGTGTCCTTGGCGATGTCGTGCAGGTAGCCCGCGATCCGAATGTCGTCGTCGAAATCGGCGAGCGCATCTCCTACCGCCAGCACGTGCTCGCGGTACGGCCGCTTCAGCTTGTCCTTCTGGCGGTTGTGCGCCACTTCGGCGAGGACCATGGCTGTTTCAACGGTGAATCTCGGTTCGGTCATGGCTTCATCCTACTGAGCCAGTTCGGTGACTGCCTTCCGCACGGCGGCGCTCAGTTCGAGGTTGCGGCATCCCGCTCCACCCGGCTCGGCCTGTTGGGGCACGTACCCGAAGGCGAGTTCATAGACAGGGTCAGCGAACCCCAAGGATGCGCTGGCGCCGTCGTGCCCGAACGCACGGTAGCTGCCGTATGGCGAGCGGGCGTGCGACTTCATGAACACGGTCCCAAAGCAGCTGGTCTCGCCGAACACGCGGTCGATGCCGAAGACTTGCTCGGCCGAGACAGCCTGGATGGTCTCTTCGCTCAGGAGGGGCGCGACGGCGGGACGGTCGCCGCCGGGGGCAAGTCCGGTGAGGGCCGCAGCGTAGACGCGGGCCATGCCCTCGGCGCTGGCGACTCCGGCGGCTGAACTCAGGCCGGCTGCGCGGACCTCGCGGAGGTTGGGCAGGTCAAGGATGTCTGCCACGGCCGAGTTTGCCGAAAGGCCGAAATGGCTGGCCGGATCGATCCACGGCTGGGAAGGGTCCTCGGTCCAACGCAAGGTGGCATAGCGTGACTCCTCGGACTCAGGCAGTCCCAGGAAGAAGTGGGCGCCCGTGACCGAGCGGATACGTTGTTCGTAGATTTCCTGGAGGGTGGACCCGGTGATCCTGCGGCAAAGCTCCTCCATGAAGACGCCGATGGTCAGGGCGTGGTAGCCGAAGGCCGCCCCGGGCTTCCAGAGCGGCCGCATCTGGGCGAGTTTGGCGGCGGCCAGCTCGGAGTTGTTGTATTCCGCGAGGGTGAGTCCGCCTTCGACCCCCAGAAGACCGGCTTGGTGGGAAAGCAGCTGGGCCACGGTAACCGTGGCCTTTCCCTCCGCCCCGAATTCCGGCCAGTACTTGACCACTTCGGCGTCAAGGTCCAGGAAGCCGTCCTGGACCAGCAGTGCGATGACAAGCCCGGATACTCCCTTGGAGCAGGAGAAAACACCGGTCACGGAATCCGGGCGTCGGTGCGGCCCACCGCTGATGTCCAATACCTTGACCCCGCGGTGGTAGGCCGCGAGCTGGGCTGAATATTCCGGATCCTCGCTCAGGAATCGGCCAAAGAGCTCGGCGACTGATTCGAATCCAGGGGCAATCGTCTGTGCATCCACCCGGACAGCTTAACCCCAGCCGGGGGTGTCCATGGTCACCACGATCTTGCCCTTGGCGCGTCCCTGCTCCAGCGCGGCGAAAGCGTCGCCGATCTTTTCGAGCGGATAGCTGCTGTCCACCACGGGTTGAAGTTTCCCCTCGGAAACCAGGCGGGACAGGAATTTCAAGTCCTCGCCGCTGGGGTGCATAAAAAGGTAGCGGTACCGGACGTTCGCTTCACGGGCGCGGCTCCGGATTCCGAGGCTGATTGCCCAGAACAGCGCGGTCATCCAGGCCGGTGCCGCGAGGTCCTTCAAGGCAGTCTGCGGTTCGGGCATTCCGGCGATGCTGACCACTTTCGAGCCCGGCTTGAGAATCTTGAACGTCTGGTCCAGCGTCTCGCCGCCCACGAGGTCCAGCGCGGCGTCGAAGCCACTGAGCACTTCGGCCAGGTTTTCCTTCGTGTAGTCCACGACGGCGTCCGCCCCGAGCCGTCGCACCAATTCTTCTCCACGGGGTGACGCAGTGGTGGTCACCTCGGCGCCAAAATATTTCGCCAGCTGGATGGCGAGGGTTCCCACTCCGCCCGCGCCTCCGGAGATGAACAGCTTGGTCCCGGGCTTGACCTCAAGTTCGTCGCGCAATGCCTGCAACGCAGTAAGGCCCGCCAAGGGGAGGCTCGCGGCCTCGGTGTAACTAAGCGATCTTGGCATGAGCGCCACGAGATCCTCGTGGACTGCCGCGTGCTCGGCAAAAGCGCCCAGCAGGGTCTTGTCCACGCGGGCAAACACCCTGTCTCCGGTGGCGAAGCGGCTGACGTCCGGCCCTACGGCTTCGACGATCCCGGCCAGTTCGCTTCCGGCCACCAAGGGCAGCCTTGGCCTGGTGATCACCCGGACCGCACCTTCGCGCTGCTTGTAGTCGACGGGATTGAGCCCCGCGGCAAAAACCCTGACCAGGACCTCGCCCGGACCGGCAACCGGCCTGGGGACATCCTGCAGCTCCATTGCGTCGGCGCCGCCGTAACGGGTCAGCACATAGGCGAGCACTTAAGCCCCTTTCCGGAGTGTTGATTGCTGAATGCCATTCCATATCCATGGCCCGCGCGGTAATCGGTCCGGATCAAATCTATCCAAGGCCTCGCCAAGCGGCCCTCCCGGCAAGCCGAGCGATTCCAGGATCACGTCCCGCACCTCCCCTGCAGAGAGCCCGACGGCGGCGAGGTCGCCGAGCGTCACTGCACCGTCGCGCTTGGCCAGGCGGGCGCCGTCGCGATTCAGTACCAAGGGGACATGGGCGTATTCCGGAACGGGTAAACCCAACAAGGAAGCCAAATAGGCCTGGCGGGGTGAGGAAGACAGGAGGTCGTCTCCGCGGACCACCTGGTCCACGCCCTGTTCCGCGTCATCCACCACCACGGCCAAATTGTAGGCCGTGACGCCGTCGTTCCGTCGGAGAACAAAGTCATCCACAACGCCCGTGTATGAGCCGTGAAGCCGGTCCTCCACAGTCCATTCATGCGTTTCGGAGCGGAGCCGGATGGCAGCCGGGCGGGAGGCCCGCCGGATCTCGAGCTCCGCCGTCGAAAGGGTCCTGCACGTGCCCGGGTAGGCGCCTTGAGGCGCGTGCGGGGCGGACGGCGCGTCCTGGATCTCGCGTCGCGTGCAGAAGCACTCATACGTCAGTCCGGCGTCGGTGAGCCGCTCGATCGCAGCGTTGTACAGCCCGGAACGGCTCGTCTGGCGAACGACGGCGCCGTCCCAGGTCACGCCGACGGCTTCCAGGTCGCGGAGCTGGACTTCCTCGGCGCCGGCCCGAGCCCGGTCGAGGTCCTCGACCCGCAGCAGGAAGTCGCGGCCCGTGGAACGCGCGAAGAGCCACGCGAGCATGGCCGTGCGCAAATTGCCCACGTGGAGCTCGCCGGAGGGGCTCGGAGCGAAGCGGCCAGTGGAAGTCATGGCACAAGACTATGCGGCGCCGGGCATGCCTGCTGGATTCCGGCGCGGGTGCGGGAGACCGGGGGAATTGCGTACTTTAGTTTCCAAAGAGAGGACCCACGCACAACCAGGGCAGCACAAGAGCCCCTCAGCTACCGCATCGCGTTCGGTGGCTCAGGGGCTCTTGTAGTGGGTGCCAGCGCTGGGCCAGCGGGGTGCGGAAAGACGATGCGTGAACAAGAGTCAATCAGCGGCTGCGTCTTTGCGGGACGGTGTTTCGGGTGGCCGGGTGGTGTACCGGGGATTCCGTAGCCTGCGGGGTCCGGCGGTAGCCGTTCCCTTTGTTGCCACTATTTCAACAGGAACACTACAGCTGGCGCAACGGACTCAATCGCCACTGGTCAATCTGACTAATTCCACAGCAGAAGACGAACAGTGGATGGTCACTTTGCCGGGGTTGGCTCCGCGGCGGCCCAAGCGGCCATCGCACCGCGGAGCGCAGCACAAAGCTTGGTGGACACTTGGTCCTTGTCCAGGCCGACGGTGTTGAGCAGATCGAAAATTTCCCGAGGGTCAAAGAGGATGTTCCACAGGAACATGGCTTCGTCCCCGAGGGGCGGAAGCCCGAGTTCCTCGCAGGCCTCGCGGAGTGGCCGCTCCAAAGCCTCGGCCTGGATGGTCAGGTAGTAAGCGCCGGAGCGGAGGCGGGCCAGGTACCCCTCGCCCGAGCGGGTGTGGACCATGGAACCGCCATGCTTGATGACGAGACCCACCCAATGCCGGCTGACGCTCTCCAGCAGCTCCACCCCGGACGTGGTCTGGGCGACGCTGAAATCGCGCAGCTTCTCGCCAACACCAAAGCGGAACGCGGCCAGGACGTCCTCCACCGAGGCGAAATGCCGGTACGCCGTTGCGGGAGAGATCTCGGCTTCACGGGCGATGTCCGTCATGCTCACCGGGCCCTTGGCCTTGGCGAAGAGCTTCCCGGCGGCCCGCACCAGCTGGCGGCGATTGCGTTGGGTGTCGCTGCGCATGGGCGCCCCCTTCCGTGTCAGATTCCAGCGTAGCGCCTGAGCGGCAGGCGCTACGCTGGCCACGTCCGCGGCACTCACCGGAGCTCGGCCAGACCGGCCGCCAAGCGCTCCACACCGGCGGTAATGGCCTCGGAGCTGGCGGCGTAGGACAAGCGCAAATGGAACTCGCCGTTCCGGCCGAACTCGCTGCCGGGACGGACGGCCACGCCGTGGTTGCGAAGGTGGGCCACCATCGCGGCCGCCGGCAGCTCGGCGTCGTACTTGGGGAAAAGGTAGAACGCACCCTCCGGCGAGCTGACCGTAAGGCCCGGAATCTGCCGGAGACCGTTGGCCATGAGCTCCCTGCGCAACGCATAGGAGGCGTGCATGCGTTCGATGTCCGGTCCGCAGGTTTTGAGGGCGGTCAACGCCGCGTATTGCACTGCCTGGTTCATGGAGCCGTTGAAGGTGTTGTGGATCCGGGCGGCGGACGCGATGACGTCGGACGGGCCCCAGAGGTAGCCCACCCGCCAGCCGGTCATGGCATAGCTCTTGGAGAAGGTCTGGCAATAGATGGTCCGGCCGGCCAGGGCTTCGATTTCAAGTGCCGAGGTGAAGGGTTCGGGCGTGTAGACGAGGTCGCTGTAGGCCTCGTCGGAAAGGATCAGGGTGTCGGTTCCGGTCAGCATGTCGGCGAGGGCTTCGAGTTCGCGGCGGGAGTGCACGATGCCGGTGGGGTTGGATGGGTTGCAGAAGACGAACATCCTGGCACCTTCAAGTGCGGTGGCCAAGGCTTCGAGATCCCAGTGAAGGTCATCGGCCAGCGGCACCGGCACGGTGATGCCCCCGGCCATGCTCACGAGGTCCGCATACAGGGAATAGGTGGGGTCCGGGATGACCACTTTGTCGCCCGGGTTGACGATGCCAAGGATCGCCGCGGACAGGCCGGCGGTGCCGCCCTGCGTGATGAGCACGTCGCCGGCGCTGGCCACTCCGCCGAGGAGCTGGCCGATACGGGCGGCCAGCTCCTCGCGAAGCACCAGCTCGCCGAGCAACGGCGAGTAGTGGGTGAAGCCGTCCTCGAGGGCGCGGGCGGCTGCTGCTCGAACCTGGGCCGGGGTGTCGAAGTCCGGTTCGCCCATGGCCAAGGAGACAAGGTCCCCCTTGGATTGGGGCTGCTGCACCCGCAGCGATGTGCGCTGGATGCGCTGCACCGCCTCTGAAGGCTGGAAATCGGCGACGGCGGTGGCTGGCTCAAGTGTCATGAGGGTCCTGATCTGGGTGGTTGCTGAGGGTGTTTTGGCGGCGGGCGACTTGGTGGTTGCCCGGGAGGACGGCGCGTAGAGTCTGCGGGGCTTCATCGCTACGGCGCCTCGTCTGCACGTGATTGCCCGGCAGGTGATTGTTCTGCGGGAGCTCCGGCCCAGCGGCTGATCTCGATGTCGCGCGAGGTATCCCGTTGGATCGTGGGGGCGATGACCAATTCCTGGACGACGGTGCGCTGCGGAAGCGTGGCCACGAGGTGGATGGCGCGGGCGACGTCTTCGGGCTGCACCATGGCATCGCGTTCCTCTGCGCGGGGCGGGCGGGCGCGGTTGTCCAGGATAGGCGTCGCCGTTTCACCGGGCAGGATGGTCACCGCGCGCAGTCCGTCGTTGCGGAAGGTGTTGTGGAGGTACGTCATGAAGTTCCGGACCGCGGCCTTGGCCGCACCGTACGCAGCGCCGCCGAGCAAATTCGGGTTCACTGCGGCGAGCGAGGAGACCGTAATGATCGTTCCGGTCTTGCGGGCCAGCATGTCCGGAAGGACAGCCTGGCTGAGCAGATAGACGGCGTTGAGGTTGACGTCCAGGACGTCATTCCATTCCTGCTGGCTGATCCAGCGGACGTTGAGGACCTTGCTGGAGCTGCCTGCATTGTTGACAAGGATGTCCACCTGGCCGAGATTCCCGTGGACCCAGTCCAGCAGCGCGTCTACATCGTCTTTGGAGGTGATGTCCGCGGCCCGGGCAACGGCGCGGCCGCCGTCGGCAACGATTTCCGCGGCGAGTTCCTGCAGCACGTCTTCACGACGCCCCACCAGCACCACCACGGCACCCTCGGCGGCCAGCAGAACCGCCGTCGAGCGTCCCATGCCGGTACCGGCACCGGTGATGATCGCGAGCTTGCCGTCCAGAAGTCCCATGGTTTTCAGTTCCTTGCGTTCTTTGTGTGAGTCATTTGAGATGCCAATCACATATGAGAAGAGTTTCTCATTTTAGAAGTTGGCGGTCAAGTATTTTCTTCGGGTTGGTGGGTCACGCCGCGGCGGGACTCGGCGAGGAGACCGCCGCAAAGCTTGCGGAGACGGGGAGCCCGACGGCGGCGAACAAGGCGTGCACGCGCTCTTCCAGATGCGCCAGTCCGCGTTGCTGTTCCCGGTATTGCTCCACGGCTTGGTCGTTCCTGACCCAGCGGAACGTCATCTTCCGGCCGGGGCTGGCCTGCCCCAGCATGGAGAGGGAAGCTTTGGCTGCGACCGCGACGATCGGGTAGCCGGCGGTCAGGGTCCTTGAGCGCCCCAGGATGATGAGCTCATCGCCATGCGGGATTTCGAAGGCGCCGATCGGGACTCCATGGGACATGATTTCCCCGAGTCCTTCCGGATGCACCACGGGCCCGTCCAATCGCAGGCCCACGTGGTTGGATTTGGCACCGACGGTGTAATGGCTGGAGCTGAGCAGTTTCCGGATGCCTGGCGTCCGGTCCGTTTCAGGGCCATCGACGACGTCGATGGCCCACACCTCCGGGCTGAAGTCCGGCACGGGAACCGGCAGCCGGAACAGGGGCTGGGTCAGGAACGGGTGCGTGAATCCGCGGTACCGGCTGTGGAGGGTGAGCGTCTGCCCGGGAGCAAGTTGTTGAGGGAAACCCATCCGGGATTCCGGCGCTGCGCTGCCCATGAAACGGGCGGTTTCCAGTTCGCCGCTGAAAGCCAAGTAGTTCCGCATGCCGCCGCTGGCCTTGGAAAGCACAACCCGCGCTCCGGCAGGAAGACAAAGGGGCTCCCACATGGCAACAGGATCCCCGTTGACCGTGACTTCCGCAGGGACTCCGGTCACGGCGCACATCACCTCGTGCGTGGCCGTGAATGTGAACCGTCCGCCCATGATCTCCAGGCACGTGGCCTTGCGGCTATTGCCAACGAGGATGTTTGCCACGGCCGCAGAGTGCTGGTCCGCCGCGCCTCCGCAAGGGACTCCCATGAACTCGGAATTCTCGCGGCCCAGGTCCTGGAACGTGGACAGCCAGCCTGCTTCACATACTTTGATGCCGATCGCGCGCTCAGGGAAGGTCATCGTGGCCCCCTTCCTGTTCCGTGCCAGCGCCGTCCGAGGCGGCCCGCAGGAACTGGCGCTCAAGCCGCGACCATTCGCTCTCCGGCACCACTTCGAAACGGACCAGATCCCCTGGTTTGTAGGAGGTGGCCGGATCTTCGCGGATGTCGCAGATGGTGAGCGGAGTCCGGCCGATCACTTTCCAGCCACTCGGCCCGGGGAACGGTTGGATGATGGCGTTGGTGCCGGCAACCATCACAGAGCCGGGTTCCACGTTGGTCCGTGGCTCGACGCAGCGGCTGACCTGTCCCGGGAATTGCACGCCGCCCATCATGGGGGCCATGGCCGCGGCCAACAGGTTGATGGTCAGCACCGAGGACTGGAACTGCTGCAGCACGGCCTCAGTGCTTAGGCCCAGCTCCTCGGCAACACCCGGAAGGTCCGGGGAGAATTCCTCGCTGACCACCATCGGGATGACAAAAAGTGATTGCGAGGAGCTGGGCGCTCCCGGTTCCAGGCCGTTGCCGGCCACCGCCAAGCGGATGGTCTGGGCCAGTTGTTCGTGGGTCACGGCCAGGCAATCGAACTCGACCAGCAAAGACTCAACGCCGGCCACGATGTCCAACACCCCGTACGGCCGCACCTCCAGCAGCACGTCGCGGAGCCTGCTGCCCGCCGCCCGACGGAAGTCGGCGTCGTCGTGCTTGATCCGGAGCATGAGGGCTGAATCGCCGAATGGCTCGGCTGCCAATTCGGGCGGGTGGTGCAGCCGCTCCGCGGATGCTGTGTGCGTGGTCATGAGTCCTGCTCGGTGGTACGGGTGATGGATCCAGTGTGCTGCTCAGCCTCAAACCGTGGCGAGCCGGGCCTTTTCGGCGAGGACATCCTGGAGTCCTGTGGCTTTGATCCCCGCCTTGTCCAGGGCCGCGCGGAGGGCCGTACCGTTCTGCAGGACCTGCGGGTGGTCGCCATGGAGGAGCACGACGTCGGCATCGTGGCCGAGCGGGACCACCTTGCCGGTGACGGCGCGGACGGTCCCCTCGGTGACCACCTGGACCACGCGGCGACCGATCTCCTCCGGGTCGTGCAGGAGTGCGCCTTCGCTGTTGCGGGAGACGGGCATGCCGTCTTCGCCGTAGCCGCGGTCCGCGAGGAACACGTAGCCCACCTGGAGACCGCGTTTGCGGGATTCATCGGCCAGGAGACCGTTCTGGCAGATCACAATGTAGGAAGGGTCGTAGGCCTTGATGGCGTCCGTGATGGCGCGGGCGTGCTTCGCGTCGGTCTGGGCGATGCTGCCCATGCGGCCATGCGGTGCCACGTGGCTGATCTTGCCGCCGTGGATGCGCGCGAACGCGTCCAGGGCGCCGATCTGGTAGAGGACGTCGGTGCGGATTTCTTCTTCGCTGGCTTCGATGAGGCGGCGGCCAAAGCCAACCAGGTCCGGATATCCGGGGTGGGCACCGAGTTCGATGCCGCGTTCCACGCAGGCCTTGACGGTGGCATCCATGACCCTCGGATCGCCGGCATGGAAACCGCAGGCGATGTTGGAGGCAGTGACGAGGCCCAGGAGGGCGTCGTCGTCGCCGATCGTGTAGTTGCCGTAGCTTTCGCCGAGGTCTGCGACGACGGCGACTGAATTGATGCTCAAGGTGGCTCCCGCTTCTGTTCCTGGTGAGGAGGTTCTGTTTCTGTTTTGTTGCTAAGGGTTCGACGGCGGCGGCTGCCGTTTCGGTGGCTGGCTGCCGCCGCCGTCGGGGTTCTGGTGGTCCGCTACTAGTGCGTCTGCAGGGGCTGGCCCTTGGTTTCCTTCAGGAAGTAGACCGAGACAAGCGTGATGATGGCCGTGCCGATCGAGGCGTAGGCGGGAACCATGCTGTTGCCGGTGGCCTTGATGAGTTCGGTCATGACCAGCGGTGCGCTGCCGCCGAAGATGATGGTGCTGATGCTGAAGCCAATGCTGTACGCGCTGTAGCGGACGGTGGTGGGGAACATTTCAGTCAGCACGGTGTGGACGACGGCGGCGTGGCCGGAGAACGCGATGGCCATCACGACCGTGGCAACACAGGCCAGCGGCATGTTGCCGGTGGTGATCATGGCAAACATCGGGTACGAAACCACGGCCATGAGCACGGCGGAAAGGGCCAACACGGGCTTGCGGCCGATACGGTCGGACAAGCGGGCCATGAGCGGGATCGCGATGATGATGGCCACCAGGCTGACGGCGGTCACGAGGAGTGCCTGGAGCATGGTGAAGTTGTTGCCCGCACCCAGCTGGGTCTTCAGGTATGTGGGCATGTAGGCGAACAGGAGGTAGTAGCCGGGGCCGTTCAGTGCGGGGAGGAAGATGGTCAGCGCGATGGCCTTGAGGTGTCGCTTGGACGTGAAGACGGTGCGCAGGGGGTTGCGTTCCACCTCGTTGCGCTCACGGAGTGCCGCGAAGTGCGGGGTGTCTTCCATCTTGGAGCGGATGTAAAAGCCGACGTAGCCCAAGGGCAGGGCGAAGAGGAACGGGATGCGCCACGCCCAGGATTGCATGGTCGAGTCGCCGAGGGTGGTGATGAGGCCGGCGGAGAGGGCGCTACCGAAAAGCAGGGCGCAGAAGGAACCGACCGCGATGAAGCTCATGGAGTAGTTGCGGTGCTTGTTGTGGGCGTATTCGCCCACGAAGGCCATGGCGCCTGCCACTTCGCCGCCGGCGGAGAAGCCCTGAAGGATGCGGAACAGTATCAGCAAGGCCGGAGCGGCCCAGAAGATGACTGAGTACGACGGGATGAGGCCGATGCACGCTGTCGCCCCGGAGATGAGGAGCAGGAGGACGGCGAGCAGGTTCTTGCGGCCCAGGCGGTCACCCAGGAAACCACAGATGACGCTGCCGAAGGGGCGGGCAAGGAAGCTCACCAGGAAGCCGACGTTGGTCAGAAGTAGGGAGCCGACGTCCTTGGAACCCATGATGTTCATGGCCAGGTACGTGGTCAGCAGGCCGTAGATGCCGTAGTCGTACCATTCCACGAAGGAACCCATGGTGCCGGCAAAGGTTGCCTTGCGCACCATCCTGCCGTCAGCGGTTACGACTTTGATTTGAGCGGTGTTCAGTTCCACTGAGTCCGTCGATTGCTTTGTCATGGTGGGTGCTTTCAGTCTATGAGGGGGCTGGGGTGGGAGAAAGCGGTGTTCAGCTGTATTCGCGGGTTATTTCCGCGGTCATCTCGGCCTCGTGCGCGGCCACGGCGATGACTCGTTCCAGGATTTCGGCGGCACGGGCCTGGGGGATGATGACCACTCCGTCGTCATCGGCGGCGACGATGTCGCCAGCCGAGCAGACGATGCCGCCGATTGCTACGGGTTCGCCGATGACTCCCGGGCCGTTCTTGAACGGACCGGCAGGGGTGACTCCGCGGGCAAAGACCGGGAACTTGATTTCGGTGATGGTGGCGCGGTCGCGGATGTAACCGTCAATGACGGCTCCCGTGGCGCCCGCGGCTTCGAAGCGCTGGGACAGCTGCTCACCCACCAAGGCACGGTGTTCGTGGCCGAAGCCGTTGATCACCACCACGTCACCGGGCTGGATGTAGTTCAGCGCTTCGATGACTGCGGCGTTGTCTCCCGCGGCACCGAGGACGGGGAGGGCCGAGCCGACGCAGCGGGCGCCTTCCCAGACCGGGCTGATTCCGCCGTCGACGATTCCGAGCCGCTCCATGGCGTCACCGATGTTTGCCACGGGGAACGCTTCGAAAGCGCGGACCAGTTCGCGGGGCGGCCTGGTCCATGATGCGGTGCGGACGGTCAGTTCGAGTGTTGTTGCCATTTTCTTCGCCTTTGGTTTCTTCCCAGGAGCCGGCGCTTTGGGCGTCGATCGTCTTGAGACGTCAATCACATATGAGAAGAGTTTCGCGTTTTAAATTCATGCCGTCAAGGGTTTCCCGTTACGGGCATGTAAATGATTCGCAACCATGGCTCGCACGCGTCTTGGTTCTGACGGCGGACCCCTCGGCAGGGATTGTGCGGGAGAATAGCTACGACTGGACATTCTGACCAGTCAGGCCTTCGGCGACTAGGCAGAAAGCGGTAGCGATGCAGGAATTGGATTCAACAGACAAGCGCATCCTTGCCGCGCTCGACGACGACCCCCGGGTGCCGATCATGGTCCTCGCCCAGCGCTTGGGCTTGGCGCGAGGCACCGTCCAGTCGCGCCTTGAGCGCATGTCGGCGTCGGGCGCCTTGCGTCCGAACAGCAGCCGCGTGTTGCCTTCTGCGCTGGGCCGCGGCGTTGCGGCGGCGGTGAGTGCGGAGCTGGATCAGAGCCGCCTGAACGAGGCGATCGCTGCCCTGCGTAACATCCCCGAGGTGCTTGAATGCCATGCGCCAGCCGGGGACACCGACCTCATCATCCGCGTGGTCGCCACAAGCCCCGACGATCTATACCGGGTGTCCGAAGAGATCAGGCTGTGCCCCGGAATCGTGCGCACGTCCACCAGCATGTTCCTGCGCGAGGTGATTCCGTACCGCACGACGGGGTTACTGAGGGGCTGAGGTCATATTTGGAAGTAGTGGTTTCTTCGGGGTGTCCGGTGCGGGTCGGTGTGGGGTGGCGGGATGAACCAGGGGACGCCTGCGCGGACCTGGATGTGCCAGTCTTCCTTGTGGATCAGGTGGTGGTGATGACTGCACAGCAGCGTCCCGTTCGCGGCGCTCGTGGGTCCGCCGCGGGACCAGTACTCGACGTGGTGGGCCTCGCACCACGGGGCCGGCATGGTGCAGCCGGGGAACGCGCAGCCCTTGTCCCGCGCCGTGATGGCCTTGCGGATATGCGGCGGGAAGATCCTGGAGGCGCGCCCGATGTCCAGGACCTGGCCCTCGGTGCCCAGGACCACGGGGATGATATCCGCGTCGCAGGCGAGCTTCCGCAACGTCGCCGCCGGCACGGGACCCGTGAACGTGAAGGACCCGGTGCCGCTGCCCTGCCGGGGCCGGTTGAACAGGGCAGGCTGCCCGGGCTGCGGGTCCTGGCTGTCTTGGGGGAAGAGGTCGCGGTGGTCGATGGTGGCCAGGATCTGCGGTCGGTGGCCGCCCGTGGCGGGCAGGGACCCGGTGGCCAGGGCGAGCCGGCAGGCGCCGACCAGACCGTCCAGGAGCTTCTGCGCCCTCGAACGCCGGTCCAGCGGCCCGGCATTCTCCGGCGCCTCGCCGGACGAATCAGCAGACAGATCGGCGGACGAATCGCCGGACGAATCGGCGGACGAATCGCCGAAGAAACCGCCGGAGGGTTCCACGCAGGCAGGAACCGCGCCCCGGAGTACGCCGCCTTGGCGGGTGCGGGGGTTGGCGGCGGTGTTCATGACCGTGAGCAGGTGTTCGTATTGTTCGGCGGTGGCGAAGATCTCCACGTGCGCCAGGCCGTGCTTGGGGCGGCGCAGGAACGCCCCTTGGTGGTGGCGGAGGGATTCTTCGGACGGTTCCGGGCCGTCCTGGTCGATCGCCTCGACCCAGCGCCGGGCCACCCTGGCCAGGAAGTCCTGGTCGTTTTCCGCCGCGGTGCGGGCCAGGGTGTGTTCCATTTCCGCGGCTTTCTCCGGGGCGCACAGCGGGCGCACCTTCGCCACGGCCATGGTGATGATCCCGGCCGCACCGGATCCGATCACCCCGGAGGCCAGCGCCGCGGCCGTTTCCCCGTGCCGGGCGGGGACGGTTTGCCCGGTGAGTCCCCGGCGCGGCAGCAGCTCCCGGGCCAGGGCGAGCCGGCGCCTGGCCTCGGCGGCGCTGATGCGCAGCAACGACCGCAGATGCTCGGCCGTGGACCTGAACTCCGCACCCCGGGCGCTTCCCGTTCCCACCGAGCCGGAGCCCGTGTCCGCGCCTGTGTCCGCGTCGGCGGCCCAGCCGGTGGTCCAGCCTGTTGTCCAGCCGGGCCGGGTGGCGGGTTCATCGTTCCGGGCCTGGTCCAGCCCGGCCGCGGCGAGCAGTTGGAGATAATCCAGGGTGCGAGAGAGTTCCTCCACCCCGGACGCGAACGCGACAGCCTCCTCGAGACCCAGGACTCCGACGTCGTCGGCCGCCTTTTCGGCCAGCGACCTCACTGCCACCACGGCCCTGTCCAGGGCGCCCTGCCGGCCGCCCGGATCCAGCAACGCCAGCCCGCCCGGAACCGGGCCCGGAACCCCGGCAAGATGCGGAACACGGGTAAGGCGGGACACCCCTGAAAGCCCGCGGGACGCAAGGCCCTGCCGGGTGTCGAAGTATCCGATGGCTTCCATGGAAACACTCTGCCAGGAGGCTCCGACATTTAACCGAACTCAGACCGGCGGCCCCGCGTTCGACTTCAGGTTCTTCATCACCAATGTCGAGTTGAGGCGTTCGACGGCGGGAAGTGCCGAGAGCTGGTCGTCGTAGAAGCGTTGGTAGGCCGGAAGATCGGCGGCGATCACGCGGAGGAGGTAATCCGGCGACCCGAAGAGCCGTTGGGCCTCGACGATGTTCGGAATGGCCGCGACCCGGTCTTCGAACTCCGACATCGTGGCGCGGTCGGCCTGACGTAGGGTCACAAAGACTATCGCCTCGAATCCCAAGCCAATCGCCCCCGGATCGATGTCTGCCCTGTACCCCCGAATCACGCCCGAAGCCTCGAGATCCCGCAGCCTTCGATGGCACGGAGCCACCGTCAATCCCACCTTGGCGGCGAGCGCGGTGGCAGTCATTCGACCATCCTCTTTGAGGTGGCGCAAAATAGTTCTGTCTATTCCATCAATCACGCAAATATCTTACCGAAATTCCGGCAAGCCTGGCTAAAGATGGGAACACTTATGGGCCGATTTTCCATAAAGTTCATGGTGTAACCACCAGCCAGGAGCCACCATGAATCCGCACCTTTTCCTCGCCTTCGTCATTGTCGCCGTCACCTTGGCGTGCACCCCGGGCGTCGATTGGGCGTATTCGATTGCCGCAGGCCTGCGGCAGCGCAGCTTCCTCCCCGCCGTGGCCGGCCTGTGTAGCGGCTACGTCCTGCATACGGCTCTTCTGGTGGCCGGACTCGCGGCCCTCCTGACGGGAGTTCCGGGGCTTCTTGGCTGGCTGACGATCGCGGGCGCAGCCTATTTGCTCTGGCTCGGCGTGAGCACCGTGCGCTCGTGGCGCGGCGCAAGCTTCAGTGCGGATGACGCCGTCGGGCAGTCCCGAAACCAGTTGCGCACCTTCCTGCAAGGCATGGGCACAAGCGGCATCAACCCCAAAGGACTGCTGTTCTTCCTCGCGCTGGTGCCGCAATTCGTGAGCCCCGAGGCGTCCTTGCCAGTGGCGGTGCAGTCAGGCGTGCTGGGCCTCACGTTCGTGTTGTTGGCGGGAGCCATTTACACAGCAGTAGCGCTGACTTCACGAAAGCTGCTTCAGTCCCGGCCTTCTGCCGCACGTATGGTCACCCTCAGCAGCGGCATCATCATGATGGGGCTCGGGGCTGTTCTGTTGGGCGAACAGCTGCTTCCCATGCTCCGGTGACCCCCGTCAGCTAAGGGCGCTCTGGTCTTCTGCAGCAGGGCGGCCTATCGTCGGCTTCATGTCCACTGACTTTTCATCGCTCATAGAGTCCTTCAAGCAGCTCGGAGTCTCAAGGGCTTACGGCGCTCCCTTGCAGATCGGCGGAGAGGAGCTGATCCCGGTAGCCCTGGTGTCATTTGGATTCGGAGGAGGCAGCGATGGAGGCAATGCCGCCGGCGGTGGTGGAGGCGGTCTCGTGCTCCCTGTCGGGGTCTATGGCCGCAACGCGAGCGGACGCGTGACCTTCCAGCCGAACACCGTTGTTGTCCTGGCGATGCTACTCCCGCTTGTCGGCGCCGTGGGGGTCTCCATTCGCGGAGTCCTCCGCGCGCTCCGGGCCTAACCGCCCGGCTCCCGGCTCCCGCCGCCGTCGTCGGCTTGCCGGCTCAGTCGTCCGGTTCGCCGAAGTCCTTGTTCCACATCCGGCGTACCTCGACGTCCTTACGAATCCCGTCGACAGCGTCCAGCTCGCTCTCCTCCGGCTTGCCGCGCAGAACCCGCCTAGGGACGAGAGGCCGCGGGTTGGGCCTCCGCCTGACTTCAAGCTTCGACAAGGCCCTGTCCGTGAGCGCGTCATTACGCAAGGCGAGGCTGGTCTTCTTCCTCCGGAGTACCTCCGCGAGAGCGGCCTGTGCCGCCTCCCGCTCCCCCAGCGCCCTGAGCGACTGCGCGCGAATCAGCAGAAGCGCCGCCGAGAGGTCGTCCGTGTTGCGCAGGCCTTCAGTCCAAGCGACGACGTCGGTGTGCCGCTCGAGCGCCGCGGCCGCGGTGCAGCGGGCCAAGGCGGAGGGCAACGACGGCGGCAAGCTGGCCAGGATGTCCAGGGCCTCCTCCGTCTGGCCCGTCTCCCGGAAGCAATGCGAGAGGGCAAGGTACACGGACTCTTCGCTGAACAGGACGGGAACGTCAATCCGCTCCGCTACCTCGACCCGCGTAACCACCCTTCGGAGGTAGCTTGAGGAGAACTGGCTGGCGGCGTCATCGATGCGTATGGACAAGCCCCTCTGCAGCAATTCGGACGCGCGGAGATATCCGCCGTGTTTGTACACAAGCAGCCCGGCGATCACATAGCACAGGCCCGCCCAGCCGGGGTAGGTGCGCGCCAGGGTGATGAGCCGGTCTGGTTCCGTGCTGGTAAATACGGCCTCGTACACCGATTTGGCGGTCTTGCCGGACAGGCGTTTAAGCCTGGGAGCATCCCCGGCGACGTCGATCCGGCCAGCCGTTTTTCCTGTCAGGACGCCCCAAATCGCACTGCTCAAGCCCTCAGCCAGTCCACCTACCGATGTGCGGACATGTCCGTTCCGGAACGGCGTGATTTCCCTGGTGTCCGCAAAAATCGCGCGGCGGACTCCGGAAGCCGATGGCTCACTCACAGTTGCCGTGCCGTCGCAGGATAAAGCGTCTCAGAATTGGGCATCACAGAACCATGCTAGCTGCGCTTGTCCCGGCCTCTCCCCTCTATTTCCGGGGTTTTCGGGAGTAAGATATCTTCGTCGGCAGGGTTCCGACTCCTTGCCGCGATACGGCCCTCCATTTGGAGGGCCGATGGAAATCGTGATCGGGAGGAGCTATGACCACTGCTTCACACCCCGCGCAGCACCACGCGATGGGGCTGACGCTCCACAACACAGCACTGGGTTTGGGCTGGGTTTTCCTGGCTGTTGGCGTCTTGGGATTTATCCCGGGCATCACCAGCAATTACGGCGCCATGACCTTCGCAGGACATGACTCGGGCGCCATGCTTCTTGGAATCTTCCAAGTATCCGTCCTGCACAATATTGTCCATTTGCTGTTCGGCGCAGCAGGCCTGTACTTCGCAAGGACTGGAAGGATGGCGCGCGGTTACCTCATCGGTGGCGGCGCAATCTACCTCGTGCTGTGGATCTACGGCCTGATCACCGCGTCGAACATGAGCGCTGATTTCGTGCCCATGAACGCCGCGGACGACTGGCTGCACCTGGTTCTCGGTGTCGTCATGGTTGCCCTTGGCATTTGGCTTGGACGCGACTTAAGGGAGGAGTCGAAGGGCCGCGCCATGTAGCGCCCCCTGACTCTGCAGCACTCTGCAGTTGCACGACGGCGACCGCCCCTTTTCCGGGCGGCCGCCGCCTTTGAATCCGGGCGCCTACCCGAGAAGCCGATGTTCGTAGGCAAAGGCCACCAGCTGAAGCCTCGTGCGGAGCCCCAGCTTGCTGAGCACACTGCGCAGATGGGATTTCACTGTCGCCTCGGAGACAAACAGGCTCTGCGCCATCTCGGCGTTCCCCAAGCCTTTGGCCGCCAGCAGGAACACATCCCGCTCGCGCGGAGACAGCTCGTCCATCACGGTAAGGTCCGGCCCGGCGACCGGTACCGTCCTGGCCGCGTGCTGGAAGAGCTCGTGAACCGAACCGGGTGCGATCACCGAGTATCCCGAATACACGGTTCGGATGGCGGCCAGCAGGAATTCCGGCTCGGCGCTCTTGAGCAGGTATCCGCTGGCTCCCGCCTGCACGGCGTCAACCACGGCTTGGTCCCTGTTGAAGGTGGTCAGGGCGATGATCTTTGGCTTGTCCGCTCCCGCCGCATCGGCTTCCTCCGTGATGCGCCGTGTGGCCTCGACTCCATCCAGGACGGGCATCCGAAGATCCATCAGCATGACGTCCGGCCGCTGCTTTGCCGCGAGCGCCACGGCTTGTTCGCCGTCGTCGGCCTCCCAGGCCACGTCCATGTCCGCTTGGCTCTGCACCAGCATGCGGATGCCGGAGCGGAACAGTGGTTGGTCGTCCACCAAGGCAACCGTGATGGGTGTTTCAGCCACGTCCGACGCTTTCCCGCTCAGGGCCCGACGACGGCGATGCACCTTCGAGGGGCAGCGCCGGCTCCCGTTCCAGCCCCTCGGCGGACGAAACATCCTCGTCCGCTCCATTTTCCGGAAGGAGCGCCGCCGGGCGTGAGCCATAAGGAATGAAAACCGTCACGCGGAACTGCTCGCCGTCGGGCCCCGAGCTGAGCCAGCCGCCGGCGAGGTGCGCACGCTCGCGCATTCCGGGGATCCCGCGCCCCACACGCCCGGCGGCATCGCCGTCGTCCGTCCCCCCAATCGAAACGGACGCCGGCAATTCCGACGCAACGTGCATGGTCAACCCGGGGCCGCTCCAGTCGAAGTGAAGTCGCACGGCCGTGCCGCGTCCACCGTGCTTGAGCGCGTTCGTGAGGCACTCCTGCACAATCCGGAATACTGCGAGTTGCTGGCCAGCGCCAAGCTCGACCGGGGTGCCGGTTTCGCTCTGCTGGACCTTGAGGCTCCCCTGACGCATCCGCTCGACAAGTGGCCCGACGTCGGTGAGCCGGGGCTGTGGGGCCACCAGACCGTCGTCGCGGACTCCCTCAATCACACGCTGGGCGTCCACCAATGCGTGGCGGGCCGATACCGCGATGTTCTCCAAGGCGTCGAGCACCGCTTTGGGTTGGTCTTGGCTCAGATAGCGTGTGCCGTCCGCTTGAGCGGCGATCACGGCGAGTGAGTGCGCCAGGACGTCGTGAAGGTCACGGGCGATCCGGGTGCGCTCCTGCTCCACCACGAGCTCCACCTCGGTCTCCTTGAGGCTGGTTTGGGCGAGGACCCGGGCTTTGAAGAGACTTCCGCGTTCTTCGTAGAGGCGCAGGGCGACGCCCGCTGCGGCGCAACCGGCTGCGATGAGGAAAAGGAACGAGAAGACCTGCGCGCCGTAGTTCGCCAAGGCTGGCCTGTCGCCCATAAATAACGGCCTGAACCATCCGACACCACTTCCGTACCGCCAAGACAGCATGATGAACGTCATCACACCCGCGAAAACCACATTGCTCCCAGCGACAACAAATAGCAGACGACCCCTCGCGGTCCATATCGAGAACCCCAAGGCAATGAAGGAGCCCAAATAGATGGTCCAATCATCGGAATAAGGTTCCGGGATGAAGTACGCCAACTGTCCAATTAGCAAGACGGCCGTGAATCCCAGAGAGAGCGCGGGTCGCCATGCCGAGACAGCAATGGCGAAAGTGGTCAAGATCAGTATCGAAAATCTTGACAGAATAAGCTTCCACAATTCAGCCCAATGGGGAAGCCATGGCGCCATAAATCCCAGTTCCGCCACACACCACAGGGCGAAAAAGATGACGGCCGCCGCGGGGGCGCCCCAATGCCGTGCAACTTTCAGTGTCTGTTCCATGTCAGCCACCCTATCCACGGGCAAGGACACGGCGACGCCGATTCTGCCCCCCAGCGCCCGATCTCCACCCGGGAGCCAGCAGATTCATCTTTGGAGCCAACGTGAGACGTGAGCGAGCGTTTGCCCAAATGGCCCCAAAAGTGAGCGAGCGTTTGCCCAAATGGCCCCAAAAGTGAGCGAGCGTTTGCCGAACCCAACGCCCGCTCACATATCCGGCCCAAATCCCGAACGCCCGCTCACATATCCCGCCCAAATCCCGAACGCCCGCTCACATAACCGGCCCGCGGAACAAAAGAACGACGGCGACGCTCCGCAGCAGAGCGGTGGGCGTCGCCGTCGTCGGCTATTCGGGTTGGGTGCGCGGCCCTATTCGGCCGCAGCGGCAACCGCCGCCGTGACCGCAGGCGCAACGCGCGGATCCAACGGGCTGGGCACGATGTAATCGGCGGAGAGTTCATCCTCGGCCAACGCGGCGATGGCGCGGGCCGCAGCGATCTTCATGGCCGGAGTGATGCGGCGTGCACCGGCGTCCAAGGCTCCGCGGAAAATTCCGGGGAAGGCCAGGACGTTGTTGATTTGGTTCGGGAAGTCGCTGCGGCCAGTGGCCACGACGGCTGCATATTTGACGGCGACCTCGGGCAGGACTTCAGGGTCCGGGTTGGACAGGGCGAACACGATCGAATCCTGGTTCATAAGCTTCAAGTGTTCCTCGGCCAGTTTGGACGAGGAAACGCCGATGAACACGTCGGCGCCTTGCAGTGCCTCCGCGGGTCCGCCGGAAAGGGCGCGGGGGTTGGTGCGCTGGGCGAAGCGGGCTTTGACGCTGCCCGAATCGGCCACCAGGTCGGCGCGCTCGGCGTTGATGATCCCCTTGGAATCCAGAAGGACGACGTCCTTGACGCCCGCGGTCAGCAGGATCTCGGAGACAGCGATGCCGGCGGCACCCGCACCGGAGACCACAACTTTCAGTCCTTCAAGTTCACGGCCGGTCACCTTGGCGGCGTTCGTCAACGCTGCGAGAACCACGACGGCGGTGCCGTGCTGGTCATCGTGCATGACGGGGCAGTCGAGCGCTTCGATGAGACGCTCTTCGAGTTCGAAGCAGCGGGGCGCCGAGATGTCTTCGAGGTTCACGGCACCGAAGCTCGGACGCAGACGGACGAGGGTCTCGATAATTTCGTCCACGTTGGTGGTGTTGAGGACCAAGGGGATGGAGTCGAGATCGCCGAAGGCCTTGAAGAGCGCGGACTTTCCTTCCATGACCGGGAGGGAGGCGCTGGGCCCGATGTTACCCAGGCCGAGGACCGCGGTCCCATCGCTGACGACCACGACAAGACGCTCGGCCCACGTGTGGGTGCGTGCAAGATCAGGGTTGGCGTGGATCGCGCGGCTCACCTCGGCGACGCCGGGGGTGTAGGCGATGGAAAGGTCCCGCTTGTTCAAAAGCGGCACGGTGCTCGAAACGGAGAGCTTGCCGCCTTCGTGGGCGGTGAAGATTTCCTCTTCGCTCAGCGCCAGGGCAGTCAGATTCTGTTCAGGGGTGATGGTCTCGACGGACACGTCGTTGTCTCCTCAGGCTAGCCGTGAACCCACGGCACAATTCGGGCAGGTGTAGAGGCTTCGGTGCCGGACCAAGGGTGGTTGGTCCGTGCGGTGAAACTCCTGCGGATATGGGCTGCTAGCCGCTTGGGTCCTGTCTTCGTAGACAGGGGCCTGATAGGAAGACTAGAGACATCCAGTCATAAACTCATACTTTTGGTCGTAGTGGTCTAGACCAATTACGTAGATTCCTGGAAAAGCTACGCGTCCGCAATCAACTTGCAGGCGTTCTTGAGGTCCTTCTCTGCGTCGAAAAGTGAGATCCGGCGGCAATTGACCGACTGGACCAGACCACTGATGACGTGGAGCAGAATCCTGGCCCTCCCGGCGTCGCCGATCGCAGCCGCGACCATCTCGGCGGAGAGCGCTTCGATATCGCGCAAGAGTACGGGGATGTCACCATCGCGGGTATCCCATGTGCGGGACAGACAGTGTTCGACGGCGGGCTGCATGACCCGCATATGGAATATCTCCATCCCGAGACCGGTGAGTTCTTGCTGGCTACACCTCGAAGACGCCGGTTTTGAGTCGTTGAGCTCCCGCAGTTGCTGCCGGTAGACCGCAAGCATGAGATGAACCGTGGAAGGAAAGTAGCGGTAGAGCGTCCCCAGCGGTACGTGGGCCCTGGTAGATACGTCCGAAAGGCTCACGGTATCGAACTGGCGCTGGGCGAATCCCGCGGCAGTTTTCAGTATCCGGGCGTAGCGCAATAGCTGTCTCGGCGTGGTGGGAGCAGCCGCCATTTGGGGCAACCCCGCGGCCAGATCCAGCGAATACGGTTCCAAGGAGTTCGGTTCGGACATTTCCGGCGTTCTGTTGGTTTGGGCTTCGTTCGGGGAGATTGCGCGGCCCCCCATAGACCGAGCGCGTCCTGACAATGATACGGCAGCAAGTTGTCAGTTCCCTGAGAACGGATTCGCAGGGCTACGCAACACCCTTGATCTTCACGACGAAAACGGCGCCCAACAAACCGATGACAGCTGCCGCCACATACAGCGAGACGTAGCCACCCCAGAACACAACGAAGAAGGAGGCAATCGCCGGCGCGATCACTTGCGGCAATGAGTTGGCGACGTTGATGACCCCGAGGTCCCGGCCGCGGTCCAAGGCTGCAGGCAGCACCTGGGTAATGAGCGCGAAGTCGACCGCGAGATACGCGCCAAAGCCGATACCGAGCACCGCCGCGCCGGCAATGGCCCCCGTCCATGTGGGTTCGAACGCAAGGATCAGGGCAGCTATCGAAATGACGACGGACGAGACAATGACCAGCGGTTTGCGTTTGCCCATGCGGTCGCTGATGGCGCCGCCCACCACACTGGTGATGATCACCATGACGGCATACAGGCCCGTCAGGATGAGGACCCCGAACTCGGGCTTGATCCCCTGCGCTTCCTCCAGGTGCACGGCATCCTTGAGGAAGAACAGCAAGTACAAGGTGACCATGTGGTTGCCGACATTGACCAGGAACCTCGTCAGCCAGGCCCACGCGAAGTCCGGATACTTAACGGGCGAGATCCAAAAGCCCTTGACGAATGTCCAGAGTTTGAACGGTGGCCTGGCCTCCCGAACGAGAGGCACGTCGTCATTTTTGAATAGATAGAGCACGACGCCTGCCAGCAGCGCAACAGCGCACACGATGTAGCCGAGGGAAAAGTTCCCGGAAACCACGGACGCGATCACCGCGCCCGCGAGAATGCCCACGGTCTGGCCCATGGCCGCAAGTCCGCCAACCGCGCCGCGCTGCGGCACTGGTACTCGATCCGGAATGGCCGCGGTGATGGCCGCATAGGCTCCGTTACAGCCGGCCTGGACAAGGCACCACAGAATAGTCATGACCGCCACATTGGGAGCTCCCGCCAGGGCCACCAAGGCTGCGGCGCCCAGGATGGCGCCGAAAAGCACCCACGGTACCCGCCGTCCGAGGCGGGACGTGGTGCGGTCGCTGAACGCACCAAACAAGGGATTCGCGACCATCGATACCCCAGCGCCGCAAGCCGTAACCAGCGCAAGGATGGCTTCCTTCTGGCCTTCGTCAAAATGGATGGCCTGCTGGCCGAGCAACACCTGGATAGGGCCGAAGAATGCAGCGTTGATGCCCACATTGACGAGCACCACTCCGGTGACCCACAGCGAGCGGACGCGCTCCACGGGCTCGGCGAGCGCCGTCGTCGGGCCTTGTGTTGGCGCAGGATCTAGAGCAGGATCCGTCGCCGGTCTTTCAGGCAATGAACCGGGCAGATCGGACAGGCTCATGACGGGGCTCCCCTAGCGTCTGGACGTGTGGATTCAGCCTAGCGCCAAGGCAAGTCCGCACGCGTTAGGGTAACTCCAACGGACCGAGGAGGATCAACGATGAACAGCCCAGCGAACCCCATCAACACCGCAGATCTCTACGACGAGCGTGCCGAGGATCTTGAGTCGATATCACTGCAGTTCCAGGACCTCGGCGGCGTCTCGCACTTCAGCGGCCCCGTTCGCACCATCAAGTGCTTTGAGGACAATGCCTTGGTGAAGACGATTCTGGCCACCCCCGGCGACGGCGCCGTGCTGGTGGTGGACGGCTACGGCTCGCTGCGCACAGCCCTCATGGGGGACATGATCGCCGAGAGCGCCGTCGCGAACGGCTGGGCTGGCGTCGTGATCAATGGAGCCATTCGCGATCGCGTGGCGATCGCGAAGCTGCCTTTGGGCGTCAAAGCCCTTGGGAGCAATCCCAAGAAGAGCTCCAAAGTGGGCCGTGGCGAAGTGGACATCCCTTTGGTGCTTGACGGTGTGCATATCGAACCCGGCAACCTGATCTACTGCGATCCTGACGGGATTCTCGTAGAGCGGTGACATATTTCTCTCCAATCGGGTAAGACAGGGAATACGGGAGCGATTAGGATAGTTACTGAAAGCAACTATCCTGCTTAGTCCCCTTTTCATCCACCTTTGGAGAAGCAATGTCCAACGCCACGCCTGTGCGGGCCGCCGGAGAGGTCTTGACACACCGTCAGACGCTCACCGTCATGGTGGGCCTCATGCTCGGCATGTTCCTGTCCTCCCTGGACCAGACCATCGTGTCCACGTCCATTTACACCATCGCCAACGACCTGGACGGCCTGTCCCTGCAGGCGTGGGCCACTACGGCCTACCTCATCACATCCACGGTGACCACCCCGCTGTACGGCAAGCTCAGCGACATCTTCGGCCGCCGCCCGCTGTACCTGGCCGCGATCCTGATCTTCCTCGCGGGCTCCCTGTACGCCGGTTCCGTGCATTCCATGACCGAGCTCGCCATCGCCCGCGGCATCCAGGGTATGGGCGCCGGCGGTCTGCTGGCCCTCGCATTGACGATCATCGGCGACATCGTTGCCTTGAAGGATCGTGCCAAGTACCAGGGTTACTTCATGTCCGTCTTCGGCGTTTCCTCCGTCCTCGGTCCCGTGGTCGGCGGTGCTTTCGCAGGCTCGGCCAACATCCTTGGCTTCGACGGCTGGCGCTGGGTCTTCTTCATCAACCTGCCCATAGGCCTGGCCGCACTGGCCGTGGTGTTCTTCTACCTGCACCTGCCCGCGAAGCACGTCAAGCAGAAGATCGACTACTGGGGTGCTGGAGCCATCACGCTGGCAATCGTCCCGCTGCTGCTCGTGGCCGAACAAGGACGCAGCTGGGGCTGGACCTCCGGAAACTCGTGGATCTGCTACGGGCTTGGCGTCATCGGCATCATCGCGTTCCTGCTGGTTGAGCGGCGTGCCGGCGACTACGCGCTGATCCCCCTGCGGCTCTTCAGGAACATCACCTTCGGTTTGTCTTCCCTGCTGAACTTCATCATCGGTATCGGCATGTTCGGGGCCATCGCGATGCTCCCGATGTACCTGCAGCTGGTCAAGGGCCTCACCCCTACCGAGGCGGGCCTCATGATGATCACCTTCACGGTGGGCATCCTCTTCGGTTCCATTACAGCGGGACGGACCATCTCGGCGTCGGGCGTCTTCCGGATCTTCCCGATCCTCGGTACGGGCATCCTGACCGCCGCCGCAATCGTCATGGGCCTGTCCCTCGGCGTCGACACCGGCCTCTGGGTTCCCGGCCTGATCGCCGTATTCTTCGGCATGGGCCTGGGCTTCTGCATGCAGCCCCTCACTTTGGCCATGCAGGTCTCCGTGCCGCCGAAGGACATGGGCGTGGGCACGTCCACCGCGGCATTCTTCCGTTCCATGGGCGGCGCCGTGGGAACCGCTGTGTTCATCTCGATGCTCTTCAGCCTGGCCGCCGACAAGATCGCCTCGGGCATGAAGGACGCCATGGGCAGCACGGACTACCTCAAGGTGCTCAAGGATCCCGCGGTTGCAGCGGATCCCGCCAACGCCAAGCTGTACGACTTCTTCAAGAACGGCGCCACGAACGATTCGCTGAACGACACCAGCTGGCTGCACCACGCCAACCCGGCGCTCACGCGGCCCATCCTCGAAGGCTTCGCACAGTCGATCGACACCGTGATGCTGACCGCCGCGGCGCTCACCGGCCTCGCGTTCCTCATCACGTTCGCTTTGCCGAACAAGAAACTCACGGATCCGAAGGCGGCAGCGAAGGAATCCGTTTCCGCGCACTAGGCTCTCTTTGACCGCGTCACGGCAGGCAGTCTTTTGGACTGCCTGCCGTTGTCGTTTCCAGCGTTCGCGCGGTGGGGTGCCCGACGGCGGCGCAAAAGTTTGCGTGGCGTGACACGTCCGGTGTGGCCGGCCCGGTTGACTGGAAGTCACGCTGGCAGCGTGCAACACTGTGTAGCGCGAGTGCACCGGCGTCCCCGTCGGACTCAGCTGCCGATGACGACCGCGCCGCACAATCCACTAATTTTTCTCAAGGGAGAGCCATGCCCAATTCCAGCTCCGACAGCCGTTCCGGCGTCCCACGCAAGGTAATTGGCCTGGCCGTTGCCGGAGCTGTGGGCGGTTTCCTCTTCGGCTTCGATTCCTCCGTGGTAAACGGCGCCGTGGATGCGATGAAGGACGAATTCATGCTGAGCGCAGCCGTCACGGGCTTCGCTGTGGCGGTCGCGCTGCTCGGCTGTGCCGCAGGGGCGTATCTTGCGGGCAAGGTGGCGGACCGCTACGGCCGTATCCCGGCCATGAAGCTTGGTGCCGCCCTCTTCCTGGTCAGCTCCATCGGGACTGGCTTGGCCTTCAGCATCTGGGACCTGGTTTTCTGGCGCCTGGTGGGCGGCCTGGGAATCGGCCTCGCGTCGGTGATCGCGCCGGCCTACATCTCGGAAATCTCACCGCGCCAGGTCCGCGGCCGGCTCGCGTCGCTGCAGCAGTTGGCGATCACCACCGGTATTTTCGCGGCCCTCCTGTCCGACGCCGTCCTGGCGACTTCGGCGGGAAGCGCGCACCACGCCTTGTGGCTCGGAATTGAGGCCTGGCGCTGGATGTTCATTGCCTGCGCGGTGCCTGCCGCGATCTATGGCCTGATCGCCTTCCGGCTGCCTGAGTCCCCGCACTTCCTGGTCCTCAACGGCAAGGAAGACACCGCACGAAAGATCTTCGACACCCTGATGCCCGGCGACGATACGGAACGCCACATCCGCGAAATCCGTGACTCCATCAAGCAGGACGAGCTCTCCACCAAGAAGGGCTCGCTACGTGGCAAGGCCTTTGGCCTGCAGCCCGTGGTGTGGATCGGCATCATCTTGTCGGTGCTGCAGCAATTCGTCGGCATCAACGTGATCTTCTACTACTCCACCACACTGTGGAAAGCAGTCGGCTTCCACGAGCAAGACTCCCTGGCCATCTCCGTGGCAACGTCCGTCACCAACATCCTGGTCACCCTTGTGGCCATCGCCCTCGTGGACCGCATCGGCCGCCGGCCCATCCTGCTGACGGGCTCGATCGGCATGGCCGTGTCCTTGGGTGCCATGGCGCTGGCCTTTTCTTCCGCCAGCGGGACGGGATCTTCGGTGTCCTTAGCCGGCGCCTGGGGCCCGGTGGCCCTGGTAGCCGCAAACGTGTTCGTGGTGAGCTTCGGCGCTTCGTGGGGACCGTTGGTGTGGGTTCTCCTGGGCGAGATCTTCCCCTCACGCATCCGTGCCCGTGCACTCGGCCTGGCCGCCGCGGCCCAGTGGATCGCCAACTTCGCCATCACCTTGAGCTTCCCTATCATGGCGGCCGGTTCGCTGCCGCTGACTTATGGCATGTACGCGCTGTTCGCCGCGGCGTCGTTCTTCTTTGTCATGTTCAAGGTGCCGGAAACCAACGGCATGTCCCTTGAGCAGGCCGACACCTTGTTCGTCCCGAAAGGCTCCAGGCCCGCAGAGCTCGCGATCACCGAACCGAAGTAGCCTCACCTCCCCCGCTGCACCCAAGTAGCTCGCAGTTGTTGTCGTTTTGACGGCTCATAACGACAACAACTGCGAGCTACTTGGGAGATTTTGCTGCTTACACGAGGTGCGGTTCGTGCGACTTCAGGTAGCGGCGTCCGCCGACAGCCACGAGGATTGCGAACGCAAGCGCAAGGGCCGCGGCGAAGAACGGGATCTGCGGGCCGAAGTGCTCACCCAACTGCGCCGCGACAAACGGAGCCAGCGCCCCGCCCATCCACCGCACGAAGTTGTAACCGGCCGAAGCCACAGGACGCGGCGAATCGGAAACCTCCATGGCCAGTTCCGTGTAGAGCGTGTTGTTGATGCCCAGCAGGGCGCCCGCCACAATGACAAGCACGACGACGGCGGTCACCGAGTGCCCCGCGGCCAGTCCCAGCCCGACGAGGTCCAGCAAAAGGGCCCCGAGGGTGCCGACCAGGACGTTGGTGGTACCGAAGCGACGCTGCAGCACGGGTGCCACGAAGACCGAGAACACGGCCACGGCCACGCCCCAACCAAAGAACACGGAGCCGATACCGTAGGCGTCCATCCCGAGAATGAAGGGCGTGAAGGCCAGGATAGTGAAGAAGCCGTAGTTGTAGAACAGGGCGCTGGCCGCGGTAGTGCGAAGGCCTTTGTGGCCCAGGGCAAGGAGCGGGTCACGCAAACGGGCCTTCGTGGCCGGCCTCGCGGTCTTGGGCAGCAGGGCCAGCAAGGCGATGAAGGAAATGGCCATGAGGACCGCGGTGCCGAAGAACGGTGCGCGCCATTGCCAGCCGCCGAGAAGCGCGCCGAGCAATGGGCCGAGGGAAATGCCGAGGCCAAGGGCGGCTTCGTACAGGATGATCGCAGTCCCGGTTCCGCCGCTCGCGACGCCGACAATCACGGCAAGCGCGGTGGCCACGAAGAGGGCGTTGCCAAGTCCCCAACCAGCGCGGAATCCGACCAGCTCACCCACGCTTCCCGACAGGCCTGACAACGAGGCGAAGACGACAATCAGGGCCAGGCCGGTCATCAGCGTCTTTTTGCCGCCGATCCGGGAAGAAACGAACCCGGTCACGAGCATCGCGACGGCGGTCACCAGGAAGTAACTCGTGAAGAGCAACGACACTTGGCTGGGGCTGGCCTGGAGGTTCTTGGCGATGGCCGGCAGGATCGGGTCCACCAGGCCGATGCCCATGAAGGCGAAGACGGCGGCAATCGCCGTGGCCCACACGGCTTTGGGCTGCTTGAGGAACGAGGCCTTTTCGGCCTCGAGTGTTTCTTCCGCTGGCTGCAGTTGCTCTGCGAGCTGGCCTTTCATGGACTGCTCTCCTAGTTTTTGGGTCGTTCAGTTGTTGGTTTTGTTCAGTTCTGGACTGAATGGTTGATCTTGTCGAACACCGGAAGGGCGGCTTGGACCGCGTCGCGTTCCGCCTGGCTCAGCGTTCCGAGGATCCCGGCGATGAATTCGTTGCGGCGCCGGTCGGCATTCTCGACGGCGGCACGTCCCGCCGCGGTTGCGGCGACACGGACGGCACGGGAGTCGTCCGGGTCTGCTTCGCGTTTGACCAGGCCTGCGCGCTCAAGCTTGATGATCTGCTCCGTGGCGCTTGGGACTTTGACCCCAAGGTTCCGGGCGATCCCCCCGACGCGGGCACCGCCGTCGAGCGCCATCTTGAGGACGCCAAGCTGGGCCGAGCTGAGTTGCTCCTCGGAATCGAGGCGGCGCATCACGTAGACGCTCTGCCGCAAGGCTTCCCGGAATGATTGGGCGAGGGCGAGGAGCGCGTCGTCAGCTTGATCGGTGTTCATATTTAGGTATCCTAACAGTTAGGCTACCTAAATATCAAGAGGTGCGTGGTCTTCAGTCCGCTGGCAGCCCCTGGTTACAGCACCAGCTTCATCCCCTCGTGACTGGCGACGAAACCCAGCCGCTCATAGAAGCGATGGGCGTCCTTGCGGGACTTGTCACTCGTGAGCTGGACCAGGGTACAGCCCCGGTTCCGCGCCTCTTCGATCGCCCATTGCATCATGGCCGCACCGACGCCATGGTCCCGCAACTCCGCGGCAACGCGCACGGCCTCGATCTGGCAGCGCAACGAGCCTTTCCGGGCCAGCCCCGGGATGAAACTCAGCTGGAATGTCGCGACGCAGGCGCCGTTCAGGTGGCCTACCACCAACAACTGGGCCGGATCCTCGTTGATCTGCTGAAACGCCTGCAGATAAGGGCCGACGTCCTCGGCGTTTTCACGGGAACCGCCCAACTGATCCGCCGCGAGCAATCTCAGGATGGCGGGCAGGTCCTCCCAGTGGGCGCGGCGGAGGGTGAAGACTCCTTCGTCCAGAACCATGCTCAACAGCGGCTTCACGCCTGGATTTGTGTGACTCATAGCACCAGCCTGACACAAGCTGGGGGCTTCGTTTTACGAGCGTTCATGAATTCTGGGTGAAACGATCAATCACAAATTCTGGGATGGTTCGAGTTAGTTTGGACTAGCAGATTTGTTAGCCACGTCACCATGCGGCGAATCACCCGAAGGATGCAGATATGTCTCACCAGACAACAACAGGGCAACGCACTGCCTCCAGCAAAGACAGCGAGCCGCATCTGGCGCGCTCACTGAGCAACCGCCACATCCAGTTGCTTGCGATCGGCGGCGCCATCGGCACAGGCCTCTTCATGGGCTCCGGAAAGACCATCTCCGTCGCCGGGCCGTCCGTGATCTTCGTGTACATGATCATCGGCTTCATGCTGTTCTTCGTCATGCGCGCCATGGGCCAGCTCCTGCTCTCCAACCTGAACTACAAGTCCTTCAGCGACTTCGCCGGCGACCTCCTTGGTCCCTGGGCAGGCTTCTTCACGGGCTGGACCTACTGGTTCTGCTGGGTGGTAACAGGGGTGGCCGATGTCATCGCCATCGCGGGCTACGCCAATGAGCTCTGGCCGGGTGTGCCGCTCTGGATTCCGGGCCTCGCGACCATCGCCATCCTGCTGTTGCTCAACCTCCCCACGGTGAAGGCCTTCGGCGAGACTGAGTTCTGGTTCGCCCTCATCAAGATCGTTGCCATCGCCGCTTTGATCATCGTGGGCATCGTCATGATCTCCACCGGCTTCAAGTCCGACGCCGGAGCCGCTAGCTTGACCAATCTCTGGAGCCACGGCGGCTTCTTCCCCAAGGAATTCATGGGCTTCGTCGCCGGCTTCCAGATCGCGGTCTTCGCGTTCGTGGGCATCGAACTCGTGGGCACAGCCGCGGCCGAGACCAAAAACCCGGAGCACAACCTGCCCCGCGCCATCAACGCCATTCCCGTCCGCGTGATGCTGTTCTACGTCGGCGCGCTCATCATCCTGATGTCCGTCATTCCCTGGACCGAGTTCAAGGCCGGCCACAGCCCGTTCATCGCCATGTTCTCCCTCGCCGGACTGGGCATCGCGGCAACCGTGGTGAACCTCGTGGTCCTGACCTCCGCCATGTCCTCGGCCAACTCGGGCATCTACTCGACGTCGCGCATGGTGTTCGGCCTGGCGAACGACGGCGATGCCCCCAAGGTGTTCGGCCGCCTTTCCAGCCGTAAAGTCCCGCAGAACGCCCTGTTCCTGTCCTGCGTGCTTCTCCTCGGCGGCGTCGCACTGCTCTACGCCGGCAAGGACATCGGCGCAGCCTTCGACATGGTCACCACCGTGTCCGCCGTCTGCTTCATGTTCGTTTGGTCGATCATCCTGGCCAGCTACCTTGTCTTCCGGAAGCGCCGGCCCCGGCTGCACGAGGCATCGACCTTCAAGATGCCCGGAGGGATCGTCATGGTGTGGGTGGTCTTCGCCTTCTTCGGCTTCCTGGTCTGGGCCCTGACTACGCAGCCGGACACGCTCACGGCCCTGCTCGTAACGCCCATCTGGTTCGCGGTCCTCGCCGCGGCGTACGCCCTGGTCCGGAAGTCGCCGCTGCACCAGGCCCGCGTAGCCGAGTGGAAAGCCATGGCCGAAACCGAAACCACCGCCGTCGAAACCGCCGCCCGCTAGGACGCCCGCTCACATACAGCGGCCATTCTTCCGACGCGCGCTCACATATGAGCCTTTTCGACGTAACGCGCGCTCACATATGGCGGCACAACCCGAAACCCTCCTTCACGTCGTCATGTGAAGGAGGGTTTCGGGTTTCCCACCGAGGTTCATGACCGGTTGCCCTCAGGGACGCTATCCGGCGCGGCCTTCTTGCTGCTGGCCTCACGGAAGAGTAGCTGCATCAGGCTCGGCTTCTGCGAAAAGGTTGCAACCGCTACGTTTTTGCGCACAAAGTCGTCCGAAGTGAGTTGCCTCAGCATGCAGTCCGCAAGGTCCGCCCGCGACGTGAAAGTGCCGTTTATGTAATCAACGGCCATCTTGTATTCGGTGACGGACTCGGTCTCGAAAAGACCGGAGGGCCGCATGATTGTCCAGTCCAGGCCGCTCGCTACGACGGCGGATTCCATCCGCCGCATGTCCTCATACAGTGTCTTACCCAGCAGCTTGGTAATGAGGGGCTGCAGCACTTTCTCGAAAAGAAACCCGCCATGCGGGCCGGCCGAGATGTCAGTGGCGCTGGAGCTCACGCAGACCAGCCGACGGACGCCGTGGTTGCCCATTGCCCGGATGATATTCCCCGTGCCGACGGAATAGACCGTGATCGGCTGGCGGCTGTATGGAACACCGAGGGTTGAGAGAACGGCATCCTTTCCTTCGACGACGGCACTCACGTCCTCGAAGTTATACACATCGGCGCCTACGACGCTTAGGCCGGGGGCCGAAAGCGGGAATTCGTGTGGCCGGCGCGTGACGGCTGTGACGATGTGTCCGGCGTCGAGCGCTTGTGCGGTGAGAATCCTTCCGGTGGGGCCGTTTGCCCCGAATACTGCGATCTTCATGTGATGCGGCCTCCGGTAGTCTTATCCTAGGAAAACCATACAATACAGAAACGATATCATATGAATTTCATATCAAATCAAGAGGCCGCGAATCCTCGCCTTCGGCGGCGTGCTGTTGCTGCGCTCAAAGCCGAGCTTCGCAGCGTACGCGTGCAACTGTCCGTGCTCAATCACCAGGTCGGCACCCAAGCCGAGCTGAAGGATGTTGACCTTGATTGTCTTGACCTGATCTCAAGCCGGGGACCGCTCAGCCCGAGCATGTTGGCCAAACTCGCCGGCCTGCACCCAGCCACCATGACCGGAATTCTCGACCGACTCGAACGCGGAGGCTGGATTGTCCGGGACCGGGATCCGTCCGACCGGCGCGCCGTGGTCATCCGGGTTCTGCCCGACAGAAACGCCGAGATGTTCCGCCTTTACTCGGGAATGAACAGCCTCATGGACACGATCTGTGCGGACTACGACGACGCTGAAATCGCCGTCATTACCGACTTCCTGCGGCGCGTCCAGGCGGCCGGACGGACGGCGTCGGAAGAACTCGGCAACTAGTTGACGCTCGCTTACTTTTCGAGCCCAAAACGCTCACCCTCCTTCACATCAAGTGAAGGAGGGTGAGCGAGCGTCCGGGAAAAGGCCCTCAGATGTGAGCGGGCGTCCGGGAAAAACCCGACATAGGTGAGCGGGCGTTTAGGCCTCGGCCTTCCGTTCTTCGATCAGCTTCAGCACCTGCGGGAACAACGGGTGCGACGGCGGCAGGTCAGTTATGCGCTCGACCGCCTCGGCGGCGTCCATCTCGGAGAGCATCCGTGCGAGTTCCACGGCTTCGTCGTCTGCCCCGTCGTCGAAACGCAGGGCAGCGGACATCGCGTCGAGCAAGGCAACGGGAGTGACGCCGCGCTCGGCGAGCTCCGCGGCCGGGCCGATGAACCGTTCGTGCCGGCCCAGCTTGCGGAGCGGCGCACGGCCCACCCGGTTCACGGTGTCCGGGAGGTACGGGTTGGTGAAGCGGGACAGGATCTTCTGCACGTACGCTTCCTGCTCGGCTTCGACGAAACCGTGTTTGGCCACGAGAAGGTGCTTGGTCTCCTCCAACACTGCCCGCACCCGGGCGGCCACAGAGGCGTCGGCCATGGCGTCGGAGATCTTCTCCAGGCCGGCGCCATAGCCGAAGTATGCTGCCGAGGCGTGTCCGGTGTTGACCGTGAACAACTTCCGTTCGATATACGGGCCGAGCTCCTCCACGAAGGTCGCGCCGGGGATCACCGGCGCCTCCCCCGCGAACGGCGTGCGGTCGATGACCCACTCGTAAAAGGTCTCCACAGTGACGTCGAGGCCTTGGCCCGGCGCCTGGTTGGGGACAATCCTGTCGACCGCCGTGTTCGCAAACACCGCAGCGGAGGAAAGGTCACCGGCGGCACCGTCCCACGCGGCTTCCACTTCGGATCGCAGGAGGTCCGTGGCGTTGATCGCGTTCTCACAGGCCATGACCTGGAGCGGAGCCAACGACGGCGAGCGGCCGGCGATGCCTCGAGCGATCACGGGGGCCACGAACTTGAGTATGTGCGGCCCCACCGCCGTGGTGACGAGGTCCGCCGTCGCGATCTCCGCGACGACGGCAGCCTCTTCGGTGCCCGAATTCAGGGCGCGGAACCCGGACACGGTCTTGACCGCCGCGTTTTCGCCGACCTCGTGGACCTCGTAGGAGGGGGTGGAGGCGAGCTGGCTGATCAAGGCATCCGCGACATCGGCGAAGACCACTTCATATCCGGCCTCGTGCAGCAGCAAGCCGACGAATCCCCGCCCGATGTTCCCTGCCCCGAAATGGACTGCCTTCACTATGCGTTGACCTTCCCGAACAGATCCAGCACTTCCTGAACCGACGTGGCCTGCTCAAGTTGGGCCACTTGCGCCTTGTCCGTGAAGATCTTGGCGATGGAGGACAGGATGTGGAGGTGCTCGTTGTTGATGCCGGCGACGCCGACGACGAACTTGACCTGCTTGCCACCCCAGTCGATGCCCTCGGGGTAGCGGACGATCGACACACCGGAGTGCAGGATGTGGTTCTTGGCAGCGTTCGTGCCGTGCGGGATGGCAAGGAAGCTGCCCATGTAGGTGGACACGGATTCCTCGCGCTCATGCATGGCGTGAATGTAGCCCATGTCCACTGAACCCCGGTCCAGCAGGAGCTTGCCCGCTTCGTCGATGGCCGAGTCACGGTCCGTCGCGGAACCATTGAGGATCACGCTTTCGGGGAGCAGGACATCCTTGCCCCCGACGGCGGCGGGCTGGGCAGCGTGGGCACCGGCGGCCGGTTCGGCAACCGCCGTCGAGCCCTCAGCGCCGGGAGCCGCGTTGCTGCTCTTAACCAGTTCCACAATCTCCTCGTACCGGGGACTGTTCATGAAGTTGTCCACGGAGACGTGCACGGCGCTGGAGGTGACCGGCCGGGCGCGTTCTGTCAGGTCCTGGTGCGTGACCACGACGTCGTAGGTGTCGCTGAGGTTGGCAATGGCTGAATTCGTGACCTTGACGTCCGGGAAGCCGGCCGCCTTGATCTTGTTGCGCAATACCGAGGCACCCATGGCGCTGGAACCCATGCCGGCGTCACACGCGAACACGATGTTCTGGATGGGACGGGTCAGGACGGCGGTACCGCCGCCGGCGCCCAGGAGTGCGGAGGAAACGGAACTCTTCTTGCCCTTGAGCTCTTCCATCCTGGACGTCGCCTGGCCCAGCGCGTCCACATCGGTGGTCTTGCTGGTCCGCAGGATCACGGAGGCGATCAGGAAGGACACAGTGGCCGCGAGGAGTACAGACAGGGCCACACCGAAATAGCTGTCCTTCGCTGTTGCGGCAAAGACAGCGATGATGCTGCCCGGGGCTGCCGGCGAACGCAAGCCCGCGCCGGTGACCACCAAGGTGAAGATGCCGGTCATGCCGCCTGCGATCGTGGCGAGGATGAGGATCGGCTTCATGAGAATGTACGGGAAGTAGATCTCGTGGATGCCGCCGACAAACTGGATGAGCGCGGCGCCGGGAGCGGATGCCCGTGCCAGGCCCTTGCCGAAGATCATGTACGCAAGCAGGACGCCTACGCCTGGGCCCGGGTTGGCTTCCAGCAGGAACAGGATGGACTTGCCGTTTTGCAGCGCTTGTTCAGTACCCAGCGGCGTGAGGATGCCGTGGTTGACAGCGTTGTTGAGGAACAGGACCTTGGCGGGTTCGATGAAGATGCTGGTCAGCGGCAGAAGTCCGTTGTGGACCAGGAATTCGACGACGGCGCTCGCGCCGTCACTGAAGGCCTTCACCACCGGGCCGATCACCAGCATGCCGAAGATGGCCAGGGCGGCACCGACGATGCCTGCGGAGAAGTTGTCGATCAGCATCTCGAAGCCCGGCTTGACCCGGCCTTCCCATACCTTGTCAAGCTTCTTCATGATCCAGGCCGTGAGCGGACCCATGAGCATGGCACCGATGAACATCGGAATATCCGTACCCACAATCACACCCATGGTGGCCACAGCTCCCACCACGCCGCCGCGGATGCCATGGACCGCCCGGCCGCCGGTGTAGCCAATCAGGAGCGGCAACAGGTACGTGATCATGGGGCCCACGAGTTTGGCCAGGTCCGCATTGGGCAAGAACCCGGCCGGGATGAACAGGGCGGTGATGATGCCCCATGCAATGAAGGCCCCGATATTGGGCATGATCATGCCCGAAAGGAACGTTCCGAACTTTTGGACACCAACGCGCACGCTGGTGCGCTGTTTCGCAACTGACGCTGTTGCCATTGTGTGAATTCCTAACGTGAGTCCCGCATCAGTGCGGGATCAGTCGATATCTATCGAAGGAGGACAGCTCTAGGAGCTGCTGGAGATCCGGTGAAGCCATTCAAGGAAAAGCTTCAATTCCGAACTGGATAGCTGGTCTGAATGTGAGGC
Organism: Arthrobacter sp. FW306-2-2C-D06B; assembly: GCF_021789175.1. Classification (NCBI taxonomy): domain Bacteria; kingdom Bacillati; phylum Actinomycetota; class Actinomycetes; order Micrococcales; family Micrococcaceae; genus Arthrobacter; species Arthrobacter sp. FW306-2-2C-D06B. The sequence continues at coordinate 4,330,870 of NZ_CP084560.1, forward strand.
TTGGAGTGCCGCATTCAGCGCGATTGCCGCAACAACAACGGACGACTTGCCGGAGTCGTCTGCTGCGGCGCCACGGGCTGTTTCCGTGGACACGGCGAAAATCATGGAATCCCGGGTCATGGTGGAGAGCTCGAGGTTCCGGTCTTCCAAAGGCTCTGCGATGAGCATGAGCGTGACGCCAACGTTGGCCGCCAGGATGCTCCTCGCTGCCTCGCGCGGGGGTACGTTGATCTGCCCGGCAATGGCCGCCTTGCTCAGCATTTCCTCCAGAAGCGACTCGGCATCAGCTACGATGGCCGGCCTGCTTTCCGGACGGATGTTGCCGAACATCACCAGGTAAAGGTGCGGTTGGGTAAGTCCGAACCGGACGTGGTTGTCCCACATCCGCCGGACGTCCTCCAGGGGTTCCCCAGAGGGTGCGAAGTCCCGCTCTCCCGCCACGTACTCCTCGAAGCCGGCTGAAACGACAGCGTCGAACAGCCCCTCCTTGTCGCCGAAGTGGTGGTAAAGCGTGGGCGCCGTGACGCCGGCGAGTTTGGTGATTTGGCGCGTAGAGACCGGCGACCCGTCCGAATTCGCCAGCAACTCGGCAGCTGCACGGAGCAGCCGAGTTTTGGGCGGAAGCTGGTCATCGAAACTCATAGCCGCTACCCTAGCACCTATAGCAACGCTATATGAAGTGAGTCACAGGAGATTTTTTCGGACCCCGAGGCGCCGCAGCCGGTGGGTCCGATCCGAGAGCAGGAACAGAGGATTTCAGTGCAGAATTTCCAAGGAGTAGGCGTCAGCCCGGGCCGCGTCATTGGCACTATCCGTCAGATGCCCAAACCAGTCAGCGAACCGCCGTCGGGCGAGCAGCTCGCCGCATCGACCACTGCGGAAGACGCCGTCGCTGGCCTGAAAGCGGCGGCCCAGTCGGTCCACGACGAACTCAAAGCACGCGCGGACAAAGCCAGCGGAGACGGTAAGGCAGTGCTGGAAGCCACCGCGCTCATGGCCAAGGACACCATGCTCCTGAAGTCGGCCACCAAGCTCATCAACAACAACGGCAGCTCGGCCGAACGCGCCATCTGGGAAGCCGGCGCCTCCGTGTCCGAAATGCTCCACAACCTGGGTGGGTACATGGCCGAGCGCGCCACCGACGTCCTGGACGTCCGCGCGCGGATCGTCGCCGAACTTCGCGGAGTCCCCGCCCCGGGGATCCCGGCGTCGGACACGCCGTTCATCCTGGTGGCCGAAGACCTCGCACCCGCCGACACCGCAACGCTGGATCCCGCGATCGTGACAGCACTGGTCACCTCGGGCGGCGGACCGCAGTCCCATACGGCGATCATCGCGCGCTCGCTCGGCCTGCCCGCCGTCGTCGCGGCCCGCGGAGTGGACGAAATTCCTGACGGCGCCGAAGTCTTTGTGGACGGCGCGGCCGGCTCACTCTCCCTCGAACCCACCGAAGAGCAGCGCGCGGCCGCCATCGCGTGGGTCGAGAATGCGGCCACTCTGGCGGTTTTCGACGGAAACGGCACGACGGCGGACGGCCACTTGGTGCCCCTCCTCGCCAACGTCGGCGGGGCCAAGGACGCTGCCGCTGCCGCAGCGCTGGGCGCCCAGGGCGTGGGCCTTTTCCGCACCGAATTCTGCTTCCTGGAACGCGACACCGAACCGACCGTGCTGGAACAGGCCGCCGCGTACAGGGGCGTGTTCGACGCGTTCCCGGGCAAGAAAGTGGTGCTCCGGACCCTCGACGCGGGCGCCGACAAGCCCCTTCCCTTCCTCACCGACGCCACCGAACCCAACCCGGCCCTGGGTGTGCGCGGCTACCGCACCGATTTCACCACGCCCGGTGTTTTGGACCGCCAGCTCGAGGCCATCGCCATCGCTGCCGACGAATCAGAAGCCGAGGTGTGGGTCATGGCACCCATGATCTCGACCGCGGCCGAGGCTGCCCACTTCGCGTCAATGTGCGATGCCGCGGGAATCAAGACGCCCGGCGTGATGGTGGAAGTTCCCTCGGCGGCATTGACCTCGGCGTCGGTCCTGCGCCACGTGGGCTTCGCGTCCCTCGGCACCAACGACCTCACGCAGTACGCCATGGCCGCCGACCGGCAACTCGGTCCCCTTGCCGAACTCAACACCCCGTGGCAACCCGCTGTCCTGCGCCTCGTGCAGCTGACCGTCGCGGGCTCAGCGGAAGAGGGCAACGGCAAACCCGTTGGCGTCTGCGGTGAGGCAGCCGCGGACCCGGCCCTCGCCGTCGTGCTCGTTGGCCTGGGCGTATCCACATTGTCCATGACCGCCCGCTCGCTGGCCGCCGTCGGAACCGTGCTCAAAACGGTGACGTTGGAACAGGCGCAAGAGCTGGCCCGGCTGGCGCTCAGCGCACCCGATGCGCTCGACGCAAAGGCCTGGGTCCGCGCGAAACTGCCGATCCTCGAGGAACTCGGGCTCTGAGCCCAGCCGTACTTGTCCTAGCTGAACACAAGGAGCAACCATGCCCGAACGCACCGCCACCATCGCCAGCCGCTCCGGATTGCACGCCCGCCCGGCTGCGATTTTTGCCGAAGCTGCCGGTGAATCCCCGATTGAAGTGACTATCGCAATGGCCGGTTCGCCTGCCGACGACGCGCTCGACGCCGCCAGTATCCTTTCGCTCATGACGCTCGGCGCCGCGAAAGGCGATGTCGTCGTGCTTCGCGCGGAAGGCGACGGCGCCGACGCTGCCCTCGATTCCCTGGTGACACTGCTGGAAACGGACCTCGACGCGGAGTAGGAGTCTCCCGCCCGACGCCCGCCCACAAACAACGGGCTCCAGCCCAACGCCCAACCGGAGGGTTCCGTCGATTGGGCTCATATCCGAGCGAGCGTTGGGGAATTTGGCGACATACGTGAGCGAGCGTTCGGGAATTTGGCCACATAGGTGAGCGGGCGTCCCGGGGCGCCCCTTAGGCGAAGGCGGAGATGCCCGTGATCGAACGTCCGATGATCAACGCTTGGACGGTCTCCGTGCCTTCATAGGTATGGATGCCCTCGATATCTGCGAAGTGCCGGGCCACGCGGTTGGCCAACAAGATCCCGTTGCCACCGAGCAGGTCACGGGCGTTCGAGGCGATGCCGCGGGCAGTGCGGGTGCAGGTGAATTTGGCGAGCGCCGCCTGCGCGGGAGTCAGCACCCCCTCTTCGTCCAGCCTGGTCATCTGCATGACCATGAGCTGCATGGTGGCGAGCTCGGACTGCATGCGGGCAAGACGCTCCTGCACAATCTGCGAGGCAGCCAGCGGGCGCCCGAACTGCCGGCGTTGGGCAGCGTACTGCACAGCGGTTTCGTAGCAGGCAGTGGCATGCCCGACGGCGGACCAGGCCACTCCCAGCCTGGTCGCCAAGAGCACCCGGGCCGTGTCTTTGAAAGTCCGGGCACCCGGGAGCACGTTTTCCGCCGGGACGAAGACATTTTCGAGGCGGATGTGTGCCTGCCAAATGGCCCGGAGTGAGAGCTTGCCTTCGATGGTCGTGGCGGAGTATCCGGCGGAATCCTGTGGGACAAGGTATCCGTGAACTTGCCCGTCGTCGCCACGGGCCCAGACAACCGTCAGCCCGCCGATCGAGCCGTTGCCGATCCATTTCTTTTCACCGTTGAGCGCATAACCGCCCTCGACGGAGGTCGCTGTCGTCTCGAGTCCCACAGAGTCGGAGCCGTGCGCTGGCTCGGTCAAGGCGAAGGCACCGTATTCCTCGGCCCGGGCAAGTGATGGAAGCCAACGGGCCTGCTGCTCGCGGGAACCGCATTCGGCCACGGACCGCAGCGCCAATCCGCCCTGGACCGCGACAACCGTGCCGATGGAGCCGTCCCCGCGGCTCAGTTCCATGGTGACCAGTCCGGCGGCGGTTTTGCTCATGGCCGGGAACCCGTCGATGTTGATTCCATCGCGCAGCAGATCAAGTTCACCCAAGCGCTTCACCAAGTGCAGCGGGTACTCCGCGCGCTCCCAGTACCCCGTGATGACCGGGAGCACTTCGTCCCGGACAAAGGTCCGCGCGCGGTCCCAGTACGCGCGGTCTTCGCGGCTGATGTCCTTGAAAACGGAGGCCGGATCCGGGTCCAGGGATTCGTTCAGAACGTACTCGGGCTCCATAGTCCCGGCCGGGAAGGCTGCGCCGTCCGGAAAAACGGCATCCAGTTCCTCGGAAGTGCTATCGGACGTCGTCGTCATGGGGAAATCCTCGCTCTGGGGTTGCGATCTACAACTCCCAGTTTGCGCTGACACTCAGTTTCATGTCAAGGAACTCAATGTCACTAAGGATTCTGCGGGACCAAGAGCTATGCCAAGGCGTTCCGGACCGCTTGAATGATCTCTTCCGTGCCCGCCGCCCGATCCAGGACGGCAACCACGACGGCGGGGCGGCTGCTTTCCGCGGACGGCCCACCGGCCACCTCGCTACCCGCCGGCCCGGCCAAAACACGGGCAAAGGTATCCGCCAACGCGCCCAATTCACGGCTAAGCTGGGCGGCCAACTCATGGGCTTCAGCTTCCTGCGCCTCGCGCCCGCCGTGTTCAACACCCTCGACGCGTTCGCCAGCAGCAACAGACCGCAGCCATCGGCGCAGGACGCTGTTGTGCACGGCGACTATCGATGCGGCGAAGGCCACGGCCGTAACCTCCGTGCCCTCACCCTCGGGCAGAGCAGAAAGGAGATGATTCCTAAATGCGCGCTGATAACGATGCGTCATGACCAGTTCACGATCGCGAAGGGCTGGCACTTGATGCAGAAGTTCGTAGCGGGCAACGGAGGTCTTCCGGTTGCCCATGTGGTGGCCAAAGACCAAGAGCGCGGCATCCACGACGGCGTGCAACGGATCCGCCGTCGTTCCCGCAAGGAAGTCCTGGACCTGCGCCAGAATACGGTCGTGATCGGCGAAAACGATGTCCTCTTTGGATCCGAACTTGCGGAAAAACGTGCTTCGGCTGATCCCGGCAGCGTCGGCGAGGTCGTCCACGGAGGTCGCGTCGTAGCCTTGCCGCACCAGTAGCTCGATTGCCGCGGCCACGGCAGGGCCTGGATCCGGAGTGGCGGGGTAGTTGACCATAGGCGTGAATCTAACACGGCGGCGTCAGCGCGCAGCCTCGAGCGCGGCTAGGCTTCTGCCATGGCATTGATAGCTCCCCGCGTGACCCCTGGCTTGGCCGCGGACGACGCCCGGAACCTGGCGCGCTCACTCCAGGACAGCAACGACATCACCGTCTTCGTGGACGGCACGGTCCACCGGCTGCCGGATGAGGCGAGGGACGCCGTCGTCGACCTCCTCGGCAGGCTGGGCCGGGGCGACGCGGTGACCGTGAGCAGCGTGGAGGAAATGCTCACGACGTCCCGAGCGGCCGAGCTCGCGGGAATCTCGCACACCTACCTGCGGAACATGACCGACCGTGGCGAAATCCCGGTGGAATACCGCGGGACACACCGCCGCATCAGGCTCGCTGACATCATGGCATGGCGGGAAAACCAGAAGAAGACGTCCGCGATCAACGAGGAAACCACCGGCGAGTAGCCGCAGGCTACGCGAGGGCCGCCCTGAGCGCCGCGTGGACCCAATCCCGGTAGCGCTCCAGTCCCCAGGCGAAATCCAACACGAGTGACCGGTAGGTGTCCGGGTGACCCACCGACCAGATCACGGCAGCAGCTTGCTCGTCGCTCATGCCGGAAGTCAGTGCCCCGCGCCGCCTGAGCGCAGCCGCTGCTTCCGCATAGTTCCGCAGCCGGATTTCGGCCCGGTCCCGCTCCACTTTTGCCGCTTCGGCGTCGACGGCGGAGGCCTGCCTCATGACGCTGAACAATTGGCTGCTTCGCGGATGTACCTCGGCGAACCAGTCTGCCAACAACGCCAGGACCGCCACGGCGTCGGCGGCTGCGGCAGTCCGCTCGCGCATCGTCTCCGGGACCGAGCGGGGAGCATCCGGGCCCGCGGCGGTCGCGTCAACCACGGCCGAGAGCAGCGCAGCCTTGTTACCCACGGAGTTGTAGATGGTCTGGATAGCCACGCCTGCTTGCTCCGCAACGGCCCCGATGGTCGTGGCCACGTATCCCCTGCTCAGAAACAGCTGCCGAGCGGCCTCCACCACGGCGGCCTTGGTTGCGACAGCTTGAGCTAGCCGCCTGTCATTGTGCCGGATTTCCACGCAAAAAGAATAGCATTCTAGTGACTGGAATGCTATTCTAATGACCTCGAACACCTCAGGAGGCTTCGCGATGGACAGCAATGAGCCAGTGGACACCGTAGTTGTTGGCGCCGGGCAAGCAGGGCTCGCCACCGGATTCCACCTCAAGAAGCACCGGCAAGACTTCCTCATCCTGGACTCGCAGGCCCGCGTGGGCGACGTGTGGCGGAACCGGTGGGATTCCTTGCGGCTCTTCACCCCGGCGCAGCATGATTCCCTTCCCGGCATGCCGTTTCCGGCCGCCCGAGGCAGCTTTCCCGGCAAAGACGCCATGGCCGAGTACCTCGAGGACTACGCCAGCCGCTGGGAACTCCCGGTGCGTCACGGTGCCCACGTCGTCGGGATCGAACGGGAGGACGGCCGGTTCCGAGTGCAGTCGAGCTCCGGGTCGATCCTGGCCAAGAACGTTGTTGTTGCCACCGGTCCGAACGCACAGCCGAGGATTCCGGCGTTCGCAGAGGAGCTGGATCCCGGCATCCACCAACTTCATGGAGCCGAATACACCAACCCGGACTCGGTTCCGCCCGGAGATGTCCTGGTGGTCGGCTCCGGCACCTCCGGCGTCGAAATCGCCCTGGAGCTCGCACCTACCCACCGCACCTACATTGCCGGAACCCCTCCGTTCCACATTCCGGGCCCGGTGACGCGATACGCCGGCGGGGCTTGGTGGCTCTTCATCCACAAGGTGCTGAACAGGTCCACCCCTATCGGCCGCAAAGTCGCGGTCGGGTTCACCAAGCACGGCGCGCCGCTGATCCGGGCCTCCACCCGAGAGCTCGACGCCGCGGGAGTCACCCGCTTGCCACGCGTGACGGGCACGCGCGAGGGAAAACCCCGGACCGATCAGGGCCACGCGATCCCGGTGTCCACAGTGATCTGGGCTACCGGCTACCAACCGGACTTTGGTTGGATCCAAGGACTTCCCACGGATGGGGACGGCTGGCCGCTCACGTGCCGGGGCGCCGTGGAACAACTCCCCGGACTGTTCTTTGTGGGCATGCCCTTCCAATACGGGTTGACCTCTGGCCTCGTGGGCGGGGTCGGCCGCGACGCCGAACACGTTGCCGGACTCATCGCCGGGCAGGCCGGGCAAAAACGGGTCACTGCGCCCGTTATTCAAATGTGACTTTGCATTCCGGCTGTTGTAACGTCGAGGGGCGACCCAGTCCCCAACCGGGCCGCTTCCGGGTTGACGCCGAGCTCTGCCGCAACCCGGAATCCGCCAGACCCGCGGCAGAGACGGGGGACCCAGAGTCTCCGGGCCCAATTCGGGCCCTTGGGGTGAAGCCGCCATGCGCGGCCGGACGGCCTCGTCCGAACCCGACAGCTAACCTCGAAGGCGTTGAGAGGCAGTCACCATGTCCCCAACCATGGATCAGCCTCGCCGTGCCCAAGTGGCGGGCGAGAGCACCAAAGCAACCGGACGCCGTCGGGCCAAAGACAGCGAACCGTTCATCGCTGCACCGGCTTCTGAACCTTTGAGTTCGACGGCGGCACCCACCCCCGCGGCACCCACCCCCGCGGCAACCCCGACGACGGCGGCACCCACCACGCGCGCGGCCGCCCGCGCGGCCGAACGGAGGCGAGCTTCCCAAGCCAGCGAAACCGCAGCCATACCGACGGTGGCTGTCCCAGCAGTGGCCCCCTCGTCGTCAGAACCCGCCACCGCAGCCATTCCAACGGTGTCTGCTGCGACCCTGGCTCGCGCCACAGCTGAGTCGGCCAAAGCCGAGAACGCAGCCGCGACGGTACTTCCCGCGGCGCCCCGTCCCGGCGTCGGTCCGGCGTCGTTCACCGGTTCGTCCTTCAGCCGCGAACCACACGCCGTCCTCAAGAAGGCCGCCGCCGTCCGGACCATGAGCAACCGAATGGCAGTGGTGACAGGCGCGTTAGGCATCTTGTTGGCCGCTGGCTCCCTTGGCCAAGCCCTCGAGTTGCCCTTCTTCGGCCAGCAATCCCGCGCCCAGGACGCCGCCAGCGCAGATAGCCAAGGCTCCACCCAATCCGGCGCTCCGTCCGCGCCGGCAAGCACGTCCCCCAGCGCTGCGGCATCACCTTCAGCAGCTACGCCAAGTGCCAAGTCCGGCCAGACCGCCGCGGACCCGGCGCAACATTCGCCGCAAGGACCCGCCGCCGTCGAACCGTCGAGTGTCCCGGCGCCGTCGATCTCCGTCCAGGTCCCTGCCGTCCCGTCAGCACTGCCCCCAAGCCTCACCCCGGTGCCTGTTCCTTCAACGCCGGTTCCGGCCCAGCCTGCACCGGCTCCCAGCCCGGTTCCAACAGGGCCAACTACCCCCACGCCGACTCCACCCCAGACCGGCACGCCCTCCCCTGCGCCCACAGGTTCTTGGAAGCCGCGGACCCCGGCCAGTCCTACTCCCACGCCACAGCCCACGCAGCCAGGCGTTGATCTTGGGTCGATTTTGGACGCAGCAACCAAGGCCCTGCAATGAGGATGGGACAGCATCGAACATTCGCCGTCGAATGGCACGGGCGGTGCTGCCGACACACTCGGACGCAGATGATTCAGTACCGGCCGGACCGCTGGCGCTGCAGCCTTCAGTTGAGGCAATTCAACAAGTAGGCCAGCGCGCCTCCGCTACCAGCGGCTTCCGCTACCAGTGCTTCAAATCCGCGGGCGGCCCGCCCACCGGCGCGCTTTGAGCGTTGCGTGGAGTTCGAGGCGGATAGCGCCATTCAACGGATCAGCACCGATAAGCTGGCGGACCCTTGCCAGCCGGTTGTAGATGCTGCTCCGGTGCAAATGCAGCTTCGTGGCCACGTCCTGGACCGAACCGTCGCTGTCGTAAAGCAGTTCGAGCACGGGCAGCAGCTCGCCATTGCGGTCCGCGTCCTCGATCTCCTGAAATTGCGCCGAGCCCGAATCATCCCAGCCCCCGGGCGCCTGCAGCCGTTCGAACAATTGGTAGATCCCGGCCGAGCGGCTGTCCACGAGCTCGCCCAGTGGAGGATCGACGGCGGCAGCCTGGGCCGCGAGCTTCGATTGCCGGTACGCCCGGCCCAGCTGGCGGATGACCGAAAACGGCTCGCTGATGCCGAGAATGACCCGGTCCACCTTCCGGCCGGCGCGCTTGGCGAGTTCCAGCTGGTAGTGAACCAAGACCTGGGCATGCTCCGCCCGTCCGCCGGTTTCGCGGAACAACAAGACCGAGTGCGTCTCCGTGCCGGCGCTGAAAAGCACGGAATCGACACCGATAGTGGCCTGAAGCGCGGCGGAACGGTGCGTCAGGGTCGCCGCGATCGGATCCGAGACTCCGCCACTGTCCTCCGCGTCGAGCACGGTAACCAGCTGCCACGGTCCCCGGCCTTGGATCTCCTTCCATCCCGCCACGGCCGCCACCGCATTGGACTCACCCTGGCATGCAGCCAGGAATTCCTGCTCACGGCGGCGCCGGAACTCCGACTCGGCCGTATTGGAATCGAGCAGCAACCCCGCGAGGAGGTCCAACTCGTCCCGGACGCCCGGCAGCTCGGCGAGTATCGCCGTCGCGGTCTGCTCGTCAAGGTCCTGCTGGACCCAGAGGTATCCGACGCGGAATCCGCGCACCAGAAGCGGAACGCAGACACGCCCCACCATCCCGAGTTCCTCATTGGCGGGCACGACGACGGGACGCACCGCGGTAGCGATACCGTGCGAGAGCTGCCACGCACTGACGTCCACGGGAACCCGCTTGCTCAGGAGAAAATTCACGCGCACGCGGTCCGCGTGGGACTGGTTGGAACTGTAGGCGAGCAGTACGCCGTCGAGGTCTTCCAGGGAGAGGCCGCGGCCCAACTTGAGTGCGACGTCCTCGACGATTTTCTCCACGTCTTGCTGCATGGAGAAAACACTACTTTGCCCCACGAACATCAGGCGACACCTGACGCTCTCAATATCGACAAATGTCGAGTCGCGAGCGGCAAAAACCCCGGAATTCCGGGAATGTCAGCGACGGCGGCGATCGCCTTTCCTGTCGCCTGGCTCACAGCGGATTTATTCTGGAATCACAGTCCCCCGCAGAGAAAAAGGCCGTTGAAGCCTTTCGAAGATGGAGCCCAAAATGATCATCGGTGTCCCCAAAGAGATCAAGAACAACGAATTCCGCGTTGCCATCACGGCCGCGGGCGTTCACGAGTTCCGCACCCACGGCCACACCGTGCTGGTGGAACGCGGCGCAGGCCTGGGCTCCGGCATCACGGACGAGGAATACGCGGTTGCCGGTGCGGAGATCGTGGTTGAGGCCGACGACGTCTGGGCCCGCGCCGACATGGTCATGAAGGTCAAGGAACCCATCAGCGCCGAGTACCACCGCTTCCGCAAGGGCCTCATCCTCTTCACCTACCTGCACCTGGCCGCCGAGCCCGAGCTGACCCAGGAACTCATCAACTCCGGCGTCACCGCCATCGCCTACGAGACCGTCCAGGACGGCCGTGCCCTGCCCCTGCTGGCACCGATGTCCGAGGTCGCCGGCCGCCTGTCGGTTGTCGTCGGCGCTTCCTCCCTCATGGCTCCGGCCGGCGGCAAGGGCGTGCTGCTGGGCGGCGTCCCGGGTGTCCGCCCGGCCAAGGTCGTTGTCCTCGGCGCCGGTGTTGCCGGTACCAACGCCGCCGCCATGGCCCTCGGCCTGGGAGCCGATGTCACCATCATGGACATCAATATCAACCGCCTCCGCGAACTGGATGCCCTCTACCAGGGCCGCCTGAAGACCGTCGCGTCCAACGCGTACGAGATCGAGAAGTCCGTAGTCGACGCCGACCTCGTCATCGGTTCCGTGCTGATCCCGGGCGCCAAGGCCCCCAAGCTTGTCACCAACGAGCTCGTCTCCCGCATGAAGCCCGGCTCCGTGCTGGTGGACATCGCCGTGGACCAGGGCGGCTGCTTCGAGGACACGCACCCCACCACGCACCAGGAACCCACGTACAAGGTCCACAACACGATCTTCTACTGCGTCGCCAACATGCCGGGCGCCGTTCCGAATACCTCCACGTACGCGCTGACCAACGTCACCCTGCGCTACGCGGTGTCACTGGCCAACCTGGGGGTCAAGGCCGCATTCGACCGCGACCCCGCCCTGGCAGCCGGCCTCAACATCGCGGCAGGCAAGGTCACGCACCGCTCGGTCTCCGAGGCGCACAACCTGCCCCTCGTCGCCGACTGGCACAACCTGGTTTCGGCCTAGTTTCTCCATCGACTGCTCCGTAACTGTCGTTTTGAGCCTTCAGAACGACAGTTACGGAGCAATCGATCACCGGTTACGGTTTGACCGGGTTTCCCGGGAGGATCTCGGAGGGAACGGGCTGAGGCAAGGGAAGCGTGGGCGTTGGGACCGCCGGCGTCGGGATCGTGATAGGTCCCGGGCGGCCCTTGGCGATGTCCTGCAATTCTTTACGCGCATCCGGCTCTGACCCGGGGGTAGTGCTGGGCGTGGCATGCTGCGACGGACGTGTGTTCTTGTTTTGGGCGCCGGGGCTGGAGGACTCCGGCGAAGGCGACGCGGGATTGCCCGTCCCCTGGGTGGGCATCGGAACTAGCTCCGGGTGCGTTCCCTGCTGTTGCGGAGCGTTGCCGCCAGACCCAGGGGTGAGCTGGGAGACGACCGACCCCACTACGGCGCCCAAGTGTTCAATCGTTCCCGGAATGCCGCCCTCGGACGCAGCCGCTGCGGTAGCTCCGGCGGCAAGGGAAGCCGCAACGGCAACAGCGGCGAAGGTCAAACGGGCCTTTTTGCGGCGACGGGCGGCCAATTCGTCGATAGGTGCAGCCGCGGCGGCGGAAGCCGCCTCAAAAGGCGCAACAGCCTCAGCCGCCTCAACAGCTTCAACCGGCGCGGTCGCGACGCGGGCAGATACCATCAAGGCTTGCACAGCCGCCGAGGGCTGTGGCCGGGTGCTCGCAAGGGCGCGGAGTTCCAGCAGCTCGGTCCGGATCTCGTATGCTTCGTCGAGCCCGGCTTCAGCAAGCAGGCGGTCAACGCCTTGCTCGCCGCAGGATGCGGATTTTTCGCTCATGATGTGCCATTCCTTAGTAGTGCACGTTCTCTCAGTGCACTCAATGCCCTGCGCTGCAACTGCTTCACGGCTCCTTGGGATTTGCCCATGATGTCCGCTGTTTCTTCCAACGACAGGTCCGCCACGACCCGTAGTGCCAGGACCTCCCGATAGTCGGGGTTAAGGTCGGCCAGTAGCTCGGTTACGCCCAGGCCTTCCCCATGCCCGAATGCCTGGTCCTCGGCGGAAGGCGCGCGCCGCGAATCCAGATCGGATTCGTAGGGCGCGGAATCAGGGGTGCGTTCCCGCTTGCGATAGTGATCCACCATTCGCGCATGCGCTATGGAGAAGAGCAGGGTCTTGGCCCCCTGGAGACCTCCGTGGAGGGAATCCAGTTTGGGATAAAGCGCCAGGAACACGTCCTGGGTAACCGCCTCCGGATCGTCTACGCCGCGGGCGCGTAGGTATCCAAACACCGGTCCGGAAAACTCGTTGTAGGCAGCTGTGAAGAGCAGTGCGGGATCTTCCTCGTCCGCCTGCAAATATTCATCAGCCAAAGGGTCAAGCACCCGCGACCCCTCCATCCCACGCAGCGCGGTCATCGTCCCTGGCCTGGGAAATGACCACTGCCGCAGTCTGTTGCGTCGCGGGGCTCCCTGTCATTTAGCCAAGGAGCCCCGCCGTTCCAGCGTAGCCGCAGTGTTACGGGCGGACAGAATCGGACGGCACGTGCACAGGTACGGTCGGCACCTGGGACGGTACAGCAGGGACGGCCGGTGCGGACGGCACTGCGGGAACAGCCGGCACGGCAGGCGTAGCAGGCAGTGCGGCGTTTCCATCGGCGTCGGCCTTGGCGGAAGCGGATCCGTCAGCCTTCAGTCCGGCAGCCTTGCCTTCGCTAACTACAGTTGCGCAGTGAGCGTTGACGTTGGCTTCGCCGCCAGCGGCAACAACCAGTGAGGAGTAGCCGGGCACCTTGGCGTCAGCCTTCAGGCCGCCGTTGAGGAGAGCGGTGCAGAGGCCGAACGCCTCCGGTGAGGTGGCTTTGGCCGATTCGGCGGCTGCGGTGGCCTTGGACTTTGCGTCGTCGACGGCGTCAGTGGCCTTGGACTTAGCGTCGGCAGCGGCGTCAGTCGCCTTGGACGTGGCCGTCTGGGACGCCTCAGCCGTCTTGGACTGTGCGGACTCGGCGGCTTTGGAAACGACCGGAGCCGGGGCTCCGAGCAGCTCGTGGGCACTCTTCTGCATATCGTTGGGAAGCGCTCCGTTGAAGGCTGCGACGCCGGTTCCGCCAACCGCTACAGCTCCGGCGGCAAGGACGCTAGCGGCGATTTTGCTGGTGGCAAGGACAGTGAACAAGGACATGAAACCCTCCGACAAACGTTTTGGGACTGCTCCGGCAGCGGCTTTGTCGCTACCGGATGATCAGTGCGGACGTTGTCCACACTCCCCTTACATCGTTGAGGGTCCCGGCGAGGTTACGCCCGACCCAAAAAAACTTTCAGGCCAGCGCCCTGGCCTGCTCAATCAACCTGAGTACCTCGACGGGCCCGGCGGGATCCACGGGGAGCGGCAAGGCGGACGCGGCACCGCCGTCGGCGATCTTCTCGCCAAGGATCCGGTAGAACTCCTGGTAGGCGCCGCGCTCGGTGGGTACCGTGGTCCGCACGCCGTCGATTTCCAGGGTGCCGTAGTAGTGCGGATCGTCGACGCCGTAGGCACCGTCTGTGGGCAGCCCGCCCGCCAGGATGAACGGTTCCTGAGGATCGATCCCGAACTTCACGAATCCGCCCTTGCTGCCCAGGACGCGGAAGCGCGGAGCGCGAAGCTGGCTGTTGACGTTCATGGCGACGTGGCTCGTCACACCGGAAGCATGTTTCAGGACCAGGAAGACGTCGTCATCGGCTTTTTCTTGCGGCCGTCGCGCCAGTATTTCTGCGTGGATGACTTCGGCGGGACCGAACATCTGCACGGCCAGGTCCAACAGGTGGGTCCCCAGGTCGAAAAGCAGCCCGCCGCCGTCGTCTGCCGTGGCGCCGGCCTTCCACGCCTTGCTGATTTCGGGCGACCACCGCTCCATTGAAGCCTCGCAGCGCATGACGTCGCCCAGCGTCCCGGCGTCGAGCAGCTTCTTCACCGTGAGGGCGTCGCCGTCCCAGCGGCGGTTTTGGTACACGGTGAGTACCCGGCCCAGACTCGCGGCCAGTTCGATCAGCTCCTGCCCCTGCGCGCTGCTCACGGCGAATGGCTTGTCCACGACGACGTCGACCCCGGCTTCCAGCGCGGCCTTTGCGAGCGGGTAATGGGTCGCGGGCGGCGTGCCGAGCACCACGAGGTCCAGCTCCGCGGCAAGCGCCAAGACGTCTTCCGGAGTGTCCACGATCCTCGTGCCGGGATACCGTTCCTGCGCGCGGGCCTTGCGGCCCGCGTCCGAAGTAGCGATGACGTCAAGGGAATAGGCGGGATTGGCTGCGATGAACGGCGCGTGAAAGACGCTACCGGAAAGGCCATAGCCGACGACGGCGGTGCGGATCGCTTTGTGGGTCATGCCGCTACGCTACCGGGCCAAGGCAGCCCGGCGAAGGTTTTGTCAGCTGTCTTTCAGCAGGCGGGTAACGAGCTCGCGCCACGACGCCACCAGGCGCTCCGGCGCGATCCCGTGAGCGCGAAGGGAATGGAGCATGCGCTCGGGATCCAGGGTGGCGCCGAGGGAAAGAGCCAGAAGCCAAGGATCGCGGTCGAGACCCGCTTCCCGCAGCAGCATCTCGATGTGCCGGTGCCACAACACCACCGGCGGGGCGTCGTGCCGGTTTTGCGGGGAATGCTCCGCCGCGGCACGGGCCAGCTCGCCGTATTCTTCGACATATTTGATGCGCGCTTCACCGAAGGCAATGAGGCGTTCAAGCGGGGGCGCTCCCGGTCCCAGCGGCGGCGGACCGAAGATGAACTCGCGCTGGAATTCCGCTTCGGCGTCGCTCAAGAGAGTCATCATGAGTCCGGCCCTGCTGCCGAAACGGCGGAAGACCGTTCCCTTCCCGACGTCGGCCCTGCACGCGAGCATGTCCATGGTGACAGCGTCCACGCCATGTTCGGCGACGAGATCCCTGGCAGCTTGGAGAAGCCGTTCGCGGTTACGCGCGGCATCGCTGCGCTCAGGCTGCGCCCCGAAAGGCGACCCGGGCCGGATGGGGATGAGGCTCACAAAAACATTCTAGCCTTGGGAATATTAAGCGGACCGCAGTCCGTTTAGAATCTACGAAGGCAGCAAAAGCCTCCAAAACCGAGCGCCTGCGGCACCGTCCGCGGCCAGACCCAAGGAGTTCCCATGTCCAAGAACACCGTTCTCGCCCTTGTTGGCAGCCTCCGCGCCGATTCCCACAACCGCAAGCTCGCCGAAGCCATCCAGCTCAACGCCCCCGAAAACGTCGAAGTACAGATCCACGGCTCCCTCGGCAATATCCCGTTCTACAACGAAGACATCGACGTCGAGGGCCAGGTTCCGGCCGAAGCCGCAGCCCTCCGCGCTGCTGCCGCCGCAGCCGACGCCATCCTGCTTGTCACACCGGAACACAACGGCACCATGCCGGCATCCCTCAAGAACGCCATCGACTGGCTGTCCCGCCCGTTCGGCGCCGGTGCGCTGGCAGGCAAGCCGACCGCCGTCGTCGGTACCGCTTTTGGCCAGTTCGGTGGCGTCTGGGCGCAGGACGAGGCCCGTAAGGCAGCCGGCATCGCGGGCGCCAAGGTCCTCGAGGACGTCAAGCTCGCCGTTCCGGGCTCCATGATCCGCTTCGCTGAACTGCACCCGAAGGACGACGCGGAAGTTGTCGAGCAGATCAAGGGCATCTTCGAGCCGCTGACTGCCTTCCAGGAAGCTGAAGTAGCAGCCTAGTCCCTGCGGTTCGCCCCGCGCGACGCGAGAGTGCGCCTGTCCCGCCCTTGAGGCGTGGGCGGGGGCATTCTTTGTCGGTACGATGGCGGCATGGCCGACTACAACCGCCATCCCGACGTCGACGCCTACTTTGAGGCCCTCCCGGATTGGCAATGCGCGATCGCCGAGCAACTACGCGACCTCATCCATGACGCCGAGCCTGAAATCGTCGAGACCATCAAGCGCCGCACGAGGCCTTACTTCGTCCTTGACGGCAACGTTTGCGCGCTCCTCGCAGCCAAGGACCACGTCAACCTGTTCCTTTACGACGGCGCGATTGTCCCCGACCCGGACAACATCATCACATCGGGGCACGGCAACAAGACCGCCCGCACGATCGCCTTCCACCAGCACGACGAGATTCCCCGCGCACCTCTCACCACCATGCTCCGGCAGATCGCTGCGAACAACCGCGCCGGCGGCTGGCGGAAGGTCAAGGGAACGGACTAGCCGGAACGCCCCTCGAAACGGAAGCAAGGCGGCACCGCATCGCTACCATTCCGTGACTGAGCTGAGGCCGAACCGTCATGGACCGAGCGGTCCACACCCGGGCGGCCAGCCGTAACGTTGAGCTACAGGCACCAGGGGTCATCAGGGCAGGAGCGGGCTGTCATGCGGGTCGGACACGGCATGAAAGGCACGACGGAGGCGGTCGCCGCGCTGTGCCTATCCCTCGCGCTCTGCCTCGCTGGCTGCGCTTCCCCCGTCGGTGGCGCTCCGGGCGAGGCCCGCACCACACAACCGGCCTCACCAGGCTTCGTCCAGGCGACGCAGGAGCCTGTTACCGGGCCGATTCCGATGCCCCTTCCGGCTCCTCCCCCGCATGTCAACCCGCCTACCGCGGCACCGCGGCCAACCACTGCGAGCCCGCTGGCACCCGCAGCCCTTCCAGTTCCTGCACCCCTCCCGACCGCAGGCGAATCGACTGGAACCACTGTGTATTTCGTGGCGATCGGCGACGGCGGCAGCCGCGGTGTGAGGTTCGGCTGCGACGACAGCCTTGTAGCTGTGCACGTCGCCGCCCCTCCGGGCAGCGACCCACTGTCCGTGGCAATGGGTCAACTGCTGGCGCCCGATGGAACCGCGTCCCGGGCAGGTTTGTACAACGCGCTCTCGGGCTCGGCGCTGCGATACGTTTCGGGCTACCTCGACGGCACCACAGCCGTCGTGAACCTGAGCGGGTCACTTCGTCCCGGAGGCGTGTGCGACCAACCGCGGATCGAAACCCAGCTGGCGCAGACCGCGGTGGCGGCTACGGGAGCATCCCAGGCCGCGATCTACATCGACGGGAACACCCTGGCGGACGTCCTGAGTTTGCGCTGAGCTGGCCCGTCACTCGAAGAGCGCGTCCATGTCCGCATAACTCAGGGATCCGGCGAGGCCCGACCAGTTTCCGTCGCCGAGAACTTCCCTTGCCAGCCTGGAGACCTTCGCATAGGCCGCCCTGGCAGTACTGCCGCCGATGCTGATTCGCCGCACACCGACGTCGTGCAATTCTCCTGGCGACGGCGAACCCAACCCGGCCAGGGCATTGAGCGGCGCGCTGATCCGCCGGGAGAGATCGTGCAGAACATGGAGATCCGTCAAACCCGGCACGAAAATTCCGTCTGCCCCGGCCCGCTGATAGGCATCCGCACGGCGCAGCGTTTCCTCATACGCAGTGTCCGGAAACTTTCCAGACCAATAAGTGTCCGTACGCGCATTGATGAACAGTCCGACGCCCGCATCCTCGGCCGCCTGTCTGATCAGCGCGATGCGCCTGGATTGTTCAGCGATCTCGCTCAGCGGTTGGTCCGCCGAGTCCTCGATATTGATCCCGACGGCGCCCGCGTCCAGCACCGCTCGAACGGTGGCCTGGAGTTCTTCGTCTGTACGCCCGTACCCGGTCTCGATGTCCGCAGTCACGGGCAAGCGGGTGGCCTTTGCTATCCGGGACAGCGCTTCCATCGCGAGTTGCCGCGGAAGGTGGTCCCCGTCCCGGTACCCCAGGCTCCAGGAGACTGCCGAGCTGGAGGTCGCCACCGCCGTCGCTCCCGCTTCCTCAACCATCCGCGCAGATGCCGCATCCCACGCGTTCACCAGGACCAACGGCGCATGTGGCACGGCATGGAGCTCGTGGAAGCGGACAGCCTTGGATTCGAGCTCGGGATGTGTCGTCATGGCTCTATTCCAGCCTTCCTCCGTCACTACGTAAAGCGCTTCGCACCGCGAATCCAAAATTTGGGATG
This sequence comes from Arthrobacter sp. FW306-2-2C-D06B, assembly GCF_021789175.1. Classification (NCBI taxonomy): domain Bacteria; kingdom Bacillati; phylum Actinomycetota; class Actinomycetes; order Micrococcales; family Micrococcaceae; genus Arthrobacter; species Arthrobacter sp. FW306-2-2C-D06B. The sequence goes on from NZ_CP084560.1 coordinate 4,349,223, forward strand.
AAACATCCGTTGCTCAATTGGCAACTCCGGGGAGTATCCTTTCAATGTGACCCACGAAACATTGGATGCCGGGCCCGAGTTGCCCGCGGAAGCAATCGACGCAATAGAGCGAGCAGCAACTGCCGCCCACCGCCACGAGGAACTTTTCTCGGAGCGCGCCGCCAACATCAAGCAATCCGCCGTGCGTGACGTCTTCGACATTTCAATGCGGCCGGGACTCGTCTCCCTCGCCGGCGGAAATCCTTATCTGCAGTCCCTGCCCCTCGAGAAGCTCGGCCAAACCGCGGCACGCATCATCGCGGAAGAAGGCATGACGGCGCTGCAGTATGGTGGCGGCCAAGGCACCGAGGAACTACGCACCCAGATTTGCGAGATCATGGCCGCGGAGGGCATCTTGGACGCCCGGCCGGAGAACGTGGTGATCACGGCGGGTTCGCAGTCGGCCCAGGACGTGGCCACGAAGGTCTTCTGCAACCCTGGCGACGTCGTCCTCGTGGAAAACCCCACCTATGTGGGCGCACTGAACACCTTCGAGGCGTACCAAGTCCAGGTTGAGACAGTGGACATGGACGACGACGGCTTGGTCCCGGAGCTCCTGGAAGCGAAGATCGCGGCGCTTCAGGCCGAGGGCAAGACCATCAAGTTCCTCTACACGATCCCCAACTTCAACAACCCCTCCGGCATCACACTCGCTCCGGCGAGGCGTCAGCGAATCGTCGATATATGCCGCAATGCGAATATCCTTGTTCTCGAGGACAACCCCTACGGCCTTTTGCGCTTCGACGGCAACCCGCTGGAACCAATGCGGGCCGCGAACGAGCATGACGTCATCTACATGGGCTCGTTCTCCAAGATCTTTGCCCCCGGACTGCGAATCGGATGGGCCCTGGTACCCGAGCATTTGCAGCGGCGCTTCTACCTGGCCTCTGAAGCAGTGACGCTGTGTCCTCCCACCCTGAACCAGATGATCATCTCGGCATATCTTCGGGATTACGACTGGCGCGGGCAGATTGACACTTACCGGGCCCTGTACGAGGAACGCTGCAACGCCCTGCTGGTGGCGTTGGAAGAGCACATGCCTTCCGGCCTCAGCTGGACCAGACCCGAGGGCGGCTTCTTCGTCTGGGTCACCCTGCCCGACGGCGTCGACACGTATCCACTGCTCAAGAAGGCAATCGAGGCAGGGGTCGTGTTCATCCCCGGCGCGGCGTTCACGCACTCTGACGAACCATCCAACAAACTGAGGTTGGCTTTCAGCGCAGTGCCACCGGAGTCCATCGCCGAAGGCGTCCGCCGATTGGCGCCGGTTTTGCAAGAAGCCATTGATGTCATCAGCAAAGGAGCAGATATATGAGCGGAATAGTCCTCGTCGGAGTCGACGGCAGCGCAACAGCAAGGCGGGCCGCCGATTCGGCAAAGAATTTGGCGACCGCACTGGGCGCGGAACTGCGCGTCATCACCGCTTTTGAAGGCGCCCACGTGGAGGTCGTCGAAAGCGGAGGCGACAAGTGGATTCTCTCCGACGCCGACGCGGCGGAGAAGGTCGCCAGCAAAGTTGCCGCGGAACTCGCCTCCGAGCAATTGACCACCAGCTACGGAGCCGTCTTCGGAAAAGCCGGAGAGGCCCTGGTCAAGGAAGCCGAACGAGTGGGTGCCCAAGTGATCGTGGTCGGCAACCGCCGCATGCAGGGACTGGCCAGGGTCCTCGGCAGCGTTGCCAACACGGTGGCGCACAACGCGCCGTGCGACGTCTACATCGCCAAGACGGACGAACCTTAAGGGACTCCCCGGCCCCGGGGCTTTGACGGGGATCACGCGTTGTGGTGGGCGGTCTCACCCCGATTTTGGCCGTGCGGCTAGGACGCCGCCGGTAAAATTGAGGTGGCCCCCAAGGGCGCGAGCCGCCCATCACAACAACCCGTAGGGGATCCCTTTTGCTTACTCTGCAGCCGCGCCAACGCGTCGGACACGACATTCTGCTCGCCCGCCATGGCAACCACATCAGCTCCATGCGCTTCGACCGGGCAAATGACCGCATCGTGGCACTTCTCGACGACGGCTCGGTAGACAGCGCTCCGAACATGATCTCTCCGCTGCTCCAGATGCCGGAGACGTTCCGAAGCATCCTACGCTCCGACTGGAAACTGTTGCTCGTGGTTGCTTCCGCGATGCTCGCCGTCGGAGCCCTGGCCATGGTGCTGTCCTTTGGCATGATCGGCAGCATGAGCGACCAGCAACTGCGCGACCTCGCGCTCAGCTACACGTCCTACTAGCTCAACCAACCGCGGAGGACCCACCAAAGTCCTGCGATGACCACCCCGCCGAACAACGAACCGGCGATGACCTGGCCGCGGGTATGGTCCCGTAGGACGACGCGGGACCAGCCGACGGCCGGAACCAGAAGCAGTAGCGGCAACCAAGCCGGCCCGAACATGAGGGCCACCATGACTGCCGCCGCGGAAATTGCCGAGGCATGGCCGCTGATTTTCCACAGAAGGCTGACTGCGGCCAACACCGTGATGCCGCCAATCAGGGCAAGGATCATCACTGAAACGCTCGTCGGGGCGTGGATCAGATTGAGGACCAACAGCCCCACGACCACGGACACGAGCGCTAGCATCAGCAAGGGCGCACGTTCCTTGCGATCGCTGACGTGGTGGTCGCTGAGTTTGCCGAGCTTCACCATAAGCAGGACGTAGGCCAGCGGCAGCACACACACAAAGAGCGCCGCCAGGACACCGAACCATATCGTCCCCGGGAAACCCGGCTGCACCGCAGGGCTGATGAGCAGCAAGGCGGTCACGACGGCGGGCGGCTGGAAGACTTCCGTCAGGACCCTGGCAACACGGCGCCGGGCCCCAACGCCGCTCTGCTCTCCCCCAATGCCGCTCTGCCCTCCCCTTATGCCGCTCTGCCCTCCCCTTATGCCGCTCTGCTTAGTCAAGCAGCAGAGCCGGCTCTTCGAGAATGGACGCGACGTCGGCCATGAAGCGGGCAGAGAGGTCCCCGTCCACCACCCGGTGATCGAACGAGCCGCCGAGCGTTGTGATCCAGCGGGGGATGACCTCGCCGTCGAGCACCCAAGGCTTTTGCTTGATGGTGCCGAATGCGACGATCGCCACCTCGCCCGGGTTGATGATGGGCGTTCCGGTGTCGATACCGAGGGCGCCAACGTTCGTGATGGTCAGCGAGCCGCCCTGCATCTGCGCGGGCTGGGTCTTGCCCGCGCGTGCCGTACTGGCCAGCTCGTTGAGCGCGAGGGCCAGTTCCTTGAGGGAAAGGTCCTGGGCATCCTTGATATTCGGCACCATGAGCCCGCGCGGGGTTGCTGCGGCAATACCGAGGTTCATGTAGTGCTTGACGTGGATCTCCGCATTGCCGTTGCCGTCGGCGTTCTCTACCCAGGTCGCGTTAACGCTCGGATTGCGGGCGGCCGCCCAAATCACGGCCTTCGAGAGGATCAGCAGCGGCGATACCTTGATGCCCTCAAAGTCCCTGGAGGCCTTGAGCCGCTTGACGAATTCCATGGTGCGGCTGGCATCGACATCAACGAAGATGCTCACGTGCGGTGCTGTGAAGGCCGACTCCACCATGGCCTTGGCTGTAGCTTTGCGGACGCCCTTGACGGGGATCCGTTCCACCCGCTGATCCTGCGGCTTCTTGGACGCACCCCAGAACCTGTCTGCCTGGTCCACCTCGGCGTCGCGCTGCGACTGGTAGCTGACCAAGTCCTCGCGGGTCACTTCGCCGCGGGCTCCCGTGGGAACGACGTCGGCCAGGTCAATCCCGAGTTCACGGGCGATCTTGCGCACCGGAGGCTTGGCCAACACCCGATTGACGAGGCCACTGACCGTTGCACCAAGGCCGGTGAGACCCGGTGCTTGGCTTGCAGGTGCCTGGCTTGCGGCTCCCCGGCTAGCCGCGGGCTGCTGGGCGGCAACAAGCGGTACCGCCGGAGCAGTGGGCTCGACGACGGCGGCAGCTGCGGGTGCCGAGCTCGGGGCGGCCGCGGTGACGGCGGTAGCGCCTTCCGGGCGCTTGCGCGGGCGGCGCTTGACGGCGTCGGCCTTGGGGCCTGAGCCGACCAGCGGGCCGCCGGCTAGACCGCCGTCGGAGGTTCCGGCGTCGGCGGGCAACTTGCCGTACATCGAGGCTTCGAAGACCTGTTCCGCTGCGGGCGCGGCAGGCGGCGCGGAGGATGACCCGGCGGCGCTCGGAGCCGCCGGCGCCTGGGTGGGCTCCGGTCCTCCCGGCGCATTGTCCGAAATACCGATAATCGCGGTCCCTACTTCAACCGTGATGCCTTCGGCAACGAGCAGCTCCGCCACCGTCCCGGCATACGGGGACGGCAATTCCACGAGGGACTTGGCGGTCTCGATCTCGCAGATGACGTCGTTGATGGCCACGGTGTCGCCGGGCTTGACCTTCCAGGAGACGATTTCCGCCTCGGTCAGGCCTTCGCCGACATCCGGCAGGTTGAATTTCTTAACAGTCACTTGTGTCCTCGATCTCGGCTGGCCCGTCCGCTTGGCGGCGGGTGCAATCAGGGCGGCTAGTAGGCCAGGGAACGGTCCAGGGCTTCGAGGATCTTGTCGATATCCGGCAAGTAGTCCTCTTCCACCTTGGCCACGGGATACGGCATGTGGAAGCCGCCCACGCGGATTACCGGAGCCTCAAGGTGCAAGAAGGCACGCTCACTGATCCGGGCAGCGATCTCGCCGCCGATCCCCCCGAATGTCGGGGCTTCATGGGCAACGATCAAGCGGCCGGTCTTCTTGACGGAAGCGGTGACGGTGTCGAAGTCGATGGGGGAAATCGAGCGCAGGTCGATCACCTCGATGCTTCGCCCGTCCTCTTCCGCGGCGGCTGCGGCGGCCAGGGCGACCGGCACCAGCGGACCGTAAGCCACGATGGTGGCGTCGGAGCCTTCGCGCAGGACGTGCGCCTGGAACGGGTCCGACGCCGGTCCCGGGTTTTCGATGTCCACCTCGCCCTTGAGCCAGTAGCGGCGCTTGGGTTCGAAGAAGATGACCGGGTCCGTGCAGTCAACGGCCTGCTGGATCATCCAGTAGGCATCGTGGGCATTGGACGGGGTGATGATGCGCAGGCCCGCGGTGTGGGCGAACAGCGCTTCCGGTGATTCCGAGTGATGTTCGATCGAGCCGATGCCGCCACCGTAAGGAATGCGGATGACCACGGGAACAGTCAGCTTGCCTCCGCTGCGCGAGTGCATCTTGGCCAATTGCGTGGTGATCTGGTTGAAACCGGGGAAGACAAAACCATCGAACTGGATCTCGCAGACGGGACGGTAGCCCCGCAAGGCCAGACCAATGGCAGTGCCGACGATACCGGACTCAGCCAGCGGGGTATCAACCACCCGGTCTGCGCCGAACTCCCTAATGAGTCCGTCGGTCACGCGATAGACACCGCCCAGCGGCCCGATGTCTTCGCCCATGAGCAAGGACTTGGGGTTGTTGGTGAGCGACGCCCGAAGGCCTTCGTTGATGGCCTTGGCTATGGTCATGGTGGTCATCAGTTGCCTGTCCCCTCTTCCTCGTCGCCTTCGAATCCGGCGGAGTATTCCTCGAACCAGGCAAGTTCCTCGGCCACCAGCGGGTGCGGTTCGGCATAGACCCCGGCGAACGACTCACGGAAGTTCGGGCCCCGCAAATTTTGGGTGGTGCTACGGACATGGGCAGCGAGTTTGTCGCCGTCGGCCCTGACTTGCTCAAAGAAAGCTTCGTCGGCCAGGCCCTCGTTGCGGAGGTACTTCTCCAAGCGATCCAAGGGATCCTTGCCCCGCCACGCGGTTTCTTCGGCGGATTCACGGTACTTGGTGGGGTCGTCCGCCGTGGTGTGGGCACCAACACGATAGGTATATGCCTCAATGAGCACCGGACCGCGGCCTTCGCGTGCGTGTTCAAGCGCCCACTCAGTGACCGCATGGACGGCGATGACGTCGTTGCCGTCCACCCGGATACCCGGGAAGCCGTACCCCTTGGCCCTGTTGAACAGCGGAACCTTCGTCTGGACTTCGGTGGGGACTGAGATGGCCCAGTGGTTGTTCTGGCAGAAGAACACCACGGGAGCGTTGTAGGACGCCGCGAACACCATGGATTCGTGGACGTCGCCTTCGGAGCTGGCACCATCGCCGAAGTAGGCCACGACCGCAGCCTTCGGATCGTTGGAACCATTGGCTTCCGCGAGCTTCTGGTCCCGCTGGATTCCCATGGCATAACCAACGGAATGCAGGGTCTGCGCCGCAAGCACGAGGGTGTAGAGATGGAAGTTGTTCTCGGTCGGATCCCAGCCACCATTGGAAATTCCGCGGAACAGCTTCAGGAGTTCCGCCAAGTCCACATCGCGGGTCAATGCAACGCCATGTTCCCGGTATGTGGGGAAAATGTAATCCTGCCGTTGAGTGGCGCGTCCGGAACCGATCTGGGCTGCCTCCTGGCCGGTGAGGGGAACCCAAAGCGCCAGCTCGCCCTGGCGCTGAAGGGCTGTGGCCTCCTGGTCGAAGCGGCGGACCTTGGCCATGTCGGCGTAGAAGCCCCGGAGCTGCTCAGGATCAAGGCGCTTGGCGTAGTCCGAGAAGACGGGATCTGTCCCTAGCTTGCCGTCCGGCCCCAGCAGCTGGATCATCTCGGCAGCGGGATCGCCTGAAGCGCCTCCCGCAGGAGACTGCTGACCCAGTCCTGTTCCGTTGATCCCGGGGGTGGGCAATTCAGTTGCGCCCATTCCGTCTCCTTGCCTGCCGCAGCCCGATGCTGAGCAATATTCGCTGATATATGCCGATTTCGGAATGCATTCCGGAATCGGCATATCTTGGCTTTCGTCCCTTACTTTATCCGCAGTAAGGGACGCAGGGGCATTTGTTAACCGCTAGGAAGGTTGCGGCGCTTTTGTATAGGACGCACAGAGTTCCAGGAATCGGGTATTGGCCTCGACTTCTCCGATGCTGACCCGGACGCCTTCGTTGCCGAAGGCCCGTACGGACAACGCCCGCTCGCCTGCTAGTCCGGCAAATTCGGCGCTATTCTCCCCAAGATTCAGCCACACGAAGTTGCCTTGGGCCTCGGGCACGAACCATCCCAGCTCCCGGAGTCCTGCGGTAACCCGGTCCCGCTCGTCAACCAGGCTTTGTACCCTCTCCACAACCTGGTCGAAATTCTCCAACGAAGTAATAGCGGCACGTTCGGCAATCTGCGAGACGGCGAACGGTGTGGCAGTGACGCGCAGGTGCTGGGTGAGGTCCGGACCGGAAACGCTGTATCCAACGCGCAGCCCCGCCAGGCCGTGAGCCTTGGAAAACGTGCGGAGGACCACGACATTGGGGTACTTGCGGTACAGCTTGATGCCGTCAACGGCGTTCTCGTTCCTGACGAACTCCTGGTAGGCCTCATCGATAACAACGACGACGCCCGCCGGCACTGACTGAATGAACCGCTCGGTTTCCTCGGCGGTGAGGATGGGACCCGTGGGGTTGTTCGGCGTGCAAAGCAAAATCACCTTGGTGCGGACGGTGACGGCGGCCGCCATCGCCTCGAGATCGTGGCGCCCGTCGGAAAGCAACGGGATCTGGACGCTGTCGGCCCCGGCCAGCCCCACGCAGATCGGGTAGGCCTCGAACGAGCGCCAGGCATAGATAACCTCATCGGCCTTGCCGTCGTGGTTTTGGCCGGCGAAGGTGGCAAGGATCTGGTTCAGGGCACCGAGGCTTCCGGCTCCGGTGACGACGTCGTCAGCGGGGATTCCCAGGAAGTCGGCGAGCGCCGTGCGCAGCTTGGTGGACAAGGGGTCCGGGTATCGGTTGATGTCCGACTGATCAGCGATTGCCTGCAGCACCGCGGGAATCGGGGGTAGCGGGTTTTCATTGGACGACAGTTTGTAACTGGTCAGGCCCTCTATTGCTACGGGAGGCTTCCCTGCAGCATATTTGGGGAGCCTGTCCACAACCGGGCGGGGACGCACGCCCTCCGGTGCGTTGTCAGAAGAATTCATGGCACCAGCCTACTTGCAGGGCTTCGGGCCGTGCTGGAAGCCCTCCGGCCTGTGCACGTGAAAACCGGCGCATGTGAAAGCATGGGCGTATGGGTTCATTCATTGTGCGCGTCCTGATCAACGGGCTGGCCCTCTGGGTTGCCAGCTGGATTCTGCCTGGGATGGATATCTCCACTTCGGCAACCACCAACGCAGTAGGCAACGCGGGCGTGACTCAAGGCGGCGACACGTTGGGCGTGATTCTTGCCTATCTCTTCATAGGACTCATTTTTGGCATCGTCAATGCCTTTGTCCGGCCTTTGGTCAAGCTACTCTCCCTTCCGATCACGATCCTCACTCTCGGCCTGTTCACGATTGTCATCAACGCGGCCATGTTGTCCCTGACAGCATGGCTCAGCAGCTACACGCCGGTACACCTCACCATCGACCGTTTCTTCTGGACCGCAGTTCTCGCCGCGATCATCATCAGCCTGATCTCCATGGTGGCCAGCTGGATTCCAGGTGGTAGGCGGTAAGGAGCGTTGGCAGGCGGTAGCAGGCATCCCACCAGCATGTTCGAACGCTTATTGTCACCTCCCTCCCGGCGGCGCCGGGGGTGCTTCGCGGTTCAGCTTGAAGCGACTCACCTTGACCGCTCCTCCAGCGCCCAGGATCCCGCCCAGGGTGGCTGTGGAAGCGGCTAGTGAAGGATCGGAACTGAGCTGCACCAGCCTCGCCCCTTCCTCATAGCGTGAGAGCTTATGCGCCGGCCCGATTCCCGGGTCTTCGCCGGGTTCCAGGATCACCGGGTTAGTCATGGTCACCGTGACCCTGTCCTTGGTGTCCGGATTCGCTTTGCCTTCCGCACCGGGAACCCAATCCTGTTCGTGTTCCAAGTGCAGGCTCCCGATGCCGGCCTGCGGGGTGATCCCGCCGACGGGTGATCCAGCTGTCACAACAAACTTGAGGTCATACTCCGCGAGGAACGCCTTGTCCTTGCTCAAGTTCATGGCATGGATTCCGCCTTGGCTGTGGCCGACTGCCACCACCGCCTCGCCGGCCGCGGCACCTGCCTCAAGCAACGCCTGACGGATGGCCTTGCTGGTTTCCATCGAGTTGTAACCCAGCGCTTCGGCAATCCCGGCTTCATCCAAAGGATTGCTGCCTCCTGGCGGATTGCCCGGCTGGGTGCCCGGAATCAAGACCACCCACGCCCGCGCTCCGTCCCGATCTACCTGCACCACTTCTATTTCGGCATCTGAAGTGGCAACGACGTGATCCAGTTCCCTGAGCATTCCTGCTGCCGACAGGTCAACGCTCTTGGTGGCGATCTCTCCCCGGCTGACCGAAACAGGACGGGGCCTGAGGAAAGCCAATCCGGGGACCGCCACGATCGCTCGCAGGACGGCACCGACATCAGTAGGCCCGACCGTCGCCCCTGAAAGGTTCGCCGCTGCCGGGGGTAGCCCCATCATCAGCGCCAACATCCGGGTCAGATCCCGGACGGCTCCTTCCGTGGCGCCCCTCTGGCCAAGGTCCAGGGGATTCGGACCAGTCGCAAGGACTGGCATTCCCATGCCCATCCGAAGCCTGATCGCCGCGTGTGATTCGGCAAACTCGTATTCACGATGGCTTGCCCTCACATCGTTGCCGATCCGCTGAAGCTGTTCGCGGACCCGTCCAATGTCCCGGCCGCTCTCACCGACGGCAATGATGGCGTTGCTTCCACCCGTGTAGGACGAGGCCTGATGCGGGAAGAGAGCCACCCGCACAGCTTCAGCCTCGACTTCAATTGCCTGCAGCTGAAGCACCAGACCGTCCATCGCGGCAGCGCCAGCAAGCAGCTCTTCGAATTGAAAGCGGATTCCGCCGACTCCGCCGCGTATCCGCAATGTGCCATCCGGCTCGGGTGTTCGAGGGTGGGGAGTTCCGCCCGCCCCGACAGGAGCGACCTCGGCCATCAGAAGCCAGGGTGGAGTTTCGTCGCCACATTCTGGGCATGGCGGAGGGTCACTGCAGCGGCCTCACGCAAGGCATCACGCCCCCTTCGAAGGGAGGCGGCCTGCAAGGCCAGCGTGGTCCGGTAGGCGCGGCCGGCCGGCGACTCCCATTGCTCCAGTTGCAACTGCGCCAGCCTGGCAAGGACGGCGTCGGCTTGGTCAGCGCAGACGCTCATCCGCCATCCGAGCTTCTGGATCTCCGCGCCTTGCGAAATACATTGCAGCGAATCCAGGTCCGCGCCTCCGGCCGCCATAAGAATGCCGCTCATGACGTTGTCCTCCTCCGTGTCCATTGATGTTGTGGCAGCGACGCTACGTCGTGCTCCGGTGATGCGGAACCGCCGTGATCGGCTATGTGGATAACCTGCCGGAAATGCGGCCGGGAAGAGGATGCCGCGATGTTATGCACATAGTGAAGTCCGGCTTAATGGCGCGAGCCGAGTTCATGAAAGAATTGCCTCATGCCTGAAACCGTCGCCGCCGCTGTTCCCCGTACGCCCTCTGGACGCCTGGCTCTCGCCGCGTCGCCGGAGCCGATCGCCCTGGGCCCGCTGGACGGCCGGTACCAGTCCGCCGTCGCTCCCCTGGTCGACTACCTGTCAGAAGCCGCCCTCAACCGCGACCGCGTGGCCGTCGAAGTCGAGTGGCTCATCCACCTGACCAGCAACAACGTGCTTCCTGGCGCCGGCCCACTGACCAGCGAACAGCAGGAGAAGCTGCGCGCCATCGTCACCGAGTTCGACGCCGCTTCGGTCACCGAACTCGCTGAAATCGAAGCCGTCACGGTCCACGACGTCAAGGCCGTTGAGTACTACATCGGCCGCCGCCTCCCCGCGATCGGTATCGAGAACCTGACCGCCATGGTGCACTTCGGCTGCACATCGGAAGACATCAACAACCTTTCCTACGCCTTGGGCGTCAAGGGTGCCGTGGAAGATGTCTGGCTCCCTGCAGCGCGTGCCTTGGTGAAGCAGATCGAAGCGATGGCCGAGGAGAACCGCGCCGTCCCGATGCTTTCCCGCACGCACGGCCAGCCGGCCACTCCCACCACTCTTGGCAAGGAACTGGCAGTCATCACGCACCGCCTGAGCCGCCAGCTGGACCGCGTTTCCAAGACCCAGTACCTGGGCAAGATCAACGGCGCTACCGGCACGTATGCCGCACATGTCGCATCCGTTCCCGGTGCCGACTGGGAGGCCGTAGCCCAGTCCTTCGTTGAAGGCCTGGGACTGACGTGGAACCCGTTGACCACCCAGATCGAGAGCCACGACTGGCAGGCCGAGCTCTATGCCGACGTCGCCCGCTTCAACCGCATTCTGCACAACGTCTGCACGGACATCTGGAGTTACATCTCGATTGGCTACTTCCGCCAGATCCCGGTTGCCGGCGCCACCGGCTCCTCCACCATGCCGCACAAGGTCAACCCGATCCGCTTCGAAAACGCCGAGGCCAACCTGGAGATTTCCAACGGGCTGTTGGACACCCTGGGCGCCACGCTCGTTACCTCCCGCTGGCAGCGAGACCTCACCGACTCTTCCTCGCAACGCAACATCGGCGTCGCATTCGGGCACTCGCTCCTTGCAATCTCGAATGTTGCCAAGGGCCTGAAGGCCCTTGACGTTGCCGAGGAGGTACTGGCCGCCGACCTCGACACCAACTGGGAAGTCCTGGGCGAGGCGATCCAGATGGTCATGCGCGCCGAGGCCATCGCTGGCGTCGAAGGCATGGAGAACCCCTACGAGCGACTCAAGGATCTCACCCGCGGTCAGCGCGTCGATGCCGTCCGCATGCAGGAGTTCGTCTCGAGCCTGGGATTGTCTTCCGAAGCCGAGGCACGCCTCCTGGCACTTACTCCGGGCAAGTACACCGGTATCGCGGACCAGTTGGTGGACCACCTGAAGTAGAACGCGGCGCTGCGGACCCGGCGTTTCCGAATCGATGTAAGGAACTGTGTCAGCATGAGGCTCTTGCTTATCCGCCACGGGCAGACCCCCGGAAACGTCCTGGGGCAATTGGACACGGCGTTTCCCGGTCCGGGACTGACTGAACTCGGCGAACGTCAGGCCGCTGCGCTCCCGGAGTCCCTCGCCAACGAGGACATCACGGCGATCTATGCGTCCACGCTGGTTCGCACCCAACTGACGGCCGCCCCGCTTGCAAAAGCCCTAGGGCTCGAGGCCACCGTGTTGCACGGCCTGCAGGAGATTGAGGCCGGGGCCTTGGAGAAGCTCACCGACCACGAATCGCACCACCGGTACATGAGCACCGTTTTCGCCTGGACCGACGGTGAACTCGACCTCCGCATGCCGGGAGCGGGTGATGGCCACGAGTTCTTCGCCCGCTACGACGCTGCCATTGCCAAGGTGGCAGCGTCAGGCGACGAAACCGCCGTCGTGGTCAGCCACGGCGCAGCCATCCGCTGCTGGGCAGGTCGCCGTGCCGCGAATGTTGGCCGGGAGTTCGCCGCCACCCACCAGCTGCAGAACACCGGAATCGTGGTGCTCGAGGGCGACGCGGAGATCGGCTGGCGCCTGCTCCACTGGGACCAGACCCCGGTAGGCGGACTTGGCTTGGCCGACCGGACGGTCGAAGATCCCACCGGCGACGCCGTCGAATGACGGCTGCTTGAGACGAACGCCAATGCACCGGTATTTCTCCGGACGCTTACGCGTAGGAAACACCGCGGTAACCCCCGCTTCTTAGGCTTGATAGGCATAACCCCCTCCGGCGAAAGAGGTTCCGATGCAGACCAATCCGCGGCTAAACATCAGACAGGTCACCTGGGCTAACCCGGTGGGTGCAGACCTCCGCGCGGCTCAGCAGGCTGAATTGGACGCACGTTTCGGCAACTCGGACCACGAGCCCGGACCCGCACCATCGGAAGCGGATACTGCTGTTTTCGTCGTTGCCTACGAAAAGTGCTCCGGCCAGCCCCTGGGTTGCGGAGGGCTAAGGATTCTGGATGCCGAAACGGCGGAAATCAAGCGTCTATACGTCGTCCCCTACGCGAGGGGCTCAGGAGTGGCCAGCTCCATCCTTGCGGCGCTGGAAGCGCAGGCACATGCCCACGGGTTCAGCATGATCACAGCGGAAGCCGGTTCGGCCCAATCGGACGGCCGCAGCTTCTACGAGAGCGCGGGCTTCGCCGCAGTGCCCAATTTCGGCCCCTACATTGGCGTCAGCCACTCGCAGTGCTACGCCAAGCCGATCGATTCACACAGCGCCTCGCACACGGCGATGGCGTAAGGACAGGCTGCCCCACCGGCCACGCCGGATCACTCCAGGCTGCGTCCGCCCTGCCCTAGATGGGCCCGGTTCAGGGCTTCGATTTCTTCATCGCTCAAGTCGTCGAAGCTCTTGGCCTCGTGCTTGTCGCTGCGGGAAAACCGGACGAACATCAGGATGATGAGGGGAAGATCCACGATCTCTGCGAGGAACCACATCAGGTCTCCCGCTAGTTGCTGGTCGCGCAGTGGCGAGGGGAACCAGGCTGGCTGATTGCCCAATACCGACGTGGCGCCGTCGAGAATTCCCGGGCTCAGTCGCATCAGGACCCCAGGCACCGCGTCAGCAAGAAGCTCGATAAATACAAAAATGAACTCGACCACAATGAGCGACGAGGTGCGCCCAGCGCCGTCTTCCATGATCGGTACGGTCATGAGGAGTCCCATGACCGGTACCAGCAAAGTCAGGATGACGTCGGAGGCCGGACTGGTCCGGAGCACGTAGAAGAACGGGGTCAGGAACAGCGTGAACATGGCGAGCCCCAGCAGTGCAGCCACGAGCGTGTTGCTCAGCATCCTCACGAGCCGGTGCCCGAGGACTGCTTCCACCCTTGCAGCTCCCACGGGCCCAAGGGTCTGCCGTGCAAGGGTTAGTGGCTTGCCCAAGCCAATCAACAGCGGGACCACAAACAGATAGGACGTCACCTTGAGGGTGAACGCCCACCGCAGATCGTGGCTGTAGGTTCCCGGGAATCCAAAGCTCAGGGCGGCGAAACTGCCCAGGCCAAGGACGAAGAAGGCGAACGAATTCCACAAAGGCCAGCGGATATCCCGGCGCTTGGCGGCAATCAGGCCCTTTGCATAGAGGGCGACTGCGGCAACAAGAATGACAAGGGCGGGCCAGTTCATCGACCACGCGCCCAGCACTGCGTCCAACGGCGGCATGGTCAGTGGTCCATGTCGGAAGGCCGGGCGCCGAGCCCAGCGCTACGGTGGGTTTTTTCGATCTTCATGGTGTTCCTCCAGCGCGTTCCCGGCGTGCCGCATATGGTGCGCGAATCGGCGTGTCGTGTTGTGCCCTGAACCGGGTGCACCGTATCCATGTTACGGAGTCGCGCCGAGCATGGCACGCCGCAGGAGACGCGGGCGGGCGGCCTCGGCTAATCTCGCATTATGGAAAAGGCTGACATCACGTTCCGGACCCGCAAATGGATACGTCCGGAGGACCTCAATGCCAACGGCACGCTGTTCGGTGGAAGCCTGCTGAAATGGATCGACGAGGAAGCGGCAATCTACGCCATCCTCCAACTTGGCAATGGCCGCGCCGTCACCAAGTACATCTCCGAAATCAACTTCGTCAGCTCAGCCGTCCAGGGCGATCTAGTGGAGATGGGCCTGACCGCAGTCCGCTTCGGCCGGACGTCACTGACCATGCGCGCGGAGGTGCGCAACATGATCACCCGCGACAGCATTCTGACCATCGAGGAAATCGTGTTCGTCAACCTCGGGCACGACGGCCGGCCGGAACCGCACGGCTACACGGAAATCACCTATGACCGTGACCGCATCCCCACGCACCACTTGACCCAAGCGCTCCACGAGGACTGAGCGCCCGACGTCGGGCCCCTCCTAAAGCGGCAGGCCCCCTAAAGCTTTCCCCCGGAGACGGGTGCTGGCGGCCGCGAAGTTCGCGGCCGCCAGCTTGCTGCGATCAGCGCCTGTCGAAGGTCAGACCTCCGGGGACCTGGAACGTCGGCATGAGTTCCAGCATGCCCACATTGACGTGGCGCGGGGTTTCGATGGCGTAGTCGAGGGCGTTGACGATGTCGTCAGTGGTCAGCGACTCGTAGCCTTCGTAGTAGGTCTTCCACGCTTCTTCCATGGCTTCAGGCGTGCCGCCCATGTTCCGGCCGAAGATCTCGGTTTCCACCCTGCCGGGGCAGATCTCGGTCACGCGGATACGCTTGCCGACCGTGTCGTTCCTCAGCTGGCGGGAGATCTGGTGCACGGCTGCCTTCGTGGCGTGGTAGACCGTGTGGCCGTAGAAGTTGTACACGCCTGCGATCGAGCTGATGTTGATGATGTGGCCGAGATCGCGCTCCACCATGCCCGGCAGGACCAGCCGCGTGAGCTGAAGCAGGCCGCGAAGGTTGACGTCGATGAGCTCATCGATGTCCTGCTCGGACGAGTCCAGGAGGTTGCCTGGCCTGGAAACTCCGGCGCAGTTGACCAGGACGTCGACCTTCAGTTCGCTCACGACGGCGGTCAGCGCCGCTGTGTCGGTCAGGTCAACTACGTGCGGGATAGCACCCGTACGATCGGCCAGTTCGCTGAGGCGTTCCTCGTTGCGCGCCACGGCGTGAACGGTCAGGCCTCTTTTGGCCAGGCGCTCCGTGATCGCGGCGCCCATACCGGTTGACGCTCCGGTGACGAGGGCGGTGTTGTAGTCGGAAAAAGACATCGGTTCTCCAAAGAGTGGAAATGGAAGGCACGAAGCGTGCCGGAGGTCAGCGGCGCCTAAGCGTCGCGCAGGGGTTCGTGGGCCCGGTCCTTGACCGTGCTCACGGCCGCAAGCGTGCCAAGTGCCGTGATGACTGCGTAGAAGGCGGGCATGTAGATGTTGCCGGTGCTGCTGATGAGCCAGGTCATCAACAACGGGGCCGTTCCGCCGAAGAGCGCGGAGGAGATGTTGTAGCCGAGGCCGTAAGCGGAGTACCGGACCCGGGTGGGGAAGAGTTCAACGATCAGGATGTGGATGACGGCCGTGTGGCCGGCGAAGACGATGGCCATGATCGAGGCGCCAAGGATAGCCAGACCCATGTTTCCCGTTGCGATGAGGGCGTAGGACGGGATGCCCAGGATAGTCATGGCGATGGCAGAGCCGGCGATGACCTTCTTGCGGCCGATGCGGTCGGACAGGGCACCCATGAAAGGAATGGCGATGCAGATGACAACCAGGCTGCAGGCGGTGATGAACAGTGCCTCGCCGATGGTGAAGTTGAGCTGCTTGCCCTTGAGGAACGTAGGCATGTAGGAGAACAGGACGTAGTAGCCGGAACCGTTCATGAGCGGGATGAAGAGGGCCAGAACCATGGCCCGGCGGTGCTCAGCTGACTGGAAGGCTTCCTTGAGCGGGTTCTTGGACAGGCCGCCTTCTTCCTTGAGCTTTGTGAAGTTGGGGGTGTCCGCGATGGCCTTGCGAATGTACCAACCGATGACGCCCATGGGGATGGCGACCAGGAACGGAATGCGCCATGCGAAAGCGCCGAAGCCGCCGCCGTCGATCGCCGACTGGGTGAGCCACGGGGACATGGAGAACGCGACAAGGGTACCGGTGAGCAGTGCTGCGAAAGAAGCGATCTGTGCGTAGGAGGTGATGATGCCGCGCTTGCCTTCAGGGGCGTGTTCAGCGAGGAAGGTCATGGCGCCGGCGGCCTCGCCGCCGACCGAGAAACCCTGCAGGAGCCGCAGGAGGACCAGCAGTATCGGCGCCGCGATGCCGATAGCCGCGTAGGTGGGCAGGATTCCGATACCTGCCGTGGCAACACTGATCAGCAGAATGACGAAGACCAGTAGCTTTTGCCTGCCGATCCGGTCGCCCAAGTAGCCACAAACAACTGCGCCAAGGGGCCGGACGAAGAACGAGACTGCGTAGCCGGCGAACACGAACAGCAGGGCGTTGTCCGGGTTGCCCGGGGCAAGGAACACCAGGGCAAGTGTTCCGGCCATGAAGGCGAAGATGCCGTTGTCATAGAGTTCCACGAAGATGCCAACGCAGCCTGCGGTGACAACCTTGCGCGTTTGACGGCCTGTGAGCCGTTCATGCTGCACTTGCGCAGCGTTGGTGTTAGCGGTCATGACATTTCCTTCTTGATGTTGAGCGTAGCAACGCCTCTTGGTTTTGACGACGGGTTTTTAGCTGCATGCCGCAACCGGGAGGTCCTGCCACTGGGGTCGGCATCCAATGCCAAGTAGTCCGAAGACTGTGTTGACGGATTCGCGGAGGGTTTCAAGCTGCGCCCGCGAGCGCCGGTGGCCTGAAGTTGCCTCCACCACTGTTGTTTTCCTGAAGCGGACCTTGTCGCCCGGGCGGGCTTGGGCAAGGACGTCCAGGCCATTACTGGTGACCACTGCGAGGACCGGATATCCGGCCGTGACGCCGCGTCCCCGATGCAGTACCAGCAGTTCTTCCCGCGAAGGAACCTCAACGGCGCCCACCGGGACCCCGCGTGAAAGCACTTCGCCACTCGCGGTTCTTTCCGGAAGTTCGCCGCCTAGCCTCAGGCCGATGTGATTGCTCCGGCCACTCACGGCGTACTCCGAGGTGAAGAGCAACTCGGCGGAATCGCCAAACTCGGCGACATCCGGACCGTCGGTCACATCGACCATCAGTTCCTGCCCCATGTCCGGCCGTTCAAGACCAAGCCGGAAGAGCGGAAGGTCGAAGTACGGTTGGCGAACCGGGCGCACGCTGCGGCGGGTGAGGAGTGTGGTTCCCTCCTTGAGCTGCAGGCCGAAGCCCACAACGGTGTCCGGAGCACAACTACCCAGCAGCATCGGCGCCTCCACGGAGCCGTGGATGGCCAGGTAGGCACGGAGGCCCCGGTTGATTCCCCGGATGGCTACCGTCTCGCCCGCACGGACCGAAACCGGTTCCCACTGGCTGCTCGGACGCCCTCCGACGGTGAGTATCAGGGGTGCCCCCGTGACGGCGATCAGGATGTCGGACTGCGCCTTCATCCTGAAGTCGAGGGCCGTGATCTCCACCAGCGGGTCATTGTCGAGGTTGCCGGCCAGGATGTTGGCGGCCCGGGCTGAGTACTGGTCCAAGGCGCCGTTGACCGGCAGTCCAAAACGCGGTCCCCGGAAACGGCCAAGGTCTGTGACCACGGAGTTACCCGGTTGCTGGATGAGGATGTGCCCGTTCATGGCCTTGCTTCCAGTTCCATGCCGAGGTATGAGTCGAAATCTCCGGCTTCGATCCGCCGGAACCGGAGAATATCTCCGGGCTTGTAGGGGACCAGTGGTTCGCGACGAATGTTCAGGACGGTCAACGGGGTTTGGCCGATGACGCACCAGCCACCGGGTGCCACAGCGGGTGCGATGACGGCCTGGCGGCCTGCCACTGCCACTGCCCCTGCCGGGACGCTGAGCCGGGGATCCTTGAGGCGCGGCACGGGCTTGGGGAACGCGGGGCCGTCCATCATGGGCGAGCCGGCCGGCGCACCCAGGCAGCGAACGGTGTAGGTCTTCTCCGTGTGGAGGCGGATGACTTCCCCAATGGAGATGCCCTGTTGCTCGGCTACTTTCTCCAGGTCGGGACCGTATTCGCCGCCGTAAACCACCGGGACGTCAAATTCACGGGGTGCTGCTGCGGTGCCTGCTGACCGGCCCATTTCAAGGAGTCCCAGCTTCACGAACGCGCGCACCTGGCGGGCAGACACCAGGACGGAGTCGAATTCCACCAGCACGGAATCGTAGGTGGGTACCGCGCCATGAAGGCCCTCGGCGCCACAGCTCTCCAGCCAGTCGGCAAGACGGTGGACCGTGAGCCAGTTGTCCTCGCTTGCTTCAGCGAGGGCGACAACGCGCAATGCGGAGTCTCCGGATTCGTAGATCTCGGTGGGAGCCGCAGTGTGAACGGACATGTCAGGCCGCCTTCCTCTTGGCATCCATGACTTCGGTCAACGGGGCGATACGGACCCCGGCCGAAATGAGCTCCGAGCGAACGAGCCGGGCGAGCTCGACGGCGCCGGGGTTGTCTCCGTGAAGCAGGACGGTGTCCGTGGAGATGTCGATGTCAGTGCCATTGGCGCACCGGATCTTGCCCTCGCACACCATGCGGACGGTTCGCTCGACAATGGCCGAGGGATCGTGCAGTACGGCGCCGGGCTGGCTGCGCGGGACCAGGGTTCCGTCTTCCTGGTAGGCACGATCGACGATGCCGACAATGGCTACATCCAGGCCGGCGGAACGTGCCGCCTTGGCCAACTCGCCCTCCTGGGCGACCACGATGAGTTCGTTGTCCACGCGGGCGGCGGCCTCGGCTACGGCCTCAGCGTAGTCCGCTCGGACGGCGACGAGATTTCCCAGCCGGCCGTGCGGCGCAATGTGGGTCACCTTGGTTCCGTGGAAGGCCGCGAAGCCGTTCAGGGCCCCCAACTGGTACAGCACATCCGCGCGCACCTCGTTGGCAGTGAGGCCCATGTCCCTGCGGCCGAAACCACGCAGGTCCGGGAAGCTCGGGTGGGCTCCAATACCCACCCCGCGGCGAACGCATTCAGCAACGGTCGCGTCCATGATGTCGGGATCGCCGGCGTGGAACCCGCAAGCGATATTGGCGCTTGAAACGATCTCCAGAAGATCGGTGTCGCTGCCCATGGTGTAGGCACCGAATCCCTCTCCAAGATCCGCTACAAGATCAATTATCGGGTTCACGTGGTTCTCTTTCCGTGGTTCTGCATCGGGGTCCGGTAATTCCATACGAACGGCAGGAATATCCGGTAAAATCAGTCGCCTTTTCGATTGAAAGTGTTTAGCTAAAATTCTTCAATCCGGCGAACTGTCGGTAATTCTTTGGTGATAGAAGTCTCGCACCCACGAACTTCGGGCACAAAGACCTATTCGCTATCACGGGATAGCTCCCGGTTATGACCTAGGGCACACATGCCGCCGGCAGGGACCGCGTGGCGCCGGACCGCCGTCGTCGTCCTCCTTGTTGGAGGTCGACGACGGCGGGTCGTCAAATGCGTCTATATTTGGGTATCGGGACAATTTGGTTGATGGGGAGTCAACGAACTGTCAGTAAATGGTTGGGAAACGCCACCATGGGGATGTGGATCTCAAATTAGTCGCTGAGAGACAGGTCACACAAAGACGGATTGTGTGTCCCTACATAGAATTTCCTTATGGCATCCAGGCCCCAATGAGGACCTGGAGGAAGGCAGACCCATGGATACGCGGAAGCTCTCGTATTTTGTAAAGATCGTCGATTCGGGGAGCATCACCAAGGCCGCCGCAGCGCTCCACGTTGCCCAACCCGCCCTCAGCCAGCAGGTGTCGGCGTTGGAAAGCGACTTGAAGCAGCGCCTGCTGATCCGCAGTAAGCAGGGAGTCGAGCCAACCGCCGCGGGACACACCCTCTATCGCCACGCCCAGACCATCCTGCGGCTCGTGGAACAAGCCCGGCTGGACGTAGCGGCGTCCGGGGCCGCACCGTCGGGCAGGGTGTCCATCGCCATCGCACCGTACAGCATGGCCTCGAGCCTCACGCCGCAGATCATCCGCGAGGTTGGCCGGCGTTACCCGGACATTGTGGTGCACCTGACGGAGATCTTCGGCGGCGTGCTGAGCGAGGCAATCAAGAACGGCCGCCTCGACATGGCCCTGATCTACGAGCCGGGGAAGATCCGTGGAGTGCAGTTCACCACCATGATTGTGGAAGACCTGCACCTGGTGACCCATGAGGACGTCGATGTGGCCCAGGGTCGAACAACGGTCACCCTCGAAGAAGCCAGCAGCCTTGGGCTGTTCCTCCCCGAAAAAAACCACACCCTGCGCCAGATCATCGAGAAGGGACTGGCTGACCACGGGTTGCCCCTGCGCCTTGTTGGGGAAGTGGAATCGGTTCCGTCACTGGTTCGACTCATCCGCGCAAACCTCGGGGCAACCGTGCTGCCGAAATCGGCCGCTGATGCGCTCTTCCCTGATGAGAACTTCAAGGTCCTGCGGATCGTCGAACCGGCCCTGCAGAGCAAGATTGCCCTGTGCACCCCTGACCATGAGCCGCTGTCCGAGGCAGCCTCTGCCGTGCTCATCCTGGTCAAGGAGATGCTCCAGCAACAATTGATCAGCAAGTACGCGGCCGATCCAGCCGAAGCGTGATCGATCCATAACATTGCCTTATCCGGACAGACATCTTTGGTCTTATTCACCGACGTTTTTATTTCCTACTATCGAATTAGCAAGTAATTCGAAAGCGGTTCGCGGACTCCGTGAACCCAATCAAAGGAACAGCGGTGAAAAAGATCAGCCAGACCCGGTGGGCTTCGAATCCAACCCTCGGAGCGATCAGTGCACGGACCGGATTCCACTGCCCAAGGAACGGTTTCTGGCGTCCAGTAGGCGGGCTGGGCGAACCCCTCTTCGTCTTCGAAGGAAGCCTCATGCCGGCCCACGCTGGACACAGCATCGAGTGGTACCTGGTCGACGCACGGCCAGGACACCCTGGGCTGGACTGACTCGGCTAACCACGCCGTACCGCTGCCCCGGCAGCCCGCCGTCGTCGGCTTCCCGCTCCATCGCACCACTCAAGGCGCCTTGCCCCAGGCAAGGCGCCTTCGTCGTGCGCGGAAACGTGCCTCGGGCAAGGCGCGCAAAAGGCCGGCCACCGCATTCGGTGACCGGCCTTAGAGCAACACAATCAGTCTTCGACCAGGAGCCCCTTGGCCTTCAGCTTCTCCGTTAGCCCGCACAACTCGATGGTGGTGCCTCCGGCGTGGTAGGCCTTGATGAGCTCGCGTTCGGCGTCGTCCCGGGCCTGGGAGAGCGCAATGACCTCTTCAGCTTCTTCACGGCGGACCACCACGACGCCGTCAGCGTCACCGCGGAGGATGTCGCCGGGGTAGATGATCTCATCGCCGAAGACGAGCGGGTGGTTGATCGGCCCAAGGGTTTCCTTGACCGTTCCCTTGATACACACGCTGCCCGAGAACACCGGGAGGCCGAGTTCGATGAGGTCCTGGGTGTCCCGCACGCCGGAATCCGTCACCATCGCCGCGATGCCCTTGGCTTTCATGGCATTGCCCAGGACGTCGCCGAAGGTTCCGGCGTCGGAAAATTCCTGGGCACCGACCAAGACGACATCGCCGGCCTGGGCGTAGTGGATGGCGACCTGGAGCATGAGGTTGTCCTGCGGGGCACAAGCCACCGTCACGGCCGGCCCACAGAAGGACATGGAGCGGTCGATCGGCTTGATCTTGGAGCTCAAGGCGCCCCGGCGGCCTTGGGCTTCGTGGATGGTCGCGGAGGAGAACGCCGCAAGGCGGCTGACGACGTCGGCGTCCGGCCTCTGGAATTTGGTCTTAACGTGGATCATTTCCTGAATCTTTCTCTTGGCTGGCTGCTGGGGTGCCCGTAGGGCTTAGTTGAGGGCGCTGACTGCCTTGCGGATTGAGTCCACGCCGGCGTTGATGGTCTCCAGCGATGTGGCGAAGGAGATCCGGAAGTACGGGCCAAGCCCATAGGCCGAGCCCTGGATGACGGCAACCGCGGCCGCGTTGAGGAGGTACAGCGTGAAGTCCTGGTCGTTTTCGATGACGGTGCCGTCCGGGGCGGTCTTGCCGATGACACCGCTGCAGTTCACGTAGGCGTAGAAGGCGCCTTCGGCAGGGGCGACGGACAGTCCGTCAATGGCGTTGAGGCCTTCGACGGCGACGTCCCGGCGCTTGCGGTACACCTCCACGCTGTCCCGGACGAACGATTGGTCACCGTTCAGCGCGGCTGCCGCGGCCGCCTGGCTGACCGACGACGGGCAGGACGACGTCTGCGACTGCAGCTTGTTCATAGCAGCGATCAAAGGCGCCGGGCCTACGCCGTAGCCAAGGCGCCAACCGGTCATGGCGTACGCCTTGGAGACACCGTTGACCAGCAGGATGCGGTCACGCAGGGAAGGAACCGCCGTAACGAGGCTCGTTACCCGCCCGTCGCCGAAGTGGATTTCGTCGTAGATTTCGTCGGTGAGGATGTAGACGTGCGGGAATTCCTCAAGCACGTCACCAAGTGCCCGCAGTTCTTCGCGTGAGTACACGGCCCCCGTCGGGTTGGACGGAGCGTTGAGGATAAGCCACTTGGTCTTCGGTGTGATGGCTTCGCGGAGTGCGGCCGGGGTGAGCTTGAAGCCGGTGTCTTCTCCGCAAGCGACGATCACGGGCGTGCCGTCGTTGGCGAGGACCATGTCCGGGTATGAGACCCAGTACGGTGCCGGGACGATGACCTCGTCGCCCTCGTTGAGCGAGGCCATGAGCGCGACGTAGATGACTTGCTTGGCTCCGCCGCCGATGGTCAGCTGGTTCGCTTCGTAGTGCACGCCGGTGTGGCCTTCAACCCGGCGGAGGATAGCGGTCTGCAGCTCAGGCGTTCCGGTCACCGAGGTGTATTTGGTCTGGCCGGCGTTGATCGCTTCGATCGCGGCCGCCTTGATGTGGTCAGGGGTGTCGAAGTCCGGCTCGCCGACGGTCAGGTCGATGATCGGAATGCCTTCGGCTCGTAGTTCACGGACGCGGGCGGCGGCCGCAACGCTCGCTGAGGACTTGATGCGTGTGACCCTCGACGCCGGCAGGTACTCGGACATTGTCTTCTCCAGAATCGTGAAACCCAGGATTCGGGTGTCGAATCCCCAATTTCGAGACTAGGCACTGACGGGCGCCGTGGATAAGACCTAATGTGCGTGGATCAATAAGAGACCCTTATGACCGCCTGATGCATATAGGCATTCTGTGGTCATTTAGGGACATTTCAACTCCATTTAGGAATCTTCCATGCACTTTCCTTATGGGTTCACGCGGTATTGGTATTTCCGCGGCTCTGCGGATGCCGCCTAGATTTCATAGATCAGAAGTTCGCGAAGAGTCCGAAAGGGATCCAATGCCAGCCCAATCCGGGTCCCTTCGGGGCACGTCAGCCACCGGCAGGTACACCTACCGGGCCAAGGTTCCAGTCCGGCCCCAACCCGTGGGCAAAGGAGATCGTGCCAAGCTCATGCACGCCCTCGCAGCCCATAAGCAACTCCTATCTCAAGCGACAAGCGCCATCCGCTCATTGACCGCTGTCCGCAACGAGATGATCGCCCAGGCCCTTGAAGACGGGCTCGCCCTGGCCACAATTTCCGCGGTGACCGGGGAGAACATGCGTGCCGTCCGGACTATCGGTTTGGCTTATGACGACCTTCACCCGAGTGGGCTTCCGCGAGGCGCACATGTGGATGGCCTGAGGGCGAAAAGCGAGCAACTCAAAGCAGCCGAAAGGCACCGCGACCAGATCGTTAATCAGCGGGAAGCGTTGATTGTCACGGCGCTCCGCACCCAAGCTTGCGATGACCTTGAACTTGCCTCGCTGACCGGCCTCACGCCCGAGCATATCCGCAGGTCAACGAGGGGCGTCGCGCGCTCCGCCTAGCTTCCACGGGCCAGCCCAGACGGCGCATCTAACCCAACTGACTGACAGTTGTTGTCGTTATGAGGCGTCAAAACGACAACAACTGCGAGTTAGTTGGGAGTGCTTACTTCGTTGCCTCTTTCCTTGCCGGCGGCGTCCTGCAGCTAAACAGTTCCTGTGTTCCCGTTTTCCTGGTGATGAGCACCGTCAATGCGCGGGCGGACGCAGAGATCGGTTCAAAATGTTGGATCGACCGCGCACCAACGTTCCAGATGCGCTTCACACCCAGCACCCGGTCGTGCTCATCCGTGGCAACCAAGGGCGGACTTCCCTGCCCTGCCATGGGCCTGCGTTTCCAGCACAGACTGACTACCGTCGCGTGCTCCCAGAATTCCACGGCGGTGACAAAGAATTCGCGCCCCTCATCATCCAGGAACAGCCCGGACTGCGGGACGTAAACAGCCCGCAGATCGTACTCCACGGGGCCTGGACGCCTTGCAGCCGGCGATTCGGCGATGGCTGCGGCTTGTTGAGGATTGAGATCTGGTTGCGGGACCACGGCATGCTCCATTGAAATTGCGGTCGACCCCCTCCTCGACCGCCCCCGAGCGGCCTCGGGATATCCAATGTAGCTCCGTCCAAGGACCTCCGGAAGAGTACCGACTACCTACCTAATTCAGTAGCTCGACGGCGTGTCACCTGTCCCGCCAGAGGGCGCTCCGCCGTCGGGGGCTGCCGGGATGAACTTGTCCGCGAGGGCTTCCGTGCCGCGTGCCAGCAGCGCGACATCCGCGCCGACCAACACGAACGACGCCCCGGCGTTCATATAGGCGCGCGCCGTGTCTTCGTTGAAGGCGTTCACGCCGGCCGGCTTGCCCGCGGTCTTCGCCGCGGAAAGGCAGTGCTCGACGGCGGCACGCACCTTCGGGTGTTCCTGCTCGCCGAGAAGGCCCATGGACGCGGCGAGGTCGGAGGGCCCGAGGAAGATGGCGTCGACGCCGTCGACCGCCAGGATCTCCTCCACGGCGGCGACGGCGGTCTCGGTTTCGATCTGGACCGTGACGCTGACGGTTTCGGCGGCCCGGGCGAGGTAGTCAGGGATGCGGTTCCAGCGCGAGGCGCGGGCCAGGGCCGAGCCGACGCCCCGGACCCCGTGCGGCGGGTAGCGGACGGCGGCGACGGCGGCCTTGGCTTCTGCGGCGGAGTTGACCATGGGGATGAGCAGGTCCTGCACTCCCATGTCCAGGTATTGCTTGAGGAGCACGGTGTCGTTGACCGGCGGACGGACCACGGCCTGGACGGGGTAGCCGCGGACGGCCTGGAGCTGGGCGAGGATGGATTCGAGGCCGTTGGGGCTGTGTTCGGCGTCGATCAGGAGCCAGTCCAGCCCGGCCCCGGCGCACAGTTCGGCGATCAGGGGGCTGCCGGAACACACCCACATCCCGACGAGGGGCCGGCCGGCAGGGCCGGTTTGGTTCCGCAGGGCGTCGCGGAACGTACGGTCTGGTTCTACTCGAACCGGCATGTGACAACTCCCAAGGGTCCGTAGTCGGCGTGGACGGTATCGCCTTTGTACACCCACAGCGGGCGGGTGAAGGAGCCGGCCAGGATGATCTCCCCGGCTTTGAGCCCGTCCCCGTGCGGGGCGATCTTGTTAACGAGCCAGTGCACGCCGTTGGCCGGGTGGTCCAGGACGCCCGCGGCGACGCCGGTCTCCTCGACGGTCTGGTTCTTGTACAGGATCGCCGATACCCAACGGAGGTCGACGGCGTCCGGGCGGACCGGGCGCCCGCCCACCACCATGGCACCCATGGCCGCGTTGTCCGAGATGGTGTCCACGATGGTCCGGCCTTCCATCTCGATCCTGGAATCCAGGATCTCCAGGGCCGGAACCACGTAATCGGTGGCGTTCAGGACGTCGAAGATCGTGCAGCCCGGCCCGGACAGGTCCTTCTTCAGGACGAAGGCGAGTTCCACTTCCACCCGCGGATGCGTGTACTGGTCCCATGGAACAGAGCAGCCGGTTTCCAGGACCATGTCGTCGAAGATGGCGCCGTAGTCCGGTTCAGTGATGCCCGTGGCAGCCTGCATGGCCTTGGACGTCAGCCCAATCTTGCGGCCCACCAGCGTGCGTCCGGCGTCCTCGTTGCGGCTACGCCACAACTGCTGCACGGCGTAGGAATCCTCCACCGTCATCTCCGGGTAGCGGGCAGTCAACCGCGGAACCGGAGTCCGGCTCCGGCCAGCTTCCAGCAGTTCATTCGCAATGGTTTCTATCGTCTTCGGGTCAAGCATCTCCACACTCCGTTCGGCCATCCTGCGGTCAGCATACGTTGAGGGCTGCAGGCCTAGAGCTGCGAGCCGACCTTGAAACCCATCTTTTCGCCGGCGGGTCCGCCATCGGGTTGGCGCGTGTAGGAGAAGCCATCGGCGCCCACGGTCACGGCCATCTCGCTCTTTTCCTCACGGACGATGACGGGCTGGGGGTTGCCGTCCAGGTCCAGGACGAGGGAGGCCTCGGTGTACCAGGACGGGACCACAGGGTTGCCCCACCAGTCGCGGCGCTGGTTGTCGTGGACGTCCCAGGTGACGGTGGGGTTGTCCGGGTCCCCGGTGTAGTAGTCCTGGGTGTAGATCTCGATGCGGTGCCCGTCCGGGTCCAGGATGTACAGGTAGAAGGCGTTGGAGACGCCGTGCCGGCCGGGGCCGCGTTCGATCCGGTCACTGATGCGCAGGGCGCCCATCTTGTCGCAGATCTGGATGATGTTGTGCTTCTCGTGCGTCGAGAACGCGATGTGGTGCAGGCGCGGCCCGTTCCCGCCGGTCAGGGCGGTGTCGTGCACGGTCTGCTTGCGGTGCATCCACGCGGCGTACGTGACGCCGTCGGAATCCTTGATGTCTTCCGAGACGCGGAAGCCGAGGTCTTCGAGGTACTTCCGGCCCCGCGGGACATCGGGGGTGACCTGGTTGAAGTGGTCTAGGCGGACCAGTTCCCCGGCGGAGTAGAGGTCGTAGCGCTGGGTGAGCCGTTCGACGTGCTCCACGTCGTAGAAGAACTCGTAGGGGAAGCCCAGCGGGTCCTCGACGCGCACTGAGTCGCCGACGCCCTTGGTGAAGCCCTCCTTGCGGCGCTCCACCCGGCAGCCGAGCTCGCGGTAGTACGCCTCGGCGGCGTCCACCTCCGACGGGGACTTCACCCGGTATGCGAATGCGGCTGCTGCGGCCACCGGTCCCTTGCGCAGGACGAGGTTGTGGTGGATGAACTCCTCGAAGGAGCGCAGGTAGATGGTGTCTTCGTCTTCCTCGGTGACGTGCAGCCCCAGGAGGTCCACGTAGAACTCACGGGACTTGGCAAGGTCCGTGACCACGAGTTCAAGGTAGGCGCAACGGACGATATCCGGCGCCGGGACGGTAGGGGTGGGAATCGGGGGTGTGGGGACGAAGTTGGTCATGGGGTTCTCTCTTCTTTGAAAGGGTCTTTGGTGTTCGGTACCAAACTGACTCGCATTTGTTGTCGTTTTGGAGCCCCATAACGACAACTACTGCGAGTCAGTTGGGCTGCCCGGTGGTTAGGCACCGAATTTAGGAGTGTGGACGGTGCCGAGGGTGATGTGCACAGCCTGCTGGTCGGTGTAGAAATCGATGGAGCGGTAGCCGCCTTCGTGGCCCAGGCCCGAGGCCTTGACGCCGCCGAACGGGGTGCGCAGGTCCCGGACGTTGTGGCTGTTGAGCCACACCATGCCGGCCTCGACGTTCTGCGCGAAGTTGTGGGCTCGGGTCAGGTTCTGGGTCCAAATGTAGGCCGCCAGTCCGTATTTGGTGTTGTTCGCCAAGGCGAGGGCTTCGTCGTCGTTCTCGAACGGGGTGATCGCTACGACGGGACCGAAGATTTCCTCCTGGAAGATCCGCGCGTCGGGGGCGACGTCGGCGAACACGGTGGGCGCGATGTAGTTGCTGTTGTTGAGCCCTGCGGGCAAGTTTTCCGGGCGACCACCGCCGGCGAGCAGCCGGCCTTCGGACTTGCCGATCTCCACATACGAGGCGACCTTGGCGTAGTGCTCGGGGTGGACGAGGGCGCCGACCTGGGTCTTGGGGTCGTGCGGGTCCCCGACGACGATGTTCTTCGCGCGGGCCGCGTACTTTTCGCAGAACTCGTCGTAGATGGCGCGTTCGACGAGGATGCGTGAGCCGGCGGTGCAGCGTTCCCCGTTGAGGGAGAAGACCCCGAACAGTGCCGAGTCGATCGCTGCGTCCAGATCGGCGTCGGCGAACACGACGCACGGCGACTTGCCGCCCAGCTCCATGGACAGGCCCTTGAGGTTGGCGGCGGCGTTACGGAAGATCGTCTGGCCCGTGGTGGTCTCCCCGGTGAAGGAGATCAGCGGCACGTCCGGGTGCTTCACGAGGGCGTCGCCGGCTTCCTCGCCGAGGCCGTTGACCAGGTTGAACACGCCGTCGGGCAGTCCGGCGTCCTTGAAGATCTGGGCCCAGAGCGAGGCCGAGAGCGGCGTGAACTCGGCAGGCTTGAGGACCACGGTGTTGCCGGTGGCCAGGGCCGGGGCAAGCTTCCAGGACTCGAGCATGAACGGGGTGTTCCACGGCGTGATGAGGCCCGCGACGCCGATCGGCTTTCGGTTTACGTAGTTGATCTGCGAACCCGGTACCTTCATGGCGTCGTCGAACTGGGCCACGATCAGGTCCGCGAAGAAGCGGAAGTTCTCCGCCGCACGCAACGCCTGGCCCTTGGCCTGGGTGATCGGCAGGCCGGTGTCGAAGGTCTCCAGCTCGGCGAGGCGCTCTTCCTGGGCTTCGACGGCGTCGGCGATCCTGTTCAGGACGCGGGCGCGTTCGCGCGGCTTCATCTTCGGCCACGGGCCGTTCACGAAAGCTTCGCGGGCGGCGGCGACGGCAAGGTCGATGTCTTCCTTCTGCCCGGCCGCGGCGGTGGCATAGTTACCGTTGGAGACCGGGTCCAGGACGTCGAAGGTCTTCCCGGACACCGAGTCAACGAACTGGCCGTTGATGAAGTGCTGGATGTGGGTGGGAAGGTCGTTCGGGACGTAATGGGTGGTGGTTTCCGGTGCAGTGAACGTCATTGTTTCTCCTTTGCTGTTGCAACGCGGGGTCACTTACGGCCTATGTTGGGCCGCTTAATGGGCGCTAACTGACCCCGCGTTGCTTTGTGCGAGGTACGCGTCGAGGGTGGCGGAGCGGTGGCGCCGCGCGGCTTGTTCGATGGTGTCGGGGTCGGCGTTGCCTTCGATGAGCTGAAGCAGCGCCTCGTGCTCCTTGACGGATTCCTGCGCACGGCCGGGGACGAAGCGGAACGTCGAGGCCCTGATCGAGGCGAGCCGGTTCCAGCCCCGGTGCACGAGGTCCAGGATGTGCGGATTGGGACAGTGTTCAAAGAGCACGCTGTGGAAATCCTGGTTCAACGCAGTGAAGCGGACCGGATCGAAATGCTCCAGGCAGTTGCGCATCTCGGCGTTGACCGCACGGGCGCGGGCAATCGCCACCGAATCGATAAGCGGTGCGGACAACGCCGTCGCGGCCCCCTCGATAATGCTCAGGGTCTGCATCGTGTACAGGTACTCCGTGGGGTCGATCCCGGAGACCGTGGCGCCGACATTGCGCTCGAACTTCACGAGCCCCTCGGCCTCCAGGCGGCGGATCGCCTCCCGGACCGGAACCACGCTCACGCCCAGGTCCTCGGCGATCTTCGCCAGCACCAGCCGGTAACCCGGCGTGTAGGTGCCCTCCACGATCCGCGCCTTGACGGCCGCATAGGCCTGCTCGGACTTGCTCCCGACGGCGGTTTCAGTCACCTTGGGTTCCTTCCCACTCCTGGTAGCGGGCACGCCACTGCTCGTTCATCGGATACAAACCGTCCACGCTGTTGCCCTGCTTGACCATTTCGAAGATGAAGGATTCTTCCTTCTCCTGCTCGATGCACTCATCCACGAGCTCCCCGGCGATGGCCGGCGGGATCACCAGGATGCCGTCCGAGTCGGCCACGATGATGTCCCCGGGCTGGACCGTGGCCCCGCCGCAAGCGATGGTGATGTCCGTGTCCCAGGGGATGTGGCGTCGGCCCAGCACGGCGGGGTGCGGGTTGGCGAAATAGGTGGGCATGTCCAGTCCTGCCACCGCCGAGTAGTCGCGCACGCCGCCGTCGGTGATGATGGCCGCGGCACCGCGCATCTGGGCACGCAGCGCCAGGATGTCCCCGACAGTTCCCGTGCCTTTTTCGCCCCGGGCCTCCATGACCAGGATTTCGCCTTCGTTGACGGAGTCGATGGCCCGTTTCTGCGCGTTGAACCCTCCGCCGTGGGTTGCGAACAGGTCCTCGCGGTTGGGGACATAGCGCAGGGTCCGGGCGAGCCCGACCACGCGGCGGTCCGGACGCGTGGCCTGCAGCCCGTCGATACTCACATTGTTCAGCCCGCGCTTGCGCAACTGGCTGGACAAGGTCGCGGTGGCGACGCTTTCGAGTTTCTTCTTCAGCTCCGGGCTCAGGACAGGCGCCGGTTTTTCCAGCGGCGCCAAACCCGCGGCTTCGCGGGAACCGTATGCTTCCTCCCGCTGGGTGTCATCGGTCTTGGGCCGGGCACCGAAGTCCGCGAACGGCGTCGTACCCTCCGTGACTGCGGTGGTGAGGCGGCCGCTACTGAAACCACCCGCGGTCACTTCAACCTCGACGACGTCGCCGGGCTGGGCGACGGAGGCGCCGGCCGGGGTACCGGTCAGGATGATGTCGCCGGTTTCGAGCGTGAGGAGCTGGGAGAGATCGGCAACGAGGCGCGCGAAGGGAAACAGCAAGTCTTCGGTGGTGTCGTCCTGGACAAGTTCGCCGTTGTGCCAGGAGCGGATGCGCAGTCCGGAGGGGTCGACGTCGGCGGCCGGGATGAGCGCGGGACCCACCGGGGTGAAGCCGTCGCCGCCTTTGGACCGGAGGTTGGAGCCCTTGTCCGCGTAGCGCAGGTCATAGACGCCGAGGTCGTTGCTGGCGGTCACCCACTCGACGTGGCTCCACGCGTCCTCCATGCCCACGCGGCGGGCGGGCTTGCCGATGACCAGCGCGATCTCGCCCTCGTAGCCGAGGAGTTCGCAGCCGGCCGGGCGCTCTACCGCTGAGCCACTGAGCGCAAGGGAAGTCGATGGCTTCAGGAAGTATGACGGCTGCTCGGGGGTACGTCCGCGCTGGGCCGCCCGGCTGGGGTAGTTGATATGCACCGCGATGACCTTGCGGGCCGCGGCCAGGATGTGGTCGGTGACCTGTTCCAAGATTTACTCCTCATCGAGTACGAAATCGTATACGATAACTATGACCCGGGAGCTTCGGGACGTCAACCCCCGGCTTTCAGGCTGCGAGGGCCTTGTAGCCCACGTCACCCCTGCCGTACAGTATGAATCCAATTCTGGGTTCATATAGAGAATTCACAGTTCTATAATTGAACAACCACACGATGAAGTGAGGAAAGCCCATGCAGTTCCACCACCACGGTTACGTGTCCGGCGACCCCCGAGTCCAAGCGGCCGCCGGCGTCGGCATCGACAGGCCCGCCGAACTTCCCAACGAGGTCGACGTGCTCATCGTGGGCAGCGGACCCGCCGGCATGCTCGCCGCCGCGCAGTTGTCACAGTTCCCGGGCGTCACAACCCGGATCGTGGAGCGCCGCCCTGGGAGGCTCGCGATCGGCCAGGCCGACGGGATCCAGGCCCGGAGCGTGGAGACCTTCCAGGCCTTCGGATTCGCCGAGCGGATCATTGCCGAGGCGTACCGGATCACCGAGATGGCGTTCTGGAAGCCGGACCCCGCGGATCCCTCGCGCATCATCCGGACCGCCCGCGCCCTCGACGATCCGACAGGAGACATCAGCGAATTCCCGCACCTCATCGTCAACCAGGCGCGCGTGCTCGACTACTTCGCCGAGTTCATGGCGAACTCCCCCACCCGCATGACTCCCGACTACGGCTACGAGTTCCGCGGCCTCGAGGTCAGCGGTGAGGGCGACTACCCCGTCACGGTTACCCTTCTCCACACCGCGGGACCCAACGAAGGCCGGGAGCGCATCGTCCGGGCCAAGTACGTCGTGGGGGCGGATGGCGCCCGGAGCAAAGTGCGGGAGTCGATCGGCTGCACGCTCGCCGGCGACCAAGCCAACCACGCGTGGGGCGTCATGGACGTCCTTGCCGTCACGGACTTCCCTGATATCCGCACGAAATGCGCCATCCAGTCGGGCACCGGCGGCAGCATCCTGCTGATTCCGCGCGAAGGCGGCCACCTCTTCCGCATGTACGTCGACCTCGGCGAGGTGGACCGGAATGACAACCGCTCCGTGCGCAGCACCACGATCGAGCAGATCATCGCCAAGGCGAACGAAATCCTCCACCCCTACACTCTCGATGTCCGCAACGTCGCCTGGCATAGCGTTTACGAAGTGGGCCACCGCCTCACCGACCGGTTCGACGACGTCCTGCCGGACGAACGCGGCACCCGCACGCCACGCGTTTTCATAACCGGCGACGCCTGCCACACCCACAGCGCCAAAGCCGGGCAGGGCATGAACGTCTCCATGCAGGACGGCTTCAACCTCGCCTGGAAGCTCGGGCACGTCCTCGAAGGCCGCAGCCCGGAGAGCCTACTGTCCACTTACTCCGCAGAGCGCCAAGTCGTTGCCAAGAACCTCATCGACTTCGACAAAGAGTGGTCCACGCTCATGGCGAAGAAGCCCGAGGAATTTGAGGACCCCACCGAGCTGGAGAACTTCTACGTGAGCACGGCAGAGTTCCCCGCCGGCTTCATGACCCATTACGCCCCCTCGCCGCTCGTCGCCGAACCAACTCACCAGGACCTGGCCACAGGATTCACCATCGGCAAGCGCTTCAAGTCCGCGCCGGTGGTGCGCGTCTGCGACACCAACCCGCTACAACTCGGCCACCAGGCCAAGGCGGACGGACGGTGGCGCATCTACGTCTTCGCGGACAGCGCACCGGCCGGTTCCTCCGGAGCTGTGGCGGACTTTGCCGAGTGGATCGCGAACTCGCCGGACTCGCCGCTGGCCTCAACGCCGTCGGGCGCTGACTGTGACGCGTGGTTCGACGTGAAGGTGATCTACCAGCAGGAACACACGAGCGTCGACATCGGGGCCGTGCCGGAGGCATTCAAGCCGCAGGTGGGACCGTTCAAGCTCACGTACCTCGAGAACGTCTACGGCACCGACCCGTCGGCGGACATCTTCGAGTTGCGCGGCCTCGACCGCGGCGGCGTCGTTGTTGTGGTGCGGCCTGACCAGTACGTGGCGAACGTCTTACCCTTGACCGCGACGGCGGAACTCGCCGCGTTCTTCGCACCCCTCCTTCGATCGGGACGAACCGCGGAAGTGTGAGCTGTTGGCGCGTTCTCGCCTGCGGGACCAACACAAGGGTTCATTACTGTCGGTGGCCCGTCGTAGGGTACCGGCATGGACATCATCTTGGTTCCCGGATTCTGGTTGGACGCTTCTTCGTGGTCGGAGGTCACGCCGCCGCTCGTTGCTGCGGGGCACACGGTCCACCCGCTCACACTGCCTGGGCTGGAGGCCGTTGATGCCCCAAGATCCGGCATCGGCCTCAGGGATCACATCGAAGCAGTAGTGGCGGCCATCGACGCCGCGGGCAATCCCGTTGTGCTGGTGGGCCACTCCGGCGGAGGTGCCATCATCCACGGCGCCGTCGACGCCCGCCCGGACCGCGTGGTCCGGGCGGTGTACGTGGACAGCGGCCCACTCGGCGAGGGCGGCGTCATCAACGACGAACTGCCTGTTGAGGGAGATTCCGTGCCGTTGCCGCCATGGGAGCTTTTCGAAGATGAGGACCTCGTGGACCTCAATGACGAACTGCGGGCTGCTTTCCGCGCACGTGCCATCCCGGAACCAAAGAACGTGACCACCGATAAACAGCGCTTGCACGATGTCCGCCGCTACGACGTCCCGGCCACCATCATCGCGTGCGAGTTCCCCTCGAGCCTGCTCGGAGAATGGATCGAATCGGGCCACCCCTTCGTGGCCGAGCTCGCGCGCATCAACGACGTCGAATTCATGGATGTGCCCACCGGACACTGGCCCCAGTTCACCAAGCCGATGGAGCTCGGGAAAGCAATTCTTGCGGCGGTTGAGCGGAAGGGCTAGGGCTGTCTATCCAGCGCAACCGTCGGGTCGACGACTTCGACGACGAATAGCGGTTGTCCTGTCTGGGATTGACCGGGAACCCAGACCCGGGCCTCGGCGCCGATGCCCGGGACCTGGGACTGCAGGAGGTCCGGACTGCCCGCTGGTGGCTTCCATCCAGCTTCGAACGATGCGATGCCCGGCTCGCCCGTTCTGATGGTCAGGGCGAATGACGACACTCCCCCGTCTTCCGAGAGCCCTACATTCCTGGACGCAACGGTTCCGCGAACTGGCCGGACGGTGGCCCGCATCCAGTTCCAGTTGCCCTGCGCCGCGCGTTCCGGTGCGGCATCTGGACTAATCCGAGGGACGAGGTGGACGAGGTGGACGCCCGGGCTGTTTGGAACGCGCGACTCCATGCGCCGATCCTAGCAAGCCGGAGAGCTGCCAGAGGCGGCCCCAAGCACTAGCCACCCGCGATGTCCCGCAGGGTTTGCAAGTGTCCGTTCCAGGCTTCGCGTCCGTGAGGGGTCAAACTTGCCGACGTTCGCGGCATTTTCCCGGCAAAGGACTTCCTGATCTTCACGTAACCAGCCTTCTCCAACGCCGCCAGTTGCTTGCTGAGCACGGAATCGCTGACCTGGATGGCGTCGCGGAGGTCCTTGAAGTCCAACGATTCAGCGCGGGCCAGCGCTGCCATGATGGAGAAGCGGACCGGAGAATGGATGAGTTCATTGAGCTTGTGGCGGGGATGCTCGGCGGAAAGGCTCATGCGCGCAGTTCGCGGAACGCCGCGGCCATGCCGACGCCAGCCAGGACGATGGCAGCCGGTATGTAGAACCACAAGTTGCCGTCGCGGAAAAGGCTGGCTCCGATTCCCAGCGCAACCCCATAGAGAGCGAAATAGGCGACGAGGGATGTCAAGAACCGCTTGGTGAACCCTGCTTTGGTGGACCTCTGGAACATGGGCCAGATGCATGCGGTCGCGGCGCCCCAAATGCCTACGGAAATGGCGAGCAGGGGCGCGCCGTACCCGGTGTAGGAAACGATCTGCATTCCGATCATCAGCATGGAGCCCAGGATGGCCAGGCTAGTGAAGACCATTGCCACCGGCCAGGCCGCAGCATTAAGCGAGGTGGCCCCGATCGAAGCGGCTCTGGCAAGGAGTTCCTGCGCCTCCGCCGGCGACGGACTGCCCGTTGTGTCGTCCATGAATGGGTTCCTCTCCCTGATGGCGTGCGCTTCCAAAAGCATAGGAAAGTACTTTCCATTTAGTCAAGTACTTTCCTTGGGGCGTCGTCCCATTCGCCCCCTCGCCTGCCTTAGTCGGCTTAGCTGCTCGTCGGAGGCTTTCGGTAGCTGTCCACTGTGGCCCCCAATGCCTCGTCCCAGGGTGTTGCCGTAACAGCCAGCATCTTCTGTGTCTCC
Organism: Arthrobacter sp. FW306-2-2C-D06B; assembly: GCF_021789175.1. Taxonomy (NCBI): domain Bacteria; kingdom Bacillati; phylum Actinomycetota; class Actinomycetes; order Micrococcales; family Micrococcaceae; genus Arthrobacter; species Arthrobacter sp. FW306-2-2C-D06B. The sequence goes on from NZ_CP084560.1 coordinate 4,385,160, forward strand.
GTGGATTCGATGACGAAGGGCATCGTGAATTGGTAGCTAGAAGCTGAGATCTCGCGCATCATGGGAACGACTGCGCCGAGGCCCAGAAGTAGCCATTGCGGGATCGAGGCGACCCGGCCATTCACGCCCCAGCGCTCATTTACCTGCCGCACGATTTCTGTGCGCGGGACGGACGCACTCGGCACATGCCAGGCACGCCCCCAATCGCCCGCGTGGTCTGCAGCAGCGATCAGCGTCGCGGCAATATCGGGAAGGAAGCTCCAACTGTGCTCGAGTGCGGGATTCCCAACGACGCGCGCCGTCTTCGAGGCCAAGAGTGGTTCGAAAAAACCACCGCCGAGGTGTGTCGACATCCCCGCAGCGCCAGGACCGAAGTAGTCGCTGGCCCGAACCTCCACGGCCCGGATTTCACCGCGTTCGTGCGCGGCGAGGACTTTCTCCCAACCCGCCTTACGCACCAGGCCCTTTTTCTCGGTGGTGGCGAGCCGTGAGTGCTCGGTCATCGGGCCGGCCGGCGGTCCGTACGCATAGAGGTTACCCATGAGCACAAGCGCGGCCCCGGAATCACGGGCTGCCGTGATCACGGCGTCGAAGATCGGCGGCCAGTCGGCTACCCAGTTGGTGTAAGGCGGGTTGGTGCAAACGAAGATCGTGGTGGCTCCGCGCGCAGCCTCTGTCACATCGGCCGGGCTGCTGGCGTCCAGCTTCACCGGAGTCGCACCAGGGATCGTAGTGCCACTGCGCGTGCCGAGTGTTACCTGGTCTCCACGGGCGGAGAGCTGCCTCGCGAGCGTCCCGCCTACCAGTCCCGCGCCGAGGATGAGATGGCTTGCCACGATGGTTATCTCCTGAGCTGTCCGGCCATGCGTTGCTGGGTGACACGGCACACCCTACAACACGACGGAACCCATCACCCTTGACAAGATCCGAGCGTGGAATGAATGATACGAGCCTCACCAGCTTTGTCCCTACCGGTGGTCAATAGCTGAATTGGTGTCCAACAATGTCGAAAGAGTGCATTGACAGTAATAGTGTGGGCGTGTTTTTCAGTCGGGTTGCTTGGGTTGCTCCTGAACTGGATGAGTGTGATCGGAACGCTGATTGTGCCACGTCCACTGCACAGCAACCTTTCACGGGTGACCCATTTGGTCACTGCGAAAATCTTCTTTGCCATCACAAAACCCGTCACCTCGTACGAAGCGCGTGATCGGATCCTTGCCTGGCAGTCTCCGATGGCGCTCTTCGTCCGCTTGCTGGTTTGGGTGATCCTGTTCGATCTGTCGTTCAGCCTCCTGCTCCTTCCCTTCGTCGACGGCGACTACTGGCAAGCCTCAAGCGAGGCCGGCTCCGCGATGTTCACCCTCGGCTACGCTGCGCCATCGAATGTCGGCAATACGGTGTTGGTTTACGTGGCCGCATATACCGGGTTGATTGTCATCGCTTTGCAGATCGGTTACTTGCCAACCCTCTATGCGGCCTTCAATAGGCGGGAGGCGGAGGTAACGCTCCTGGTATCGCGGGCAGGTTCACCCTCATGGGGACCGGAGCTTCTGGTGCGCACACGGTTTGGCATGGCCGCTCAAACCAGTACGAGCGAGCTCAGCGAGCTTTACCAAAGGTGGGAGCGATGGGCCGCGGATGTAGCCGAGTCACACAGCACCTACCTCACCTTGGTGTGGTTCCGTTCACCTTCACCGCAATCGAACTGGCTCAACTCGCTCCTCAGCGTCATGGACGCGGCCGCGTTGCAGCTTTCCTTGAGTCCGGGGTCGGCCCCGAGCACCCGGGCGCGGCTGGTCCTTCGGATGGGGTTCACCTGCCTGAATCAAGTGGCCCGGGCTATTCGTATCCCGGTCGAGGAAGACCCCGACCCCGATTCCGAACTCAATGTGACTTTCGAAGACTTTCAAGCGGCCGTGGAGCTCATGCGGACCGTCGACTACCCGGTTGAGGTGACGGCGGAACAAGCGTGGCCCCACTTCAGGGGCTGGCGCGTCAACTACGAAAAGGTCGCATACGCCCTCGCCTACGCGATCGACGCCCCGCCATCAATGTGGAGCGGCCCACGACGCTACGCTTCGGAGCCGATCATGCCGCACCGGCCGAAGAACCGCACCTCCAAGGACGTCAAGCCAGACGACCCGCAAATGATTGCCCAGAGGAAGACACGGTGACAGCACAGTGCAAGGATGGCACAACAAATGACGGTTGACCTGCATCGAAGAGGAGAAGCATTATGCCCATGATCGACGTGTACGCCACCACCGGGACCTTCGCCGACAAACACCAGCTCGCCGCTGATCTGGCGTCGACGGTGATGCGGGTGGAGCAGGTGCCGGATATCCCGATGTTCCGCAAGAACACGGCGGCATTCATCCATGAACTCCCCGAAGGGGATCTGTCGAATGTCGACGGCGACAGCAACTACGTGCGCGTCCAGGTGCTCACGAACGCGGGTGCATTGAACCGCGAAAAGCAGCTCGCTTTGGTGGAACAGCTCACCGCGCTCGTCGCGACGGCCGCAGGAGATCCGACGTTGCCCGAACGGACCTGGGTCCTGCTTACGGAAGCGCCCGACGGCGGGTGGGGCCTCAGCGGCCACGCCAACACCAATGAGGAACTCATCGCAGCCGCGCGCGCACAGATTGCCTCACTCCAAAGGCAAACCCCGCAGGCCTGACTTCGGGGCAGAAACCGGCAGCGGGGCGCCAAGCGCCCCGGACTTTGGCTACTCGGCGAACACCTGCTTGGCGACCGCCATGGCTGACATCGCCTTCGGCCAGCCCGCGTAGAACGCAAGGTGCGTCATCGCCTCGCTCAATTCGGCCTCGCTCAGTCCGTTGGCCTTCGCAAGACGCAGGTGCCCGAAAAGCTGTTCGGTGCTGCCGCTCGTCACGAGGCAAGCAACGGTGATGAGGCTCCGGTCACGCTTGGCAAGTTCGGGCCGTTCCCAGACGTCGGCGAAGAGAACGTCGTCGGTGAGTGAGGCAAGTTTGGGCGAGATGTCTCCGACGAGTTGCTGGGCACGGGATTGTTCGGTCATGGGGTTCTCCTTGTTATTGATTCATATACGGGGGGCGAAGGGTTTGCCTTCGACGCTCTCCACGGGTGCCCAGCTGTCGAGCAGCCGGAGGCCTTCCTCGGACCGGGAACCCGGTTCGGCGGCATAGATGAGGAGGGTGAGGCCTTCGTCGGTGGTCAGTTGCATGGCCTCGTACGTGAGTTCCAAATCGCCGACAACGGGATGCCGAAGGCGCTTGGTGCCGTTGCGGTGGACGAGGACCTCGTGTGAAGCCCAGAGCTGGCGGAAGGGTTCGCTGTGGGTCGCGAGTTCGCCGATGAGGTCGGTGAGGCCTTTGTCGTAGGGGTGCTTGCCGGCCTCGGCGCGAAGGGTTGCGACCATGCCGCGGGCCATTTCCGGCCAATCGGGATAGAAGTCCCCGGCGCGTGGGTCCAGGAAAAGGAATCGAGCGGTGTTTCCCGGCCGCCGGGGATCGACGAAGATCGGCACGTAGAGCGCCCGTCCCAGACGGTTGCCAGCAAGAAAATCGGCTTTGCCGTTCCTAACCCAGGCGGGAGCGACAATCGAGTCGAGTATGCGCTGCATAGCGGGGCGTACGTGGAGCGTCACCGGGCGTGCGCGGCGGGCCCCGCTGCTGTTGGCCGTGTTGGCGAGATCGTGGAGGTGGGCGTGCTCAACCTCGCTCAGCTGGAGGGTGCGCGCGACTGCGTCGAGAACACTCTCCGAGACACCGGAGATATTGCCGCGCTCCATGCGCACGTAGTAGTCCACGCTCACGCCGGCCAGCATTGCAACTTCCTCGCGACGAAGGCCCTTGACGCGCCGGTTACGCCCGTAGACGGGAATCCCGGCTTGTTCCGCGGTTACCCGGGCGCGGCGCGACGTCAGGAAGTCCTGCACTTCGGTCCTGTTGTCCATTCATTACCTTAGTTTCGACGACGGCGACTCACGGCTCCGCCGATTCAGGCCTGGCCGGCGGGCCGCAGCAGGATCTCGTTGATGGTGAGGTGCCGCGGGCGGTTGACTGCGAACGCGATGACTTCGGCGATGTCCTCGGCCGTGACAGCCACCTGGCTGTACATCGCTTCGGCGCCCTGCCGGGTTTGCTCATGCGTGATGTGGCTAGGAAGCTCTGTAGCAACCGCCCCGGGTTCGATGACCGTGACCCGAACCCCCGGCTGGAGTTCCTGGCGGAGTGATTCGGACCAGCCGTTCATTCCCCACTTGGTCGCGGCGTAGACGCCATTGCCGGGCCTGGCCGTCCTGCCGGCGACAGAAGAGATGTTGACCAAGTCCCCGCCACCATCGCGGAGCTGGTCCAAAAAGACCTCCGTCGCTGTGATCGCCCCGATCAGGTTGACTTCGATCATCTGGCGGTAGTCCTCCTGCTGATCCGAAGAGAACGGACCCAGCAGCATGATCCCCGCGTTGTTCACCAAGACGTCGGTCCCGCCGAACTCTGCCTTGACCCGCTCCGCGGCCGCGACCAGGGAGCTGCGGTCGGTGACGTCTGCCTCAATGGCAATGGCGCCGTCCCCGAGCTCATCAGCCAAGGCCTGTATCCGGTCGGACCTCCGTGCGAGCAGGGCGACCCGGTAACCATCTGCGGCGAGGGCCCGCGCCGTGGCGGCCCCGATTCCCGACGACGCCCCGGTGATGACGGCAACCCGTCCCTGTCCACTACCCATGATTTGTCCCTCTTTCGATGAAAGCTTGTCGGCTTGCTTTCAATCCTAGGAACGCACCTCGGAATGAGGCAGGGTCCGCTATTACCTGTTTCCCGCCGATTCCAGGGTCCGGGATTAGAGCAGCGGATATCTTCTGAGGCCCACCACTCCGCCCGCGGCAATCAGGGTTCCGCCGAAGGCCACCAGGATTCCAGCCACTGAGACGGTTGGAGCGATGGGATGGTCGCTCTGGGCGGGCGAACCGGGGTCGACCCGGGCGACGGCGGCAGCCGAGGCCGAATCTTGCGCCGAGGGACTCGGGCTGGAAACGGCCGGCGAAGGCGCTGCAACGCCGGTTGTGGCCGGTGGCGCCACCTGGGCAGGTGCCGGTTCAGCGGTCACCGCCGGCGAGGGCGTTGACGCGCCACCGGGAGGAACTACGACGCCGGGATCCGGTTGGGGTTGCGGTTGTACCGGTGGGCTGGCCGTGGCGGACGGTGTGGGTTTGACCGACGGCCGGGGAGACTGGGAGCTACTGGGAGAACACATCCCAACCACACCTAAGAGGCCCTGTGAACTGCAGGATTCGGCCCCTGCGGTCTCCGCGGGCGCAAGTGCGATGAGGCACAACGCGAAAGGGAGCGCGACCAGGGCAACTGGAACCTTCCGGCGAGTCATGGCTTCGACTCTACCTACTCCGCGGCAACTTGGCAGGGAGGCGGCGTTGGCCTCAATCCCCGAGCTGCCCCAGAATCCGGGCCAGCTCGGCGCGATCCTCTGCGCTGAGCCGGGCAAAGTACTCGGAGGACTTGCCGCGCCGTTCGGCACTGACCTTCGCAAAGAGCTGCTGCCCCGCGGGTGTGGCGGCGACAAGGGTGGCCCGCCGGTCCGTAGGGTCCGGATCGCGACGGACGAGGCCTTTGACCTCGAGCTGGTCCACCACTTCCGTGGCCGAACGCGGAGCAATGCGCAGGCGTTCCGCAAGGTCTTTCAGCCGCATCGGCTCACCGGGCGCCGGGCGCATCAGCGTCATCAGCGCCCGCCATTGGTGCGGCGTCAGCTCCCATGGAGACAGCTGTTCGGCCCAGGTCCTGCGCAGCCCCCGGAAAGCGGCATGGAAGAGATCGCCGAGGTCGGCAGAATCAGAGGGCTGTGAGTGCATGCTGCCAGTCTAGCAATTTGACCAGTAACCACATAGTGAGGTAGCCTCTGCATTAGTAGGCGCGATTCCCGCGCCCCGCTCGCCACTGGAGGTGGTGCTTATGACGGAGAATATCCTCACCCAAAATCCCCATCGACCGGGCACTGGAGCCCGAAGTCCCGGCCGCGGCCCTGCCCGCCTCAATCCCGCCGACCGCACCCAACTGAAACAGCATCCCGTGCGCCTCAAACGGATCGCCGGGCTGTTCTCACCGCACAAAGTGACCATTGCCGCCGTCGTGCTTCTCATCAGCGCTTCCAGCATCATCGGGCTGGCGCAGCCGTTCCTGGTCCGCCACATCATCGACGTCGCACTCCCCGGCAAGGATCTGCCGCTTCTCGCGTGGCTGGCCGCCGGATTGATTGCCGTAGCAGCCGCAACCGCACTCATCGGCGTGCTGCAGACATGGATGACCACGGGCATGGGCCAGAAGATCATGCACACGCTGCGCACACGCTTGTTCACCCACCTGCAGCAGCAATCACTGGGATTCTTTACCCGGACCCGCAGCGGCGAGGTGCAGTCGCGGTTGAACAACGACATTTCCGGCCTGCAGCAGGTCATCACCTCCACCGCCACCGGTGTTGCCTCGAATCTGACCACGGCCATTGCCACCGCCATCGCCATGGTGGCCATTTCACCCGGGCTCTCGCTCCTGTCCCTGATAGTGATCCCGCCGGCTGTCTGGTTCACCCGCCGGGTGGCCCTGCTCCGGCGCAACATCACGTCCACGCTCCAGAGCGAACTGGCCACCATGAACACGCAGGTCGAGGAAGGGCTGTCGGTCTCCGGCGTCCGGCTCTCCAAAACCCTCGGAACCACCAAGCGCGACGCCCACCGCTACACGGAAAGCTCCAGGCGGCTGATCGGTCTGGAGATGCGCTCCCAATTGGCCGGCCGCTGGCGGATGTCCACCATGGGCATCATCTTCTCGGCTATTCCGGCGCTCATCTACCTCGCCGCTGGACTGCCCGTCACGAGCGGAGGCATGACCATCGGCACGCTCGTGGCGTTTACGGCGCTGCAGTCCGCCATCTTCCGTCCCGTCATGAGCCTGCTGGACCTCGGCGTCCAGTGGGTCACTGCGATGGCCCTGTTCAGCCGCATTTTTGAGTACCTGGACTTGACTCCCGAGATCACGGCGCCGGCGCGGCCCGTCCCGCTGGACCCGGCCGCAGTGCGCGGCGAGGTCCGCTTCGAAGGCGTCCGTTTCGCGTACGACGGCGGCACTGAAGTGCTGCTCGGCATCGACCTCACGCTTCCGGCCGGCACCAGCACCGCAATCGTGGGCCCCACGGGCTCCGGGAAATCGACGCTGGGCTCGCTGGTCCCCCGCTTGCATGACGCCACAGCGGGACGGATCACCATTGATGGGGTTGACGTCCGCGACATCGCCCCGGAGGACCTGACGAAAATCGTGGGTGTCGTGTCCCAGGAGACCTACTTGATTCACGACACCATCCGGGAAAACCTGTTGCTGGCCGCACCCGGCGCGGACGACGCAGTCCTGTGGAGCGCGCTGGCCTCCGCGCAGATCGCGGACCTGGTCGCGAGCCTGCCCGACGGCTTGGACACCATGGTCGGAGCCCGTGGCCACCGGTTCTCCGGAGGAGAACAGCAGCGCTTGGCCATTGCCCGGACCATCCTGCGGAATCCCAAAGTGCTGGTCCTCGACGAGGCCACCTCCGCCCTGGACAACGCCACGGAGGCCCAGGTCCAGGCTGCGCTCGACCGCCTGGCCGTCGGCCGGACGACGCTGACCATCGCCCACCGGCTCTCCACCGTGGAGAAAGCTGAGCAGCTGGCAGTGCTGGCCCGGGGTGCCATTGTCGAAGTCGGCACTCCCGGCCAGCTTCTCGATGCCGGCGGCGCGTATGCACGGCTTGTCGAGGCCGGAGAGACGGTGGAGTTTGCCGGCGCCGCAACCCGCCTCACGGCATGAACCGGTATCCGATCCCCACCTCGGTGATCAGGTGGCGAGGGTTCCCCGGCTCCGGTTCCAGTTTCCGCCGGAGCTGCGCCATATACACGCGCAAGTAATTGGCTTCCTTGGCGTAGGCCGGGCCCCAGACCTCGCTGAGGAGCTGCTGTTGGGTGATCAGCTTCTCGGGATTGCGTACGAAGAGATCCAGGATCCGCCACTCCGTCGGTGTCAGCCGGACGTCTTCGCCGTCGCGGGTCACGCGTCTCATGGCCAAATCCGCAGTGAATGATTCAGTGACCAGCACGGGCGGTTCTTCGCCGGGTTCCGACGTGCGCCGCAGGATCGCCCGGAGACGCGCCAGCAGCTCGTCGAGCCCGAAGGGCTTGGTGATGTAGTCGTCCGCGCCGGCGTCGAGGGCTTCAACTTTGTCGTCGGAGCCGTGCCGGGCGGACAGGACCAGGATGGGCACGCTGCTCCATTCACGCAAGCGGGTGATGACCGTGGTTCCGTCGATGTCCGGCAAACCCAGGTCGAGGATCAAGACGCCCACCGGGTGCTGGGCTGCAGAGCGCAAGGCCGATTCGCCGTCGGCCGCGGTGGCCACGGTGTAACCGTGGGCCTGGAGCGTAATCCGAAGCGCCTTGACGATATGGGGATCGTCATCCACTACCAGGACGTTGCTCATCTCGCCTCCCCGGAGGCGCTATCTGAATTGCCCGACGGCGGCACATGGCGACGATGCAAGAGCACCGATTGCGCTTCCATGGGAGCTTGCGCCTCCTCGTGCGGGAACGCGACCCCTGTGGACAGCGGAAGCCGAATGACCATGGTCAGGCCGCCGCCCGGAGTCTCTTCCGCGGTGAGGGTGCCTCCCATCGCTTCCGTGAATCCCTTCGCCACGGCGAGCCCCAGCCCAACCCCGGTGGTGGAAGGGACGTCGTTGAGCCGCTGGAATGGCTGGAACATCCTGACCACGCTTTCGGCGGGGACGCCTTGGCCGTGGTCGATGATGCGCAGTTCTCCGGACGGCCTCCCGTCCAGGGCCGATGAACTGAAGCCACCCGAGGCTCCCACCAGCACAACATCGGAATCCGGTGCGTACTTGATGGCGTTCTCCACGATGTTTGCAATGACGCGTTCCAGCATCCCGGCGTCGGCGTCGATCTCCGGCATGTTTCCGGGCAGGTCGACCCGCACCCGCCCCTGCGGTATGCCATGGAGGGCGGTCGGGATCACCTCGTACCAGCGCACCGGGCGAATAAGTGCGTTCACCGAGTCAGAGGTAATGCGGGACATGTCCAGGAGGTTCCCCACGAGGACGTCGAGCCTGTCCGAGCATTCCTCGATCGTTGCCAGCAGTTCCTGTTCCTCCTCGGGTGTGTAATGCACGCTGCTTTGCCGCAAGCCGCCTACGGCCAATTTGATCCCTGCCAGCGGAGTCCGCAAGTCGTGGGAGACGGCGCGCAGGATGGAGGTGCGCATGGTGTTGCTCTCGGCCAAGCGCGTGACCTCCCGCCGGCTAGCTGCCAGCTGTCGCCGCTCAAGCTGGGCTGAGAGGTGCGCGCCGAAGGCGCTGAGCAACCGGCGGTCGCTGGCGGGCAGGATGCGGCCGGAAAGGACCAACCGGGTTCCGGCGTCGATCTGCTCGGTGTTTTCGCCGCCGTCGGGAGGGACGGGTGCGGCCTCCCCGGCTTTGGCGACGAGACGCCAGCCGCCGGGCGCACCGCCACCCGGGCCCCCCGCCTTGAATAACGCCGCACCGCGCATCTGGAACACGTCGAGGGCCTGGTTCAAGAGTCCTTCCACGGTGTCCTCGGCGCTCGATGCCCCCCGCGTGAGATCACCCAGGGTGGTGGCCTCGGCGCGGGCCCGGGCGGCTTCCTTGGAGCGCCTGGCCGAAACGTCCACCACGGCGGCCACAGCTGCTGAAACGCCCACGAAAACCAGCAACGCCAAGATGTTCTCGGGGTCGCTGATGGTCAGGGTTCCCACGGGCGGTATGGAGAAGAAGTTCACCAACAGGCTGCTCCACAGGGCACCGAGAAGGGCGGGCCACAACCCGCCGACCAGTGCCACGGCAACCGAGCCCGTGAGCTGGAGGAGTACCGCCGTCGCAATGCTGTGCGAAGGGCTCGCGGCCAGCAGGAGCTGCAAAGCGACCGGCAGGACCACCGCCATGGCAAACCCGACGATCACCCTGGTGCGGCCAAGGTCCCGCTGCCGCGGACGGTCGACGCCCCGGCCTCCCAAGGGATGCGAAACCATGTGCACGTCAATATCGCCGGAGTCGCGAACCACCCGGTTGCCGATCCCCCGGCCGGTCAGCCTGGCGACGAGGCTCCGTCGTCGGGAAATCCCGACGACGATTTGCGTCGCGTTCACGCTACGGGCGAAGTCAAGCAGGGCCTTCGCCGGGTCCTCCCCTGCCACGGTGTGGTAGCTGCCGCCCAAATCCCGCACCAACAGGCGCTGGGCTTCCAACGCCTGGGGAGATTCCGCGGCCACGCCATCGGCGGCGCGGACATGCACCGCGAGCAAGTCGCCGCCGTTGACGCGCTTGAGGATCCGGGCGGCGCGGCGGACGAGAATTTCCCCCTCGGGGCCGCCTGTGAGGCCGACTACTATGCGTTCGCGGGCGGGCCAGCTCGCCTCGATCCCCTGTTCCGAACGGTATTTCGCGAGCCCTTCATCCACCCGGTCAGCCAGCCACAGCAGTGCCAGTTCCCGTAATGCCGTCAGGTTGCCCATCCGGAAATAGTTGGACAGGGCTGCGTCGATCTTGTCCGCCGAGTAGATCTTGCCGTCGCCCAGCCGTTGCCGCAACAGCTCGGGTGAGATGTCCACGAGGTGGATTTGATCGGCCCGCCGCACCACGTCGTCGGGCACTGTCTCCGCCTGCCGGACGTCGGTGATGGCGCTCACGACGTCGCCAAGGGAAGCCAGGTGCTGCACGTTGACGGTGGAGAGGACGTTGATACCGGCGTCGAGCAGTTCCTCGACGTCTTGCCAGCGCTTGGGATTTCGGCTTCCCGGGATATTCGAGTGGGCGTATTCATCGACGACGGCGGTGCGCGGCTTGCGTGCCAGGACCGCGTCGAGGTCCATCTCCTCGAACGCCGTGTCCCGGTAAGCAATCGTGTGGGGTGGGATGACTTCCAGTCCGTCCATCAAGGCACGGGTGTCGCTGCGCCCGTGGTCCATGGCGAAAGCCACCGCCACGTCTTCCCCACGCCCGCGCAGCCGGTGGGCCTCTGCAAGCATGGCGTAGGTCTTACCTACCCCCGGGGCTGCCCCGAGGAAAATGCGCAGCGTTGCCCGTGCCATGTGGTCATTCTTTCACTTGTTGAACGCGGCGGTTCCCCGCGGGACCGGCAACGCTCGCTTGGCTGGTTTCCTTTAGTTGGCTAGTTGGCGGCCGCTGCGGCCACGTCCAGGTTCAACTCCGTGACGTTGACGGACGGCTGCCCCAGGAAGGCCTCGAGTCCGGTTACTGTGCGGCGGTCCACCATGGCCTGCACGGTTTCAGGACTCAGCCCGTGGGCCTTGGCCACCCTGGGCACCTGGAGGCGGGCATACGCTACCGAGATCTGCGGGTCCAGCCCGGAACCGCTCGCCGTCACGGCGTCGGCCGGTACGTCCGATTCCTTGACCCCCTCTTCGGCGGCGATAGCAGCACGGTTGGCTTTGACGGCGTCGAGCAGCTTGGGATCGTTGGGGCCCAGGTTGCTGGCGGTGGATGCCCCCGGGTCCCACTTGGCTGCCGAGGGGCGGGCGTGGAACCACAAGGGGTTCTGAATGCCGGCGTCGTTGGCGGAGACTTGGGCAATCAGCGCGGAAGCGGCGGGCTTGCCGGCCGAGTCTTTCACGATGGAGCCATTGGCTTGGAAGGGCGCAACGGCTTGGCTGATACCGAAAACCGCCAATGGGTAGATCAATCCAAGGACCACAGTGGCCAGGAGCAGGAACCGCAGGGCCGTTCCTGCTTGCCGAAGATATCCGGGAAGGGTATTCATGATGGACTCCTAGCCGATGCCGGGGATGAGGGAAATGAGCAGGTCGATGAGCTTGATCCCGATGAAAGGCGCTACGAGGCCGCCCAGGCCGTAGATCGCCAGGTTCCGGGCCAGGGCCTGGTTCGCCGAGACGGCACGGTATTTCACGCCGCGCAGGGCAAGTGGAACCAGCGCGATGATGATCAAGGCGTTGAAGATCACCGCGGAAAGGATGGCCGAGGAAGGCGAGGCCAGGCCCATGATGTTCAGCCGGCCAAGCCCCGGAAATACCGAGGTGAACAGGGCTGGAACGATCGCGAAGTACTTTGCGACGTCGTTCGCCACCGAGAACGTGGTCAGGGCGCCGCGGGTGATGAGCAGCTGTTTGCCGATGCCCACGATGTTGATGAGCTTGGTGGGATCCGAGTCCAGGTCCACCATATTGGCAGCCTCCTTGGCTGCTGGCGTACCCGAATTCATGGCGACCCCGACGTCCGCCGCGGCGAGCGCCGGGGCATCGTTGGTGCCGTCACCGGTCATGGCCACCAGCCGGCCTTCGCCCTGCTCTTCCTTGATGACGGCCATCTTGTCTTCCGGGGTGGCTTCAGCAACGAAGTGATCCACCCCGGCTTCGGCGGCGATCGCCTTGGCCGTGATCGGGTTGTCCCCCGTGATCATCACCGTCCGGATGCCCATCTTCCGCAGTTCGGCGAAGCGGGCGTGCATGCCCGGCTTGACCACATCCGCGAGGTGGATAGTCCCCAAGACCCGGGCTCCGCCGTCGTGCCCTACGCCGGCCACCAACAGCGGGGTGCCGCCTTGGGCCGAGATCTCCTGCACTTTGTGCTCCACTTCGGGAGGCGTGTGGCCGCCGGCCTCTGCGACAAAGTTGGCGACGGCGGTTGCGGCGCCCTTGCGGATCTTCGTTCCGTCGAGGTCAAGGCCGCTCATGCGGGTGCTTGCGCTGAACTCGACAATTGCGAACTCCTCCGAGCCCTTCAAGAGGGCGCCAAGGTCCGGGCCGCCCACGCCCTTTTCCGCCGCTAGGTCCACGATCGAGCGCCCCTCCGGCGTCTCGTCGGCCAAGCTGGATAGCCGGGCCGCTTCGATGAGTTCAGTCCGCTCAACGTCGTGGGCGGGGAAGAAGTTGACCGCGCGGCGATTGCCGTAGGTAATGGTGCCGGTCTTGTCGAGCAGGAGCGTGGTGATGTCTCCTGCGGTCTCCACGGCGCGGCCGGAAGTGGCCAGGACATTGTGCTGCACCAAACGGTCCATGCCTGCGATGCCAATGGCCGGCACGAGCGCCCCGATCGTCGTGGGGATGAGGCAGACAAGCAGCGCCACCAGCACGATTGGCGATGGTGTCGCCCCCGGCAGGGAAGCGAACGGCGCCAAGCTCATGGTAACCGCCAGGAAGACGACGGTGAGCGAGACAAGGAGGACGTGGAGGGCGATTTCGTTGGGTGTCTTTTGCCGGACGGCGCCTTCCACGAGCTTGATCATCCGGTCGATGAACGTTTCGCCCGCTTCGGCCGTAATGCGAACGGCGATGCGGTCTGAGAGGACCTTGGTGCCGCCGGTCACCGAGGAGCGGTCGCCGCCCGATTCACGGATCACGGGCGCCGATTCACCGGTGATGGTGGATTCGTCCACGCTCGCCAGGCCTTCGATGATTTCGCCGTCGGAGGGGATGACGTCCCCGGCTTCGCAGATCACGACGTCGTTCTTCCGCAGTTCCGTTCCCGGTACCTCTTTGAGGGTGCCGTCTTCTAGCCGAAGCCGGGCCACCACACCTTTCCTGCTGGCTCGCAGGCTGTCTGCCTGGGCTTTGCCGCGGCCCTCGGCGATGGCTTCTGACAAGGTCCCGAAGAGCACCGTCAGCCAAAGCCAGATTGTCACCGAGATGCCGAACACGGCCGGCTTGAGGATGCAGATGGCTGTGCAGAGAGCCGCCCCCACCAGCACGGTGAACATCACCGGCGAGTGGATCATCTGTCGCGGCCCCAGCTTCCGCACTGCAACCGGAAGGGCGGTCCGGATGCTGGCAAGGTCCAGTTTGGCCGGTGCCTTGGTGTGGTGTTTGTGCTCCCCGGGGGTGCCCAGGGGATTTCCGTCCGCGTAGGTTTGGGCGGCGGTGTCCGAGGCTAATGCCGTGTTGGACTTGGTAGTTGCCGTGCCGGACTTGGTCATTTGAGGAGTCCTTCTGCGAGGGGGCCCAAGGAGAGGGCCGGGAAGTAGCTCAAGGCGGTCATGATCACGGTGACGCCGAGCAAGAGGGAACCGAAGAGCCAGCCGTGGGTCGGGACGGTGCCGGACGACGCCGGGATCTTGGGTTGTTTCGCCAGCGAACCCGCCAAGGCCAGCACCAGGACCATGGGCAGGAAACGGCCCAGGAGCATGGCGATTCCAAGCATTGTGGACAGGTAGGGTCCGGAGGTGGTGATCCCGCCGAAGGCCGAGCCGTTGTTGTTGGCTCCGGAGGTGAAGGCGTAGAGCACTTCGCTGAATTGGTGCGGCCCGGAGGCCGGTGCGTTGGACATGGCGTCCGGGAGCAGGACCGTGATTCCAGCCGTGGCCAGCACGACGACGGGTGTCACGAGGATGTACATGGCCGTGAGCTTCATTTCCCGTGGTCCGATCTTCTTGCCCAGGAATTCCGGAGTGCGGCCCACCATGAGCCCGGCGATGAACACTGAGACAATCGCGAGGATGAGCAGGCCATAAAGCCCTGACCCTGTGCCGCCGGGGGCCACTTCGCCGAGCATCATGTTCACCATGGCGACACCGCCGGCCAGGGGCGGCAGGGAATCGTGGGCCACGTTGATGGCTCCCGTGGACGTCAGGGTGGTGGCCGTGGCAAAGATTGAACTTTGGGCCGCGCCGAAGCGCTGCTCGAAGCCTTCCCCCAGACCGCCTGCAGCAGCGGTTGCCGTTCCTTGCGCGGCGGCAAGGGCCCAGCCCATCAATACCGTGGACGTCAGCCAGAGCGTGCCCATGACACCCACTACCGTGTATCCCTGCCGTTGGTCCCCCACCATGCGGCCATAGGCGTACGGCAGGGCGGAGGGGATGAGCAGGATCAGGAAGACCTGGAACATGCTGATGAAGACGTTCGGGTTCTCGAACGGGTGCGCGGAATTGGCGTTGAAATAGCCGCCGCCGTTGGTGCCGAGGATCTTGATGGCTTCCTGGGAGGCTACTGGCCCACCGGGAATGGTCTGGGTGACACCTGTTGCCTGATTGGTGACGTCGGTGGACCAGAAGTTCTGGACCACGCCGCCGATCACCATCACGACGGCCGCGAGGACAGCCATCGGGAGCAGTACCCGGAACGAAATGCGGGCCAGGTCCACCCAGAAATTCCCCAGCCTGTCCGTCCGGGTCCGTGCGATGCCGCGGATCAGGGCGACCACCACCACGATTCCGACGGCGGCGGAGAGGAAGTTCTGCACGGCCAGGAGGCACATCTGCACGAAGATGCCCATGGTGGCTTCGGGGACGTACGTCTGCCAGTTGGTGTTCGTCGCGAAGGAGATGGCCGTGTTCATGGCCGTCCACGGATCAACGCCAGGCAGGGAATTGTTCCCGGGCGGCACGCCTTGGAGCCGCTGGAGCAGGAACACCACCAGGATGGACACGGCAGAGAAGACGAGCACGCTGCGCAGGTAGATGGACCAGCTCTGCTCGATATTTAGGTCCACCCCGGACAATCGGTAGAACAGCCGTTCCACCCGGGTTGACTTCTTTCCCTCAAACACGCTGGCGAGGTAAACGCCCAGCGGTTTGTGCACCAAGATCAGCAGCAAAAGCAGAACGGCTACCTGGGTGACGAAGGAGGCCATGCTGAAAACCATCCGGAATCACCACTTTTCCGGGTGGATCAAGACGGCCAGCAGGTAGCCGAACAGACACAAGCCTGCAATGAACAGGACCAACCACATCACGGCGTCCGCGCTCACTGCCCGTTCACCGGCCCATCGCCGTCGACGATTTTGCCCAGAAGGTGGGCAATCCACATCACGATCCCCATGGACACCACGAAGATCCCCACAACAGCCACGTCGGCCACTGGAACGTCCTTTCATCCGCGCCCCGTTTGCGGGGCTGATGTCAGTCAACTCCTTGGCAGGCCACCAAAATCGGTTCCTGATGGTTCCTTAACACGGCAAGGCCGAATCTTGACGGCTTCTTAACAGGTGCAACGCGGCTTCCGGGAAATCGACGTTAAGGATTCATCAAGATCGGCTTCAACCAGCGAAAACACCTGTAGTCGGTGCTATCTTCAGCAATGATCGCGGTGCCTGCGCGTCGCGCGGAAAGGACACCATGACTACCTTGAGCAGGCCCCCGGCCGATCCTTCGGCACCACGGCCCGGGGGTATGTCTTCCTTGCGGACGTGGTTGCTGTTCGGACTGCAGGACTCCAAAGGATCGCACCAAGGCCCGGGTGCGGTGGGCGATTCCCATCTGAAGAAGCATTCGTGGTGGCAGGTCATGTGCCTCACCGGCGTCGACTATTTTTCCACCCTCGGCTACCAGCCGGCCATCGCGGCATTGGCTGCGGGAGTGATCTCCCCCTTGGCCACCATCGTGCTGGTGGCCGTGACCCTGTTGGGCGCCCTGCCTGTGTACCACCGCGTCGCGGGAGAAAGCCACCGCGGCGAGGGATCCATCGCCATGCTGGAGCGCCTCTTGCCACGCTGGGGAGGGAAGCTCCTCGTCCTCGTCCTCCTCGGGTTCGCGGCAACGGACTTCATGATCACCATGACCCTCTCTGCCGCGGACGCCACGGCCCACGCGATCCAGAATCCGCTCGCCCCGGGCTGGCTGCAGGGACAGAACATCCTGGTGACGTTGTTCCTGCTGGCCCTGCTGGCGGCGGTATTCCTGCGTGGATTCAAGGAAGCCATTGGCGTGGCGGTCGTTCTCGTCATCGTCTATCTGAGCCTCAACGTCGTCGTCGTGTTCTCAACGTTCGTGGAAGTGTTCGCCCATCCGGTCGCAGTGGGCGACTGGTGGCATGCACTCTCGACGTCACACGGAAACCCTTTCATGGTGATCGGCATTGCGCTACTCGTTTTTCCCAAACTCGCCTTGGGCCTGTCCGGTTTCGAGACCGGAGTCGCCGTGATGCCCCAGATCCGTGGTCGTGCCTCGGACACCGAGGAAAACCCTGCCGGACGGATCAAGGGAACCCGCCGCCTCCTGACCACGGCAGCAGTCATCATGAGCTCATTCCTGATCGCTACCAGCTTCACCACCGTTGTGCTGATTCCGGATCAGGAATTCCAGCCCGGCGGGCAGGCCAATGGACGCGCCCTGGCGTTTTTGGCGCACCAATATCTCGGCGTGGGGTTCGGCACCGTCTACGACCTCAGCACCATCGCCATCCTGTGGTTCGCAGGCGCCTCCGCCATGGCCGGGCTGCTGAACCTGGTCCCGCGGTACCTGCCGCGATACGGGATGGCACCCGGATGGGCCCGGGCAGTGCGCCCGCTGGTGTTGGTGTTCACCCTCATCGGGTTCCTGATCACCTTCCTTTTCAACGCCGACGTCGATGCACAGGGCGGTGCGTATGCCACCGGCGTGTTGGTGCTGATGACATCTGCAGCCTTGGCGGTGACCCTCTCCGCGCGCCGCTTGAGGCAGCGCAAGCGCACTGTCGGATTCGGCATCATCGCCCTCGTCTTCATCTACACAACAATTGCCAACATCTTCGAACGTCCCGAAGGCATCCGGATCGCCGCAATCTTTATCGTGGGAATCATCGTGATCTCCCTGCTTTCCAGGATCCGGCGCTCCTTTGAACTCCACGCCACCCACGTCCATCTGGACCGCCAGGCGCTGGAATTCATGTCCACCAACCTGAGCGGCCCGATTGCGCTCATCGCCCACGAACCCCTCCGCCTCACTGCGGAGGCCTACCGGGACAAACTCACCTCAGCCATTGAAGTCAGCCACATTCCGGTGGATTACCAGGCGCTCTTCCTGGAAGTGATCGTGGACGATTCCTCCGACTTCGAAACCGCACTCGAGGTCCACGGCGTGGTCCGGCACGGGCACCAGATCCTTGAAGTCCACGGGCCCGTGGTCCCGAACACCATCGCCTCGGTGCTGCTGCACATCCGCGACGTGACCGGCCTCATGCCGCACATCTACTTCCGCTGGACCGAAGGCAACCCGGTCATCAATCTCCTTCGCTTCCTGTTCCTCGGCGAAGGAGAGATCGCTCCGGTCACCAGGGAAGTCCTGCGTGAAGCCGAACCCGATGTCAGCCGGCGCCCGTGGGTCCATGTCGGCTGAGCGTTGCCACTCGGCGCCCAGGAAGCACTGCTTTCAGGGCCGCTCCGGCACCTCGCCGTTCGCTACCGCTTCGACCCAGTCGACAGCCTCATCGGAGAGGTAGAACCCCGAAGGCCCACTCTCACCAACCCACCACGCATCGGAAGTAATGACGCCTCCAACGTGGGCGATCTCGGCAACCACATCGGGGGACACCACGTCGCCGTTGTTCTCTATCAGCCATTTTTGGGTGGACGGCTTCAGCTTCGGCCACC
The DNA here is from genome assembly GCF_021789175.1 of Arthrobacter sp. FW306-2-2C-D06B. NCBI lineage: Bacteria > Bacillati > Actinomycetota > Actinomycetes > Micrococcales > Micrococcaceae > Arthrobacter > Arthrobacter sp. FW306-2-2C-D06B. The sequence continues at coordinate 4,403,523 of NZ_CP084560.1, forward strand.
AGTGCTCGATACTCATGGCCGAAGTCTGACATGCCTGCCCCCATTTGCTCGAGCCTTGCCCGTTAAGAGAGTGCTAAATCTGCGCCTGCCAGCATATGGATCCCATTAAGATCCGGGAGGGCGCTGTGTTCGGTGATCTGATGAAAGGGAGGAATCCATGGCCAACGGGGCCGTGGACGGGTCCTCCGCAGGAGATGAATTCACCATGAAGCGCATTGCGTTGACCAAGGGAACGGTGCCCGATGCCACGGTCCCGGGCACGCACCCGAAAGATTACGTCGTGGTCGATGACATCGGCGAGTTCACCTATTACCCGTCCGAGGGCGCGATGCTGGAAGACCTCGAGTATGTGGACGAAGCAGCCTGCGTCCTTGACCGGGAAGGCAACGACTGCCGCCTCACCCTGGATAAGGACAGAGACCTTTGCCTCGGTCCCTCGTTCGGGCTTGTGGAATTCAGCTGGCTCCGCCAGGCATGGATGAACAACCGGCACCGGAATCTGCAGGCCCATCGCTTGCAGCGCTTCTTCCCGGCAACCCGCGAGGCCCTCGTGGCCGAATTGTTCGAAACCCTTACCCTCGAATGCGCCCGGAATGCCAACGGGACACCCTGGGTGCTGCATGTAGGTGGAGAGGAAGCGCACCCGGCGACACTGAGGGACCTAGATGGGCTCCTTGCAGGGCTGGATCACCTTGAACAGGCCACCGTGCGGGACCCTTTCGGCCATGAATACAGGCCAGTCCGCCACCAGACCCACCGGCACCTCGCCCCAGGCGCAGGCCCGATCTACTACATCGAGATTCACCCCCGCGGACGCGAACTCCGGCAGCCAAGAGTCCAACACTGAGGCACCATTTTCGTCACGCGTGCATAGCCAATCAGTTTCGTCCTGCTCTGCACCGATGTCTCATAACTAATGGTGCATACGCCAACTTGATCAGAAGGTTTCGAGACGCGCCCGCCCACTTCTTTTGGTCCTCCCCGGTCAGTTTTGGGGTTTTACTGCGTGTTTGGGGGCAAGCGGCTCCTGCTCGGCGGAGTCCTCCAACGTGTCAGTTGCTCTCTCTTTTTTCTGTACCCTGCGGGCCCATGCTGAGGTCACGATGGGGCAGAGTATTGCGGAGACGACGACCGAGGCTGCCACGAGGACGGTGGCGTGGTTAGCGGCTGGGGCGTAGACGGGGTTGGCGGTGGCGATGATGGCCGGGACAAGGGCGGCGTTGCCGGCTGTGGTTGCTGCGGCGAGGCCGGCGACGCCGTCGCCGCCGGTGAGCTTGTCGGCCAATAGCAGCACGGCGCCGCCGACGAAGACCACGAACAGGCCGAGGACGATGCCGAGCAGTCCTGCTTCGACGACTGCGTTGAGGTTGATGGTCAGGCCGAGGGCCAGGCCGAGGAACGGCACCATCGCGGGCACCAGCGGGGCCAGGAGATTCCGCATGTTTTTGTCCAAGTTTCCCAGGAGCATGCCCAGTGCCAGCGGGAGGATGGCGCCGACGAGTGCCTGCCAGGGGAAGGCGGACAGGCCGGCGATGCCGAGGGTGACCATGGTCAGGAAGGGGCCTGATTCCAGGGACAGGATGGAGTAGGCGCCCGCGTCGCGTTTGCGGCCGTACTGGCCCATGAGGGAGATGTAAAGACCGCCGTTGGTGTCGTTGAGTGCGGCGACGAGTGCGAGGGTTGAGAGGCCTGCGAGGATTCCTGAGTCGATGGGTGCTTCGCCGAGGAAGCGTCCGGCGATGACGCCGATGAGGATGGCGAAGAGGATCTTGGAGCCCAGCAGCACGCCGCCTTTTTTGAGGATGTAGGGCGTGGATTTCACTTCGAGTGTTGCGCCGAGGCATACGAAGAACACGGCCAGGAGGGGTGCCAGGCCGGTGAAGAATGCGCCGGTGAAGGATCCGAAGAATTTTCCTGCGTCAGGTGCCAGGGTATGGATGACGGCGCCGATGCCAAGGGGCACCAGCATCATGCCGCCGGGGACTTTGTCCAGGGCTTTCTTGATGGGAATCGACATTGATTTCTCCTGTGAATGGCTGGGGTGTGCTTGGTCCGCGCGCTCGGGGGGGCGGGTGCGCGGGTGGGGGGTGTGTTTAGCCCAGGCCCGGGATGAGCAGGACTTTGCAGGCGTCTGCGGTGAGCAGTTCGACGGCTTCGTCGATGTCGCTGAGCTTCTTGCGGTGGGTGATGAGCCAGTCCAGTTCCAGCCTTCCGGAATCGAGGAGCAGCAGGCTTTGTTCCCAGGTTTCCCAGAGCCGGCGTCCGAAGATGCCGCGCAGGGTGATGCCCTTTTTGCTGATGTAGGCGGCGATGTCGACTTCTGCGGGGCGGCTGGGGTGTCCGACGGTGATGACGGTCGCTTCGCGGCGGACGGCTTCGAAGAGTGTTGTCAGGGTGCCGGGGGCTCCGGAGCATTCGAAGGCGACGTCGAAGCCGCCGCGGCGGCCGGTCAGTTCGCGGCAGCGGTCGATGATGCCGTCGTTGGGGTGCAGGGCTGTCGCGCCGAGTTTCTCGGCTTGGGCCCTTCGGTAGGGGTTGGGGTCGACGGCGATGACATGGCTGGCGCCCATGAGTAGTGCCAGGTTCACGACGACGAGTCCGACGGGGCCGGCGCCGCTGACGAGCACGGCCCGGCCTGCGACGGAGTAGTTGGCGCGCTGGATGGCGTGGACGGCGACGCCGGCGGCTTCGAGCAGGGCCCCGGATTCCAGGGACAGGCCGGTGGGGAGCTTGACGCAGATTTCTTGCGGGACGGCTGCGTACTCGGCGAAGACACCGTCGATGTGCATGCCGAGGATGCCGGTGCGTTCGCAGGTGTGTGCGTCGCCGGTGCGGCAGGGGAAGCACTGGCCGCAGGTGAGGTGGCTTTCGAGGGCGACCTGGTCGCCGACCTTGAGCCCGGTGACGCCGGGGCCGACTTCGATGATGGTTCCTGCGCCTTCGTGGCCGAGGATGACCGGGAGGTTGAGGTTGAATGCCTGGGCTGAGGGGGTCCATTCGTAGAGTTCGCGGTCGGTGCCGCACAGGGAGGCTGCGCCGACTTCGATGACGACGGAGCCTTCTGTTGCTTTGGGATCGCCGGCGTCGGTGACGTAGGTGACGCCTCGCTCGGCTGCGTTCTTGACTACTGCCCGCATGGGGGCCGCCTTTCGTTGGTTCTGGTGATGCGCGGAGGAATTGTGTTGGGGTCAGCTGGGGAGGTGGCCGGCGAAGCGGCGCAGGATGTCGCTCGGGCCGACCTGTCCGCCTTTGAGCAGGAGCCTGCACCTGCTGACGGCGGAGGCGCCGTCGGCTTTCAGGATGGGGCCTGCTGTGACGAACTGGTCGGACACCCGGAGTTGGCGTACGCCCATGGCGATGAGTGCATGGCTGGAGGTGTCGCCACCGCAGACGGCGATGTCACGGGTGAGCCCAGCGTTTGCCATCCTGGCGGCGATGCCACCGATGAGTGTGCCGACGTAGCCGGCGTCCACCGGTTTACTCGCACCGTAGCGGGGGTCCGCCGCTCCGCGGGTGGTGTGGACGACGACGTTCCTGCCTGCCCGGAGGGCAGCGGAGACCTGTTCGTCGAGAGCTGCCACGAGGGTTCTGTCATCGCGTTGCAGCAGTTCGGCAGGCACGGGAACTTCCTGCCAGCCATTGGAGGCAGCGTCGTTGATTTGTTCGGCTGTGGTGCTGGAGGCTGAAGCGCTGACGGCCAGTACCGGTCCGGCCGGGCGCTGCGGCCCGGGGGTACGTGGAGCCTGGTCCGAGATGGAGCGTGCCAGGGCTGCCATGATGCCGCCGGATCCGACGACGATGGATGGGCCGTGGCCGTGTTCTTCCCGTGTGAGGGCTTCTGCGATGGCGTCCATGTGGTGTTCGTCCACGGCGTCGACGACGAAGGCCTGCGCTCCGGGGTCCCGGCGCCGGTCGGCCCAGGCGTCCTTGAAGGTGCCGTCCTGGTAGGCGGGCAGGTGGATGGCCCCGGGCACCTGGGTTCCGCCGAGCTGTTCGGCCAGGACCTCGCGCAGGTCCGCCTCGGACATGGGGGTGGACGGGTGCCGGGACATCACCGGATGGCGGTCCAGCCGGTAGATTTTTCCGGCGTGGGTCGCGTAGTGGTTGCTGAAGGCGGTGTAACGGCCGAAGCCCGGCTGGGCCGGCACCACGGGAATGGGGCCGTGCAGGGGGAACTGCCCATGGAGCAGCTGGATCCCGCGGCCAATGCTTCCCACAGTGGTGGAGCTGTCGAACGTGGAGCAAACCTTGTACAGCAGCACCTCCAGGTTCAGGGCCGCAATCCCGGCAAGGTCGCGGGCTACCAGGTTGTCGAACGCCGTTCCGGACAGGGACCGTGCAGGCCCGGCGAACCCGACGACGTCGGTGTCGGTGGGCAGCGGCGCGTCCCCGATGACCAGGGCAGCTTCCAGGCCGTAGCGGTGGGATTGGGCCAGGACGTCGGCGGCTCCGGTGAGGTCGTCCGCGACGAAACCGAAAGCTGGCATGTCAGGCACCTTTCCCGAACGTCTGGACCGCATGCAACAGGGCGTCGTCTCCAGTTTCCGCCTGCCTGGCGGCTGCAGTCTGCAGCGGGACCCTGTCCACGGCTGCTTCCCATGCCTGGCGCAGGCTGCGCACTCCGGCGCCGGGACCGTCCGGGTGCGCGGCGACCCCGCCGCCGGCCAGCATCATCAGATCGGTGGAACCCACCGCGTCGAAAGTGGGGCCGGGAGTGGTGACGTTCTGCCCCGAGGACAACACGGGAACTGGTGTGATGGTCTGTCCCAGAGGTTCGAGCAGGCTGCGGATGTTGGCCGCGACTTCTTCGTCGAGTTCGTAGAACTTGCTGCCCAGGCCGCTGGCGTGCAGGTGGTCGGCGCCGGCAAGGCGGGCCATCTGCTGCCAGACCCGGTAGTCCATGCCCAGGGCTTTGGACCGCATGGAGGCGGCGAGGCCCGCGCGGTGGCCGTGGATGGGGACCTGGGCGAAGCTGCGGAGCAACGCAAGGGCCGGCATTCCCATCACGGGGATGTTCAGCATCACGCAGCGGCCACCGGACTCCACCACCAGGTCGTGGCGCTTTTGCAGGCCGGCAAGATCGCCGGTGATGTTGAAGGCATACATCGTCGAGTGGCCCGTGACCTGCTCGGCGGCACGGATTTCCTCGGTAGCGACCGCGACCCGGCGTTCCAGCGGCAGGTACTCCGGATCAGTCATCAGCTCGTCATCCTTGATCAGGTCGATGGAGGCCATCGCCAGATCCCGGACCACCAGCCTGAACTCTTCTTCCGAGAGCCCGACGTTGGGTTTGACGATGGTGCCGACCATGACGCCCTGAACGTCACTGATGAGCTTGCGCGTCCCCTCGATGCCGAAGGCCGGGCCGGGGTGGGCGGCGACGAAGTCTCCGGGCAGCTGCATATCCTGCAACCGGCAGGCATACAGATCGCCCAGTTCGAAAAGATTGCCTGCGATGGCAGTCTGCAAGGTGGCCAGGTCGGTGCCGATGTTCTCCATCGGGAAATCAACGGTCACCAGTGCGGCACGGACTTTTTCCGGGTTGGCCCGTGACGGCAGGGAGGGGCGGCAGAAGCCGAGCTCCTGGATATCGGCTATCCGGGCGGCGTGCCGTTCCCGGATCCGGGCGGATTCGCCAGGCACCGGCAGGAACGTGCCGCTGGACTGCTCACCCGCCATGATGGTGGCGGCCTTCTCGGGCTCAATCTCAGACTCTAGGTAATAGGTGCAACGCACCGAGCGCGGGTCGCGCATGGACTCTCCAATTCGAGGGGTTTTGGAACTCACGTATCCGACTGTCACCTGCAGGTACTTTCACTTCGCTCACGCGCCAATGCGGGCTCAAGCAGGTGACTCGCACTCCGTATCCATGGCATCTTCCGTGATCCCAGGGCCGAAGTTGTACGTACCTTTGATACGTACAATAATGGGTGGTGTAGGTCACGTCAAGACCAGTCGATAGCACCGCAACCCGCTGGGCACGCAGCGGGAGGGCTAAGATTTGCACAGCGGCATAGGAGTGAGCGTGAGTTTGGAACCAGCAGAAGCAGGATCGGAGCCGGCGGGACGCAGCGGTGGCCTGAACCGGGAAGCCGGAGGCCCCCTTCATGCCCAGATCCGGGACATCCTGCACCGGCAGATCGTGGACCTTGCGCTGCCCCCGGGCTCCTCCCTGCCCACCGAAGAGGAACTGCAAAGGCAATTCGGGGTCTCCCGCAGCGTCGTGCGCCAGGCCTTATCCGGCCTTGCCGACCTCGGCCTGATCCGGCGCCAGCGCGGCCGCGGCAGCGTCGTGGCCGCAACGCCCATCCTCCGCCGACATGTTCAGCGCGCCGGCGGCCTGGATGAGCAGGCAGCCGCGCACGGCCAGCGACTGCGCACCCATGTCCTCAGCGTGGAACCTTCCGAGCCGCCCCAGGCAGGCATCGAGGCCCTCAACACCACCAACACCTGGAAAATCGAGCGGGTCCGCTACCTCGACGATCTACCCGTCGCCTTCATGCGCACCTGGGTCCCGCGCGACTTCTTCCCGCACTTCACCGCGGAACTGCTCGAAAACGCCTCACTCCTTGGCCTGATGCGCGACCACGGCTACCACCCCGCCGGCGGACCACGCCAGGTACAGGCCGTGTCCTCCGATACTGACCTGGCACGAAGACTGAACATCACCACCCGCGAACCCCTGCTCCTGCTCCAAGGCGTCACCCGGGACGCCCTTGGCCACGGCCTCGAATGGTTCAACGTATGGCACAGCCCCAACACCGTCTTCGACGTCGACGCGCAAGTGACCAGCCAGCCAGGACGCGTCTCCCAAGAACACATCCGCCGCCTGCGCACCCTGACCCAACAACTCGAATCAGAACTAGCCGACCTCGAACGAGGAGCCCACTAAAGCGCGCCCCTGCCAAACGATCTCTGCGCGGTTGGGCTGAAGATGTGAGCGCGCGTCGGCGAAAATACCCCCAAAAGTGAGCGAGGGTCGGACGGGAGCTCCCTACGCCGGGGGCGCCGTAGATTCGCGGACCACAAGGTGCGTGGCGAGCTCCACCCGCCGGGAGTCCACCGCGTCACCCCGCATTTGGCGCAGGACAAATCGCAGGGCGGCGCGGCCCATCTCCTGCAGCGGCTGGGATACGGACGTCAGTGGGGGTACCGATTCCTCCGCTTGGTAGGTCCCGTCGAATCCCACCACGCTGATGTCCTCCGGGATGCGGATCTTTTGCCGACGCGCCTCGGCGAGTACGCCCAAGGCGATGCTGTCGCTTGCGGCGAAGATTGCCGTTGGGCGCTCTTCGAGTTGAAGCAGGGTTTTCATTCCCGCCACACCATTCTCGGAGCGGAAGGGTCCCGACAGGATGTAGCGCTCCTCGACGGGCACCCCCTTCGCCATCAGCGCCGCCATGTAGCCGTGCAGCCGGGCCTGGTTGCACTCGGCCGCTTCCGGCCCGCCCAGATAGGCGATCCTGCGGTGCCCGAGATCCAGCAGGTGGGCCGTGGCGGCCTTGCCCCCGGCCCAATTGCTGGCACCGACGCTGACCACGTCACCCGGCGGCGGGTTGAGCGGGTCGATGACAACAATTGGTATCTGCCGCCGTCGAAATGGATCCAATTGTGCCGAGCTGAACGCCGAGGTCACCACGATCATGCCGCTGCGGCCTTCATCGACGATCCGCTGCGCCCGTTGCTCGAGACTCAGCTTCGACGCCGATTGCTGGCCGGTGATGTTGAGCAGGACTTCGACGTCGGAGGCGGCCGCGTGCTCCAGCACGCCATTGAGCACTTCCACTCCATACGCCGAATTCAAGGTGTCGAAGACAACCTCCACCACGGGCCGGCGGCTGGCGGTGTTCTTTCGCTGAAGCGGCGACTTGTATCCCGTCCGCTCCAAAGCGGTCAGAACTTTGGCGCGCGTATCAGCCGCAACGTCCTCGCGCCCATTGACCACCTTCGAGACGGTCGGCATCGAGACGCCCGCTTCCCGGGCGATCGCGGCCAATGTCACCTTGGCGGGACTTTCGCTGCTGGCCATGGATCCTCACTCTTTCGAAATATTTCGTTGACATAAGTCTGAGCGGCCAGGCGAACAGAGTCAATCGCCATTTCGTAAAAGAGTTGAACTTTATGCCCGATTTGCCTTGACGGTGACCCACGCCACAGCTAAATTTGCGTAACGGACCGAAAATATTGTCGAAATATTTCGAAGATTCGGATCAAGCATATTCAGCGGCAGTGCAGCCTCGCTCCCCGAAGGCCGGACTCCCGAAACCAATAGCCGGGCAATCAGCGTCGAGCCCGGAGGACGAATGGAATTCTAAATGCTAAAACTCACGTTGCGCTCAGCGGCGATCGCCGTCACTGCTGCGGCCGTATCGATCTCCCTCGCAGCTTGCGGATCAAGTGGACCGGCAAGTTCAGCAGGAAACGCCGATTCGGCCACCATGTGGGGCCTTACGGGCGGTAACCAGCCCGTACTTCAGAAGTCCATCGATGCCTGGAACAAAGCCCACCCGGACGAGACCGTCAAGCTCGACTTCTTCGCCAACGACGCGTACAAGACCAAAGTGCGTACCGCCGTCGGCGCCGGCCAGGGACCTACCTTCATTTACGGTTGGGGCGGCGGCGTCCTGAAGTCCTATGTCGACTCCGGCCAGGTGGCCGACCTGTCGGACTTCGTAGCATCAAACCCCGATGTCAAGAACCGCTACCTGCCGTCCGTGCTCAAGAACGGCGTGATCGATGGCAAGACCTATGCCCTGCCCAACAACAACGTGCAGCCCGTCGTTCTTTACTACAACAAGGAAGTCTTCGACAAGATCGGCGTGCAGGCCCCCAAGACCTGGGACGATCTGATGGCATTGGTGCCGAAGTTCAAGGCTGCAGGAATCGCTCCCTTCTCCCTGGGCGGCCAGTCCAAGTGGCCTGACCTGATGTGGCTCGAATACCTGGTGGAGCGCATCGGCGGACCCGACGTCTTCGCGAACATCGCCGCCAACAAGCCCGGCGCCTGGTCCGATCCGGCCGTCAAGGAAGCCCTGAGCAAGATCCAGAACCTCGTGGACGCCGGCGGATTCGCCAACGGTTTCTCCTCCATCGCTGCCGACAGCAACGCGGACCAGGCCCTCCTCTACACCGGCAAGGCCGCAATGATCCTGCAGGGTGGCTGGATCTACCAGAGCATGAAGAAGGACGCCGCGGACTTCGTCAAGAACGGCAAGCTGGGCTACGTCACCTTCCCCGCCGTATCCGGCGGCAAGGGCGATCCGGCCAACGTCGTGGGCAACCCCTCCAACTTCTGGTCGATCTCTTCCAAGGCCACGGACAGCCAGAAGAAGGCAGCACTCGACTATGTCAAGAGCGGAATGTTCACCGACGCTGACACGCAGGCCTTGATCGACTCCGGAGCCGTTCCCGTCACCACCGGCATCGAAAGCAAGCTGGCCGCATCACCGGACAAGGACTTCCTGAGCTACGTGTACGGCATGGCCAAGAACGCCCCCAGCTTCACCCTCTCTTGGGACCAGGCCCTCAGCCCCGCCCAGGGAGACGCCATGTTGGCGAACCTGGACCAGATCTTCCTGAAGAAGATCAGCCCCGATCAGTTCGTCTCAACCATGAACGCAACGATCGGAAAGTAACCCGTGCCTACCTCAACCGGTTCTTCCCGGCGGGTCCTTGAAAAGGGCCCGTCGGGGTGGCTGGCCGCACCAGCCCTCGTCTTCTTCCTCCTCTTCGCCATCATCCCGCTCTTCGGCGTGCTCTTCCTCAGCTTCACCAAATGGGACGGGCTGGGCGAAATCAGGCTGGACGGCTTGTCGAGCTGGACCACGGTCCTGACTGATCCCGTCACAGGCAATGCCCTGTGGGTCACCGCCAAGATCATGTTCTTCTCTTTCATCGTCCAGGCTCCCATCAGCTTGCTCCTCGGGGTCTTCACGTCCGCATCCCAGAAATACCGTGCGGCCCTCGCCGTCCTCTACTTCGTGCCGCTGCTGCTGTCCTCCGCGGCCGTCGCCATCGCCTATAAGGCCCTCTTGGACCCGAACTTCGGCCTTGGCCCGGGCTTGGGCCTTCCATTCCTGGCCCAGGACTGGCTCGGCAACTCAGATCTGGTGCTGTTCGTCGTCGTCTTCGTCATCGCCTGGCAGTTTGTCCCGTTCCACACGCTCATCTACCAAGGCGGCGTACGCCAGATCCCGGCGTCGCTGTATGAAGCGGCCCAAATCGACGGCGCCGGGCGCGTCCAGCAGTTCTTCGCCATCACCTTGCCCCAGTTGAAGTACACGATCATCACGTCCTCCACCCTCATGGTGGTCGGCTCACTGGCCTACTTCGACCTCGTCTTTGTCCTCACCGGCGGCGGTCCCGGATACTCCACGCGGCTGCTACCGCTGCACATGTACCTGACTGGCTTCAAGGCCAACGACATGGGAGCGGCGAGCGCCCTGGGTGTCATCCTCGTGGTGATCGGCCTTGCCTTGGCCCTCCTCCTGCAAAGACTCGGTGGCAAGAACCGCAACGCAAGCCAATTGGAAGGTGCCTGATGGCTTCCACGACCCAGATTCCCGCACCGCCTGCAAGGCGCACCGCGCCAAGCAACAGGCAAGGCCGCAAGCATGGCGTCGGAGCGAAACGGACCAAGGGGCCCGGCCGGCTCCGTCCCAACTACCTGGGTGGGCTGGGCGGCTGGCTTTGGCTGGCGATCATCATCGTCCCCATCTACTACGTAGTGGTGACCAGCCTGAAGAACCAAGCCGGGTTCTTCACCTCGAACCCGATGATGCCACCCACCGAGCCGACGTTGGACAACTACAAGCTGGTCCTGGACAACGACTTCGCGATGTACTTCGCCAACAGCCTGATCGTCACTGTGGGCAGCGTCGTGCCGGCACTCTTGGTGTCGTTCATGGCCGCCTACGCGATCGTCCGGGGCAAGGGCCGCTTCCTGACGTGGACGAACAACACGTTCCTCCTTGGCCTGGCGATTCCCTTGCACGCCACGATCATCCCCATCTATTGGATGATCACCAAGGCCCATCTCTATGACACTTTGTTGGCGCTGATCCTGCCCTCCATCGCGTTCGCCATTCCCATTTCCGTCCTCATCCTGAGCAACTTCATGCGCGATGTTCCCAATGAGTTGTTCGAGTCCATGCGGCTCGACGGATGCTCGGACTGGGCCATGATGTGGCGCCTCGCGCTACCCATGACGCGGCCCGCCGTCGTGACCGTAGGCATCTACAACGCGCTCGGCGTCTGGAATGGCTTCCTCTTCCCGCTGATCCTGACCCAGAGCCCATCCACCCGCGTGCTTCCACTGTCCTTGTGGACCTTCCAGGGCGAATTCAGCGTGAACATCCCCGCCGTGCTGGCTTCCGTGGTGCTCGCCACCTTGCCGCTGCTGGTCATCTATGTGGTCGCCCGCCGCCAACTGCTCAGCGGACTGACCGCCGGATTCAGCAAATAGCCAACGCTCTTCTGAATTTCACGAAAGGAACACAATGACCCCCGCAAAGCCCTTGCGCGTCGGCATGGTCGGCTACGCGTTCATGGGTGCCGCCCACTCCCACGCCTGGCGGACAGCGCCGCGGTTCTTCGATCTCCCGCTGGACCCCCAGCTCACCGCGCTTTGCGGCCGGAACGACGACGGCGTCCGCGCCGCCGCGGGCAAGCTCGGCTGGGGATCGGTGGAGACTGATTGGCGCCGGCTTCTCGAACGGGACGACATCGACCTCATCGACATCTGCACCCCGGGCAACACGCACGCCGAGATCGCAATCGCGGCCCTCGAAGCCGGAAAACACGTGCTGTGCGAAAAGCCCCTCGCCAATTCGGTGGCGGAGGCAGAGCGCATGACCGAAGCCGCCCAGGCCGCAGCTCTTCGTGGCGTGTTCTCCATGTGCGGGTTCAGCTACCGCCGCACCCCCGCGTTGGCCCTCGCCAAGCGGATGGTCGAAGAGGGCCGCCTGGGAAAGATCCGGCACGTGCGGGCGCAGTACCTGCAGGATTGGCTCAGCGACGAAAATGCGCCCATGACGTGGCGACTGGACAAATCCAAGTCCGGATCGGGCTCCCTGGGCGACATCGGAGCGCACAGCATCGACGCAGCGCAGTGGGTCACCGGGCAGCAGATCACGGGCGTTTCCGCGCTCCTGGAAACTTTCGTCCACGAGCGGCCGTTGGCCGGTGATCTCGTGGGCCTCGGCGGCCACGGCGACGTCGGCGCGGATGCGCCACGCGGCACGGTCACCGTCGATGACGCCGCCATTTTCACGGCAAGGTTCGACGGCGGCGCTACTTCAGCGGGCGCCGTCGGGGTCTTCGAGGCCACGCGTTTCGCGCTCGGACGGAAGAACGCCATGCGACTGGAAGTCAACGGGACGAAGGCATCCCTCGCGTTCGACTTCGAAGAGATGAACGTCTTGTCCTTCTACGACGCCGCCGAATCCCCCGACGCCGGGTTCCGCCGGATCTTCGTCACCGAGCCCGAGCACCCCTACGCCGGCAACTGGTGGCCCACCGGGCATGGCCTCGGATACGAACACGGCTTCACGCACCAAGTAGTGGACCTCGTGACCGCGATCGGCGCAGGCAAGCAGCCCTCGCCGTCGTTCGCTGACGCTTTGCAAGTGCAAAAGGTGCTGGCCGCCGTGGAAGGCAGCGCCGCAGAGTCCAGCCGCTGGCAGAAAGTCTAGGAGGGAACCGCGATGAAAAGACCCATCACACTATTCACCGGCCAATGGGCCGATCTTCCCTTCGAAGAGGTCGCCCGGCTCGCGGGCGAATGGGGTTTCGACGGGCTGGAAATCGCCTGCTGGGGCGACCACCTCGACCCCTACCGTGCTTCCGTCGACGACGGCTACGTACAGGAACGCCTCGATATCCTCGAAAAGAACGGCCTTAAGGTCTTCGCGATCGCCAACCACCTCAGCGGCCAAGCGGTGTGTGACGACCCCATCGATGAGCGCCACCGGGACATCCTGTCCGATGAAGTCTGGGGCAATGGTGATCCCGAAGGGGTGCGTCAACGCGCTGCGGAGGCCATGAAGGTGACGGCACGGGCGGCGGCACGCCTCGGCGTCAAGACCGTCACCGGGTTCACGGGCTCCTCCATCTGGAAAGCAGTGGCCATGTTCCCGCCCGCCTCGGAGGCGATGATCGAACGTGGCTACCAGGATTTCGCGGACCGCTGGAACCCGATCCTCGACGTGTTCGACGAGGTGGGAGTCCGCTTCGCCTTGGAAGTCCACCCCTCCGAGATCGCCTACGACTACTGGACCGCAAAGCGCGCCCTGGAAGCTGTCGGCCATCGCGAGAGCTTCGGGCTGAACTTCGATCCGTCCCACTTCATCTGGCAGGACCTGGATCCGGTGATGTTCCTCCAGGATTTCGCACCGAAGATCTTCCATATGCACGTCAAGGAATCCATCCGCCAGCTCAATGGACGCAATGGCCGGCTCGGATCCCACTTGCCATGGGCGGATCCGCGGCGGGGCTGGGACTTCGTCACCGCAGGCCATGGGGACGTGAAGTGGGAGCCGATCTTCCGGACCCTCAACGCCATCGGCTACGACGGGCCTACCAGCGTCGAGTGGGAAGACGCGGGCATGGACCGGCTCGTGGGAGCGCCGCAATCCTTGGCCATGGTTCGGGAACTCGCCGCCATCGCCCCGCCGATCGCCGCTTTCGACGCAGCATTCTCAAGCCGCTGACCGTTCGTTTTATCCGGCCAATTTCTAAGCAAAGGAAACCATGACTGACAAGAAGACCGCCCTGGTGGTCCGTGGCGGCTGGGATGGCCATCAGCCATTCGAGGCCACAGAGCTCTTTATCCCATTCCTCAAGGACAACGGCTATGACGTTCGGGTGGAGGAATCTCCCAAGATATATGCCGATTCGGCATATATGTCCGGCGTGGACTTGATCGTGCAATGCGTAACGATGTCCACCATCGAGAAGGACGAATTCGAGGGCCTCCGCACCGCCGTCGAAAACGGCACCGGGCTCGCGGGCTGGCACGGTGGCATCGCCGATTCGTACCGGAACAACTCGGACTATCTGCATATGATCGGCGGCCAGTTCGCCTGCCATCCCGGCAAACATCCGGACGAACGCATCGGCGAGCAGTCGGACAACTACGTGCCGTACACGGTGAACATGCTCCAAGCTGCCGCGAGCCATCCCATCACGCAGGGCATCAGCGACTTCGAGCTGGTCACCGAGCAGTACTGGGTCCTCTCGGACGACTACATCGACGTCCTTGCCACCACCACCCAGAAGGTCCGCGAATGGGACCAGTGGAACCGGGAAGTCACCTCACCCGCCATCTGGACCAGGCAGTGGGGAAAGGGGCGGATCTTCGTGTGCACCCCCGGACACCGAGTGGAAATCCTCCAGGACAGCAACGTCCGCACGATCATCGAAAGGGGCATGCTTTGGGCAAGCCGTTAAGAGTAGGAATCATTGGCTGCGGCGCCATCATCGCCCAGTACCTCACAAACTTCCGCCGGCTGGAGGCCATCGACCTGGTGGCCGTGGCGGATCTCGATCCCGCGCGCGCTCAGGCGGTCGCGGATTCTTACGACGGCGTCCGCGCAGTCACCGTCGACGAGCTCCTGGCGGCGGACGACGTCGAGCTCGTCCTGAACCTCACCATTCCGGCCGCGCATGCGCCGATCGCTTTGAGGGCGATCGCCGCCGGCAAGAGCGTGTATGGAGAAAAGCCGCTCGCCGCGACGACCGCCGAAGCACGGCAAGTGCTCGACGCGGCGAGGGAGGCCGGCGTCGTTGTCGGCTGCGCCCCGGACACGGTGCTCGGTACCGGTATCCAGACAGCCCGCAAGGCAATCGATGACGGCCTGATCGGCGCGCCGATCTCGGCCACGGCGACCATGGTGACCCCGGGACACGAGCGCTGGCATCCCAACCCGGACTTCTACTACCAGCCCGGCGGCGGACCCCTGCTGGACATGGGCCCCTATTACGTGAGCGCCCTGGTGACGTTGCTGGGTCCGGTGGTCTCGGTCATTGGAGCCGCAAGCCACACACGGAACTCGCGCACCATTGGTTCGGGCCCGCGCGAGGGCGAGGTGATTCCGGTGACCATCGATTCGCACGTGACCGGCGTCCTGGTCCATGCCTCCGGCGCCTTGTCCACGCTAGTGATGAGCTTTGACGCGGTAAAAACCAAGTCGCCCAACATCGAGATCCACGGTGCGGCAGGGTCCCTGGTGGTTCCCGACCCGAACCACTTCGACGGCGACGTTGAGCTCTTCACGCTCGGTGCCGACTCCTGGCAGACGCTTCCGGTCTCTGCCGGCTACGTCGATTCAGGCCGGGGCTTCGGCATCGCCGACCTCGCCGCAACCCCGGCCGGGGCCGAACCACGTGCTGGCGGCCAACTGGCGTTCCACGCGCTGGAGGTCATGGAATCCGTGCTGGCATCTGCCCACAGCGGCTCAGCGGTGTCGATCGAAAGCACGGTTGCCCGGCCGGAACTCGTGGAGCTGACAGCCTTGGCGGCCCCGCTCGCGGAGGTTCAAGGAATCAGCTCGTAGGCCTGGCCCAATATTCTCCGGACTGAGGTTGCCGCTGCGCCCCTGAGGGCCCCCGTCTGTCCCAGTCCGGAGAACGCCAGGTTTCCTTCCGGGATCAATCCCGGTGCATGGTGATCCAGGCTCCGGTGCAGTGCGGGAGCGATCCATTCCTCCAGTACGGCGAAATGACCGCCGAGCACGACGGCGGAAACGTTCGCCACGCGCGCTGTGGAGGCGACCGCGATTCCGAGGTAGTGCCCGGCCTGTTCCACCGCTGACACGGCGCTCCCATCGCCGCCGGAAATGCGGCTCAGCAGCTGGTCCATCTGCTGGGACGTCACATCCTGATCGATTCCTGCTGCGGAATATATGGCCTCTTGGCCTGCGAACGTCTCAAGGCAACCGTGGCCGCCGCAAGCGCACAGGGGGCCGTCGGGATGCACCACCACATGCCCGATCTCACCGGCATGGCCTTGCGGGCCGGCGAACAGCTGGGAATCGATGATCAGCCCGCCGCCAACGCCGATTTCGCCGGAAATGTACAGGAAGTCCCGGAACCGGAAGCGGGCGCTTGTGGCGTGATCTGCGCCGTGGCCAAACCAGAGTTCCGCGAGCGCTGCGCTATTGGCCTCATTCGAGAGGGAGATTCCGAAGGGGGCTTCGGGCAGGAGCATGGGCAGCTCTTCGGAGAGCTCGACGTCGGCCCAGCCCAGGTTCGGCGCCCCCAGCACCACGTTCCGTTCCATATCCACCAATCCGGGCACGGTCAATTCCCCACCAAGAAGTTCGACGCCGTTGCGCGCCGCCTCTGTTGCCGCCCGCTGCGCCATGGTGACAAGGAGCGGCAGGATGTCGGAGGGCAAGCTCCCGCGGTTATGCCGTTCAACGGTTTCGTGGAAGGTCAGTTCCCCGGTGAAATCAAGGACTCCCACCGCGAGGTAGTCCACATTGATTTCCGCGGCCAAGGCACCGCGGGCCGGATTGAGGACAAGGCCGGTTCCCGGCCGCCCGCGTTCGCCGTCGCGGGTGACACTTGTTTCCCGCAC
Source organism: Arthrobacter sp. FW306-2-2C-D06B (assembly GCF_021789175.1). Classification (NCBI taxonomy): domain Bacteria; kingdom Bacillati; phylum Actinomycetota; class Actinomycetes; order Micrococcales; family Micrococcaceae; genus Arthrobacter; species Arthrobacter sp. FW306-2-2C-D06B. The sequence goes on from NZ_CP084560.1 coordinate 4,420,102, forward strand.
CAGGCCGGATTCGAGCAAGTCGGTGACGATGCTCGAAACGGACGCTTTCGTCAGACCGCTTTCCGCGGCAAGCTGGGCACGGGTGGCCCCACCATTCCTCTGGATCCCGGCGAGCACAAGTGCCAGATTCTGCCTGCGGACATCACCCACCCTCCCGGGCGACGGCGTAGCGGACATGTTTCCTCCGGGATCCTGTCTTGACTGCGTGACTTACATCATCAATCAGGGATCCGCGGTTCAAGGCCATTTGGACCGTGCCGTGCGGCCTGGCGATGCCGCCGGGGGCTCCGCCCCTAGTCCGCAGGGTACCTGATTCCCGCTTGACTGCGTGCTTCATCCAGCAGGGACATGGTGGCCAGGGTATCTGCCAATGGCATGGTGGGGCTCTCGAGAAGGCCCTGCTGCAGGCAGCGGACTACTTCGCGCAGCTGGTATGTGTAGCCATGGCCGGCCGGGGTGAATTTTTCCACCCGTTGCTCGCCGGAGCTGGAGACAATGGTCAGCTCGCTTGGATTGAACAGCGGGGCGTTGCAGCGCAGCATGCCCTTCGTGCCGCACACTGTGGCCGTTTGTGGGGTCGCCGAAGTCAACGACGTCATGGCCTGGACCTGTGCACCGGAGGAATAAGACAGCGTCAGTGCAGTCTCGGAATCCACTCCGCCATCCGTGAGATGTGCCGTGGCCGTGATCGACTGCGGGTGACCGAGGCTGATCAGCGCCCAGGTCAGGGGATACACCCCAACGTCCATCAGGGCGCCTCCCCCGTCGTCGCGTCTCCACAACCGGGACTCCGGATGATACGGCGCTGGAAATCCAAGGTCTGCCTGCAACCACCGGATCTCGCCGAGTTCTCCGGATGCGATGATTTCGGCCGCCCGTTGCACGCTGGGCAGGAACCGAGTCCATACGGCTTCCATCAAGAACAGGCTTTTCTCCTGGGCCAGGCTGACCAGATCTGCTGCTTCGCGGGCGTTGATAGTCATCGGTTTCTCGCACAACACGTGTTTCCCGGCGTCGAGGGCCGCTTTCGCCACCACATAGTGGCTCGTGTGCGGCGTTGCCACGTAAACAACGTCTACCTCAGAGTCGTGGAGCAGGCGCTGGTAACCCTGGAGGCCGTCGTCGTCACCGTAAGCGCTCCGGAAGCCATGCTCCAAGGCAAACGCCTCCGCATTTTCCTGGGTCCGGGAACTGACGGACTGCAGCACGGCGTCGGGCAGGAGCGCGAGGTCTCCGACAACGGTGGAAGCGATCCGTCCGGTGGAAATGACTCCCCACCGGACGGGATTGCCCGAGGCAGGCACTGGGTCCTGATTCAGGGAATCAACAAGCGGAGTCCGGACGAGCAGCGGTTCAGTTGCCGGTGTCAACGCTGGCACTGACCTTCCTGTAGTTCTGGCCGATCAAAGCGCGGAAATCCGGCTCAGGCGTTGCATCCACGGCCACGGGCCAGTCCGGGCGGTGCCCTGCGAGCGCCCATTCCGCCTGCACCGCAGCGCCGCGGGCCACGTATTCACCGGGGCTCGGAACCACCACCGGCAGGTCGAACACCTGGGCCGCGATCCGTTGGACAGCAGGGTTCTGCACGGCACCGCCGATCAGGAGCAATCGCTCCGCACGGCCGCCCTGGTCACGCAGGGCATCCAGGCCCCCAGCGAGTCCGCACAGCATGCCTTCGATGGCCGCCCGGGCGATATTCGGCCGGGTGGTCGAAGCAATGCTGAGGCCGTGGAAACTGGCCTTCGCATGAGGCAGGTTGGGTGTCCGTTCCCCTTCGAAATACGGCACCAGCACCACACCTCCCGCACCGGGTTCGGCTTCGAGGGCGAGCCGGGAAAGCTCGGCGAAGTCGACGTCGAGCACTGCGGCAACCGAACTGAGCACACGGGCGGCATTCAGCGTCACGGCGATCGGCAGGTACTCCCCGCTCGCATCCGCGAAGCCCGCCACGGTCCCGCTCGCATCGTTCCCCGGGGAAGAGTCCACGGCGAACACGGTGCCGCTGGTACCCACGGACACCACGACGTCGCCGGGTCTGGCTCCGAGCCCAAGCGCGGCGGCGGCATTGTCCCCCGCCCCGACACCGAGCAGGATTCCGCTCCCTAACGATTCGCTAGCGCCGGTGCCGCCGAAACATGCCGGGTGCACCCGGCCTGCGGTTTCGCCGGGGCCCAGCACGCGGGGAAGAACGACGACGCCGGGCGCCGCCGTCGCTGACCCGCCCGAGGCTTCCCGGGCGTCCTGGCCGAACGCCAGTTTGAACAAGTCCAGATCGTAGCGTCCGGTCAGCGGGCTCCAGTAGCCGGTGCCGCTCGCATCCGAACGGTCAGTGGTGAGCTGGTCCAGGTCCGGCCCCAGCGGACTGGAGCCGGCCGGTCCGTACCCGCGAAGACGCCACGTGAGCCAGTCGTGCGGGAGCGCGACGGCGGCCACCCTCGCGATGCTTTCGGGTTCGTGATCCCTGATCCAGCGGATCTTCGTGATCGTGAACGAAGCCACTGGTACCAGCCCGGTCCGCCGGGCGAAGTCCTCCGCCCCTACTTCTGCGGTGAGGTCTTCCGCGGAGCCGGCCGAGCGTGTGTCATTCCACAGCAAGGCCGGCCGCACCACATTGCCGTCCCGGTCCAACAGCACCATGCCGTGCTGCTGGCCCGCTACGGACAGCGCGCTGACATCGGCGAGGCCGACGGCGTCGTCGAACGCTTCGGACAGCGCCCGCCACCACTCGTCCGGATGGACTTCCGTTCCCTCCGGGTGGCCCGCCCGGCCTTCGCGGACGAGGGCTCCGCTTTCAGCGTCCAGGACCACCACTTTGCAGCTTTGAGTAGAGGAATCAACCCCGGCAACCAGTGTCATGAGGTCAGCGCGCTCCGAGGAGGTGCTCGATGAAGAGCTGCTGGAGCTTCACGAATCCGAAGCCCTTACCGCCGAAGTAGGCATCGGCGTCGAAGTCCTCGTAGGCGGACTTGTCCGCACGCAACTGATCGTAGCCTTCGCCCGGGTTCAGGGTGGGTTCGTTGATTTCTGCCACGCGGGACGCCTGGAGGGCTTCCTGGACCTCGGGGTCGGCGCGGAATGCCTTGGCGCGCTCCTTGAGCAGCAGGTAGGTCTGCATGTTCGCAGCCGCAGAGTCCCACACGCCGTCAATGTCCTCGGTGCGGCTGGGCTTGTAGTCGAAGTGGCGCGGGCCCTGGTAGGAGGGGCCGCCGTCGGGGCCGCCGTTTTCGAGCAGGTCCACCAGGGAGAACGCGTTCTGCAGGTCGCCGTGGCCGAATACCAGGTCCTGGTCGAACTTGATGCTGCGCTGGCCGTTGAGGTCGATGTGGAAGAGCTTGCCCTGGTACAAAGCCTGGGCGATGCCATGCGTAAAGTTCAGCCCGGCCATCTGCTCATGGCCGGTTTCGGGGTTGATTCCCACGAGCTCCGGGCGCTCGAGCGTTTCGATGAAGGCCAGTGCGTGGCCCAGGGTGGGGAGCAGGATGTCGCCGCGGGGTTCGTTGGGCTTCGGTTCGATGGCGAAGCGGATGTTGTAGCCCTTGTCCGTGACGTAGTCGCCCAACAAGTTCACGGCTTCGCGGTAGCGCTCCAGCGCGCCGCGGATGTCCTTGGCGGCGTCGTATTCGCTGCCTTCACGGCCGCCCCACATGACGAAGGTTTCGGCGCCGAGTTCAGCGGCGAGATCGATGTTGTCCAGCACCTTACGCAGGGCGAAGCGGCGGACGCCGCGATCGTTGCTCGTGAAACCGCCGTCCTTGAAGACGGGGTGGCTGAACAGGTTGGTGGTGACCATGGGAACGATCATCCCCGTGGCCTTGAGGGCCCCTTGCAGACGGTCGATTTCGCGCTGGCGATCGGCGGCTGAGCAACCGAAGGGGAACAGGTCGTTGTCGTGGAAAGTGATGCCGTAGGCGCCAAGGTCGCTGAGCCGGTTGATGGCTTCCACGGTGTCCAGCGGCGGGCGGGTGGCCGAACCGAATTGGTCCTGTGCCTCCCATCCCACGGTCCAAAGGCCGAACGAGAACTTGTCTTCACGGGTGGGCTGAATCGTCATTGAGTGCTCCGGGTGGCTTGATGGATTTGTTTCGCTATCCAACATATTACGAATATCTGTGATGTCAACCACGTGGAGTCAATAAAATTCTTCATTCCAGTAATGAAAAATACCCGAAAGATCTGGCGCCGCGGCAATCCAACCGTTATGTTGTTGTGGACATCAAATAAGGCCGCGAGGCACTCGAACGAAGGATCAACCGTGACTGATCAGCTGGTGGCGGAACGCAACTGGGCAGGAAACTACAGCTACCAGGCACCGCAGCTCGCCCATCCCGCCAGCGTGGAGGAGCTCCAAGGGCTCGTGGCAGGCGCCAGGAAGATCCGCGCGCTCGGGTCCCGCCATTCCTTCAACTCCATCGCGGACACGGCCGGCACACTCGTGGTGCTGGACCGCCTTGATCCGGCCATCAGCGTGGACGCGGCGAACATGACCGTCACGGTGAGCGGTGGCACGCGTTACGGAACGCTCGCGGCGGAACTCCATCGCCAGGGCTTCGCCCTTCACAACCTCGCATCGCTCCCCCACATTTCGGTGGCGGGAGCTGTCGCCACCGCCACGCACGGATCCGGGGACGCCAACGGCAACCTGGCCACCGCCGTCGCGGGCCTTGAATTGGTCACTGCGGACGGCAGCATTCTCAGCGTGCGCCGCGGCGACGAGGATTTCGAGGGCATGGTGGTGGGACTCGGCGCACTCGGCATCGTCACCAAACTGACCCTGGACATCCAGCCAAGCTTCGACGTCGCCCAGAGCGTCTTCGAAAACCTCAACTGGGATCTCGTCCTGGAAAACTTCGACCGGATAACCTCCTCTGCGTATAGCGTCAGCCTCTTCACCGACTGGAGCGGAGAGACGGTGGGCCAGGCGTGGCTCAAGCGGCGCAGCGGCGATCCCGCGACGGAAACGCCGGAATTCTTCGGCGGCACCCCCGCAACGGACGCCCGGCACCCCCTCCCCGGCGTGTCAGGCAGCAACTGCACCCAGCAACTCGGCGTTGCCGGGCCGTGGTCCGACCGGCTGGCCCATTTCAGGATGGAATTCACTCCGAGCCAGGGCGACGAGCTGCAGAGCGAGTACCTCATCCCCCGTGAACACGCCGTGGACGCCCTCCGCACCATGCGCAGGCTCTCCGACGTCGTGACTCCGCTGCTGCTGATTGGCGAAATCCGCACGGTGGCTGCCGACCAGCTCTGGCTGAGCGCCAACTACGGCCGCGACGGCATCGGCTTGCACTTCACCTGGCGCCAGGACCAGCCGGCGGTCGAAGCCATCCTGCCGCTGCTTGAGGCGGAATTGGCTCCGTTCGCGGCGAGGCCGCACTGGGGCAAGCTGTTCGACGCCGGTGCTGCCGCCGTCGCGCCTTTGTACCCTCGCTTCGGCGACTTCATCGCCCTGGCCGAGCGGCTGGACCCTTCCGGAAAGTTCCGCAACGACTTCCTGGACCGCACGGTGTTTGGGAGCTGATATTGTCGCGATGATGCCCTCCCCCACCCCGAATCCCGTCACCGTCAGCGAGCCCGATCCGTCGCGGCGAAACAACTTGGCGCTGCTGACCTCCCTTGTCCATCACAACGGTGGTCTCAGCCGCGCCCAGCTGACCAAGCGGACCGGCCTGAACCGGTCCACGGTAGGGACGCTCATAGGGCAACTTGTGAACTTGGAAGTGGTCTACGAGACGGCGCCTTCCGGTGAAGCCCAGGTGGGCAGGCCCAGCCCGATCGTCCATCCGCGGCCCTCCATCGCCGCCCTGGCGGTCAACCCCGAGATCGATGCCGTCACCATCGGCCTTGTCGGCCTTGGGGGGAAGGTCCAGAAGAAGATCCGTTTCGACACGGAGCGGATACCCACGGCCAAAGAGGCCGTGAACATCGCAGCCGCAGTGATCGCCGGAATGCGGTCCGAACTCGACACTTCGTACCGGGTCATGGGCGTGGGCATCGCGGTGCCCGGGCTCGTCAACCGCGACGACGGCGTGGTCCGGCACGCCCCGCATCTGGGCTGGCGCGATGAACCCATAGCCCGAATGCTCAGCGAAGCCACCGGATATCCCTGCCACGCGGCCAACGACGCATCGCTCGGCGCTGAGGGCGAACTCCTCTTCGGCGCTGGCGCGGGCCAGAAGAACTTGATCTTCCTCAACGGCGGTGCCAGCGGCATCGGCGGGGGGATCATCGCTGACGGGGAATTGCTTCGCGGAACATCAGGCTACGCCGGGGAACTTGGACACACGTTTGTCCGCTCGTCCGGCAAACCTTGCCACTGCGGTGCCACGGGCTGCCTTGAAACCGAAGTCTCCCAGTCACCCCTTTTCGAACTCGCCGGGCTTGGTGGCGGCGACGCGGGCCAACTCGAACAAGCGCTGCGGGCGAACAGCAGCGAAGCAGTGGGCGCCGAAGTGGCGCGCCAGCTCGAATATCTCGGCATCGCCTTGCGAAATGCGGTGAACACCTTCAACCCGGAAGCGATCGTCCTCGATGGCTTCCTTGGAGTCATGCACGCCTTGTCTCCCGGGACACTGGACAGCCTGCTCCGATCCCAGGCAATGGACGGCCCGGCAGGCCAGGTAAAGATCTACAGGGCTGCCCTCGGCTCGGATCTGATGATGATCGGAGCGGCGGAACTGGCCTTCGCGCTCTTCCTCGCGGACCCCGCCGGCGCCTTCTCCGGTCGCACTTCCTAATCCCCCTCCCAGTCAGGTCACCTATGCCGAATCAAGCTCGCTCGCTCAATCAGGAACGCTCGCTGAACCAGGAACCGCGTCACCGTGCACCAGCGCCCATGGGCGAACACTTCGAACTCAAAGCCATGATCGGCGGCGTTAGCCAGCGCGCCGTCGTGACGGAAATCGCCGCCAGCCTGCGGGAGCTCGACGTCGACGGCGTGGCGCTGGTTCAGGACTATCCCGTCGATGCCCAACCGCCATGGTGCGCAGGCTGGGTCCTGGTCCCGTGGCCAAACCGCGTGGCTGGCGGCGCGTGGAGCTACGACGGCGTCGCCCAACAACTGGATATCACCGAAGCGGACAAAGGCAACGCCTTGCACGGATTGCTGAAGCACACTCCGTACAGCGTCGGCGCCCGCACCGTTGACAGCATCACGCTCGACGCCGGCATCTCGCCGCAGCCGGGGTACCCCTTCGAGCTGTCGACGTCGGTCCGCTATCAACTCCTGGAGGACGGCCTGCTGGTCACGCACCGACTGGAAAACCCGGGCCACCGGTCCGCGCCCGTCGCGCTCGGTGCGCATCCTTTCCTCAGACTGGGCAGCCTGCCGACGGAAGAACTCACGCTCTACATCAACGCTGATACCCACATCGAAGTGGATGAACGCCTGAACCCGAGCGGAATCACCACGGACGTCAGCGGAACCAGGAACGACTTCCGTGCCGGGCAGCTGGTGGGCGCCGTTGACCTCGACGACGCCTGGGGCGACGTCCGCCGCGAGGACGATGGAAGCTCACTGCACTTTCTCGAAGCGCCGGACGGCAGGCAAGTCCAGATGTTCATGGATGCCTCCTTCGGCTACGTCCAGGCCTTTACCACCACGGAGTTCGCAGCCGACGGCGGCATGGTGACCGCCGTCGCGGTTGAACCCATGACGGCGCCCGCCGATGCCTTCAACAGTGGCGAAGGCCTGCGCTGGCTGGAACCCGGGGAGGTCTGGGAAGCCAGCTGGGGAATCCGGTACCTGACGACGCGCAAATAGCCAGCCGCGAACGCTACTTCCCCGTCGGCCACCCCGTGTACGACTCCGCCAAGTACGCCCGGGCGTGCCGGGAGGACACTACGGAATGGAGTTCGCCGAGCTGGCGCGCCCGGCCGAAGTCGTCCGCGCCCGGAACGGTGTGCAGCATGGACGTCATCCAGTAGGAGAAGTGCTGGGCCTTCCAGACGCGTTCCAGCGCACGGTTGCTGTAGGACTCGAGCAGCGCGTTGGAGCCGTTCGAGTAGAAGGACTCGAGGCCTTCGAAGAGCACTTTGACGTCATGGAGAGCCAGGTTCAGCCCTTTGGCGCCCGTCGGCGGGACGGTGTGGGCTGCGTCGCCGGCGAGGAATAGCTTCCCGTGGCGCATGGGGGTGTGGACGAAGCTGCGGAACGGCAGGACCATCTTCTCGAGGACCGGCCCCTCCTTGAGCTCAAAGCCGTTTCCGTTGACGCGTTTGCGGAATTCGGACCAGATGCGCTCGTCGTCCCAATCGGCAACGTTTTCCTTGGGGTCGCACTGGAAGTACATGCGCTGTACCGTCTCCGTGCGTTGGCTGATCAGGGCGAAGCCACTCTCGGAATTGGCGTAGATCAGTTCATCTGAGCTCCGCGGAGCCTGCGTGAGGATGCCGAACCAGGCGAACGGGTATTCGTGGAAGTACCACTTGCGGTTGGCCTCGGGGATCTGGAAACGGCAGTGGCTGCGGGAACCATCGGCGCCTACCAGGTAGTCCGCCTGGATCTCGAATTCCTGGCCCTCGACGTCGGTGAACCAGACTTTCGGTTTGCCTTCGAGGTCATGGATGGAGGTGTCCGTGACGCTGTACCGGACGTCGCCGCCGTCGTCCTTACGCCGTGCGGCGAGGTCGAGGAAGACGTCAGTTTGCGGGTAGAGCCACACCGATTCCCCGACGAGCTCCTTGAAGTCGATCCGGTGGCTTTCACCGTTGAAGCGCAGTTCGATCCCGTCGTGCCTGTCGCCGTCGCGCAGCACGCGGTCGGAAACGCCGCTTTCCACGAGCAGGTTCACGGAGCCGTGCTCCAGGATGCCCGCACGGACAGTTTCGGCGATCTGCTGATGGCTGCGGACCTCGACGACGGTGGATTCGATCCCCGATTTCGCCAAAAGGTGGGAAAGCATGAGGCCGGCCGGGCCTGCGCCCAGGATGGCCACTTGGGTGGTGATGATCTTACGTGCCATGGTGTGCCTCGCTTCATTGCGGAACCGCGCCTGGAGGGCTGCGGTGGGTTCTGCTGATCAGTGTGACCCCCACCGCATGGTCGGCGTTATATGAATTCCGTTGAACGGAAACGCTTAGGCGTCTCGCAGGAGCCCGCTGTTCCGCTGCTCCCCGAGCTGGCGAGCGATGCCGCGGGCAGCCGTCTGCAGCGCGGGAACCAACGCCTGCAGGCGCATTTCAGCGAGAGGAACCACGACGCCGAGCGCAGCCACCGTGCCCTGTTTGCCGTCCGTGACCGGCACCGCGATGCCCCATGTGTCCGGATCCACCACGCCCGCGAGCTGCGCATACCCTAGCTGGGCGGTTTCGGCCAACAGGTGACGGACGACGTCGGCCGTCACCTTTCCCGCGGGGTCGCTGAACTGTTTGAGGTACTCGGCCTGCAGTTCCCGTGGTTGGCTAGCCATCAACGCCAACCCGGCCGAGGAGATGTGAACCGGCATGCGGCCGGCAATGCGGGCGCGGTTGGCCACGGATCCCCGGCGGGACAGCCGCTCCACGAACAATGCCTCCCAGCCGTCGAGCACGGCAAGGTTCACGTTCTGGTTCAGGACCTGCTGGATGTCTTCCATGAACGGCAGGGCGGCCTGCCGGAGGGCCAAGGTGGGTGAATTCCGATTGACGAGCTCCCATAACCGCAGGCCCAAACGGACATTTCCGCCAGTGCCGAGTTCAAGGAGTCCGTGATCGGCGAGCTGCCGGACCAGGCGATGGGCGCTTGAGAGTGGCAAGCCCGTGGTCCCAGCGAGTTCGGAAAGCCGCAGGGATGTGGAGCCTTCGGGGAAGGCTCCAATGATCCGGACAATGCGATCCACGACGGAATCACCGGATGCCGAGTTGGCCACGGAGCGCATCCCACCTTCCTGTGGATTCCATTGAATGGTGGGCTCAAGTTTACTGCGGTTCGGCGGGATCCGCCGTGGCGTCCTTGAGTTCCCTCCGCGAGATCTCCAAGCCGATCGCGTCGTAGTGCGCCAGCACTACCGGAGAGGCAGACGTGCCAGGCTGGTCCAGCAGGCCAAAGGCGAAATCACTGGCGGCAAGAAGTTCTTCATCGGAGCACTTGTCCAGCGGTTGGAATCCCGCCGCATCGATCGAGGCTCCGAATTCGCCGGTGATCTCAATCGATTTCGATCCCGTTGCGGCCCCGAGCGGGAAGCTGGCACGCTTGTCCGTAAATTCCAGGGAAACTCCGGATCCGCTGACGAGGCCAACTTCCGTGGTTCCGCCGTCGATCGCGTTGAGGTCGTTGCGGAGTCCCGCCAGGGCTTGAGATTCCACCAGCGAGGCGCGGGAAAAGCCCACTCTGATGTGGGAGGTGACGCCCATTCGCCGAATCCGGCGAACGATGTGAACGAGCGCGGGCCTCGAATCTTGATTCAAGCTCCCCCGCACGTCGATTTCGACTGCGTCGGTGGAAACATCGAATTTTACGACGGCGTGCAATCTGCGGTCCATAGGTACTCCAAAGAAGGGTGTCTATGGCCGACGGCTCAACCTCAAAAAGCGTAGCCTCTGGACGCCTCGTTGTACACCCCGCGCGTTGACTCATAAAAAACCTCCGCGTAGCCGCATACGTTGCCTCATGGGAAAGGGTCCGGGAAGGGTGGCCGCGGAGATCCTTGAGGGATGGGATTGACGATGGGTGAACGCAAAGCCGTGACGAAGCACCTGGCCGAGTCCTACCGGGCCGGTGACCGGGCCAGGAAGGGGCGGATCCTGGATGAGCTTGTCGAGCTGACCGGCTGGCACCGGGACCATGCCCGGGCGGTTTTGCGGCATGCGCTCGATCCGCCGCGGCCACGGCCCGTCAGGCCGGGACGCGCCCCGGTGTATGGGGCCGACCTGCAGGACGGTCTCGTGCTGTGCTGGGCGGTGCTACGGGGCCCTGCGGGCAAGCTGCTGGCCCCCATGCTGCCGGATCTCGTGCCGATGCTGCGGGCAGAGAAGGTCCTGGACATTACCGACGGGCAGGCAGCGATGCTCGCCCGCATGAGTGCGGCGACCATTGACCGCCGGCTGGCCGGTCAGCGGGCGAAGCTCCTGCCGCATGGCCGGTCCCATACCAAGCCCGGATCTTTGCTGAAGTCCCAGATCCCGATCCGCACCTGGGCCCAGTGGGACAGCGCTGTGCCGGGTTTCGTCGAGATCGATCTGGTCGGCCACGAGGGCGGCGCCGCGTCCGGGCAGTACTGCTTCACCCTCACGGTCACCGATATCGCTACCGGGTGGACGGTGAACCGGTCCGTGCCGAACAAGGCACAGAAGCACGTCTTCGCGGCCCTGCGGCACGTCCTGGCGGTCTTCCCGTTTCCCGTCATCGGCATCGATTCGGACAACGGCAGTGAGTTCATCAACAACGAACTCTTCGAGTTCTGCCTCGAGCACCGCATCACCTTCACCCGGTCGCGCCCGAGCAACAAGAACGACGGCGCCCACGTCGAACAGAAGAACTGGTCCCGGGTCCGTGAGCTTGTCGGCTACCTGCGCTATGACACCGCCGCGGAACTGGAGCTGCTCAACGAGATCTGGGAGCTGGACCGGATCTTCACCAACTACCTGCTGCCCCAGCAAAAGCTCATCGCCAAGGTCCGCCACGGAGCCAAGGTCAGCAAAACCCACGACCGGGCGGCGACCCCGCACAGGCGCGCCGTAGCAGACCCCGCCGTGGCACGGATGCCCGTGATCCGCATGAACGCCCAATACAAGAAGATCAGGCCGGCCGCGCTCTCACGGCAGATACTGGCCCTCACCGGCCAGCTTGAAACCATCGCCACCGCCAAACAACCGGCACCGATCAAACCCGCTGTGAACGAACGATGGAACCACACCAGCCGGAGGTTTTCACATGAGGCAACGAATCAACCTTCCCGGAGGTATTGACGTGAGGCAACAGGCCCCGCTAGTTGCCCCGCAGCCGGGCCGGACTCACCCGGCCCGGCTTCGGCCCGGCTGCTGGACCGGCTGCTGAACCGGCTGCTGGACCGGCTCTTCGAAGTGGGTCAGGGTGCCCGCTGTATCGACGGAATCCACCACGGACTTGGCGATATCGCGCAATTTCACGTTGCGGTTACTCGAGGCCTCCGTCAGGATCCGGACCGCGTCCTCCTGGCTGCAGCGGCTCTGTGCCATGACAACTCCCACGGCAATGTCGATAATCGTGCGGGACTCCATTGCCGCCCGGAGATTGTTGGCGCTGTCCTTATGAACAGCGAACCTCACGGCAAGTCGCAAGGCCTGCGATACCTCGCGGGTATAGCCCCTGGCCCGGTCCGCGGCCCTTTCGTTGAACTTGTATGGGGCATCGGAGTACAGATTGAGGGCCGCCTTGGCCTCGCCCTCAAGGTTGAATGGCAAGGAGAGGACTGATCTCAGGCCGTACGATGCAACGGCAGTCGCGTAGTCGGGGCCCCAGCGGTTCTCCTCCAGGAGATCCGGAACGTAGACTTCCCGCTCCTCCTTGGCGGCCGTCAGGCATGGTCCTTGGGCCAAGGAATACTGGATCTCGTCCACTTCACGGGCCACATCACTGCTCCACCCAATCGTGAGTGCCTTCCGCTCGCGCAGAAGCGTGATCCCACAGAGCGCATCATCGCCGTCGCCCGCCATTTGGTGGGCAGAAAACCGTGCCAGTTCGTTGAGGAACTCCTCAAAATCGGCACTTTCCAGGATCAGGTTCTGGATTTGGTCATTAGTGGTCGGGGCGGAATCTGCAGGGAGCATGGCGCGTTCTCCAGGTGAATATGCTGACGGGGGCATGTGGAAATAATAAGTCCCTTCCGTACACCGTCCCACACCGCGGCCCAATAGGATACGACTAGTTGAAACCAAGACTTGTCAGGCACCGGAGCCGTCGCGCTTAGCGCCGTGTCAGCGTCGCGCGCGCTCCGCCAGGACCCGGGACCATGCCGCTGGCGCCAATACCACCGCGACGCCGACGGCGGCCCCGATCACCGTCTCCACGATGCGGTCCCGCAGCAAGAGCCCCGGCGGGACGTTGGCAACCAGCAGAGTGGAAATGAGCGCCAGCGGCGTGACGAAGATCTGCGCCACAAGATATTGGCGCGCAATGAAGAGCTCGGCCCCGAACTGGCATGCGGCAATCACCAACACCATTTGCCAGGGCGCCGGGCCCAGCCAGAGGATTCCGGCCAACACCAGCAACCCGAGCAGGGTCCCAACGATCCTCTGGATTCCGCGTTGCACCCGATGGCGGGTACTGCGCCCCACCAAGGGAACCACCGCCGCCACCATGGCCCAATAGCCGTGTCCGAACCCGAGCCATTGCCCAGCCAAGGTAGCAAGCGTTCCGGCCAGCCCGGCGGCCACGAAGTAGCCCAGGCCTTCCAGCCAGGCAGCCCGGACTTCCTGGGGAAGCAACCGCTCCGCCGGCGGTCGCTTCCAGGGCGTCCGGTGGCTCGGAACCACCCGCGCCGACATTCCGATCAACAACGCCAACACAACGGTCAAAACGGCGGAGAACATCCCTTCCCAGAGCGGCGGCTGCTGAGGCACGGAGGCGATCGCGGCGAAAGCGAAAATATGGAAGAGGGACCCTGCCGGGCGAAGTCGCCACAGCGCAGTCACCACGGAACAAAGCGCGGCGACCAAGGTGGTGCCAAGCGTGAGGATCCACACGTACACGTCCGAGCCCTGCCCCACCCTGCCCGTCAGGGTGGCGAGCAGGATGATGCCCAGCAGCAGCGAACCGGCCCGGAGTTGGCTTCGAAAACGGAGGCTGTGGGGCTCGTTGCGGCCATAAATGTTGGTGAATGCGGCAAAGCTGGCGAAAACCACAAGGTCCAGCCGTCCGAACAGTACGAGGGTGATCAATGGCAGGAAGACGCCCACCGCGCAGCGCACAGCCGGATGATGGTCCTTGTTGCCGGGACCGATCCTGAACATCTCTGCCAGGGCGTTCAATGGATTGCCTGCCTCGCTTGCTTCTCTCGAGCACTGTACTGCTCAACTAATACTGCACGACGGCGGCACTGGCATCCGCTACGAGCTTACGTCGGGCGGCTTCAGGCAATCCGATCAGCTTCCGTTGAATGGTAGGTCCTGCGTGGGAGTATGACGCCTCGACACCTTCGATTGATAGTCTCGTGTCGGTTGTTACCGGCCGGCCGGGCCTCGCTCCGGCCACATCACCCGCACCCGTTCACCGGAGGAAATTCCATGCTTAAAGGTTTCAAGGACTTCGTTCTTCGCGGCAACATTATCGAGCTGTCCATCGCCGTGGTCATCGGCACCGCGTTCACAGCCCTGGTCGCAGCGTTCACCACCAACATCATCAATCCGGTCATCGCAGCCGCCGGCGGAGTCAACGCCCAGGGCCTGGGCTTCTCCATCTGGCCCGACAACGCGAAGACGTTCGTCAATTTCGGTGCCGTCATCACAGCGTTCGTGACCTTCCTGATCACGGCCGCCGTGGTGTACTTCATCTTCGTTGCGCCCATGAACAAGATCAACGAACTGACCAAGCGCCGCGCCTCCATTGAAGAGCCTGAGGACGAACCGCTGCCGGCTGACACCGCCCTGCTTGTTGAAATCCGCGACCTCCTGACCGATCTCGCCGCCGCCAACAAGAGCAACGAGAACGCCCGCTAGGTTTGTGCATTACGGCCAGTTCGGCGCATCCGGTCGGCGCCGAACTGGCCCCCATCAGTGCTGACTGAGATCGTGACGCAGGCGCAATCCGCCTGAAACAGGGCTCGGGCACGATTAGTGCCATGAAGCCGAACAAGAGGACTTCCGCTACATCCGAGCTCTCCTGCGAAGTGTGCGGCCAGATGCCCGAGGCTCCGAAGGCCCGGGTCACCGTGGCCCAAATTGCTGTGATGTTGCCCATCGAACTTCTTGTCCACGCCATTGTGGTTGAAACGCAACTGCCTTACCTGGCCAAGGTGCTCCTCCTGACGGTGACCGCAACCGTCCTGGTCATTTGGGTCGCAGAGCCCTCCGCGGCCAGGATTCTGCGGCGCTGGATCCACGCGCCTGCCCTCCGCCACCGTAGGAAGCTCCATTCGGCCCCGGCTCTTTGGCGGGCGAGGACCATACTCCGCGACCAGCCGGGATCGCTCCAACGCATCACCCAATCGCTGGCGCGGAGCGACATCAATATCCTCAGCATCCATGTCCACCCGATGGACGGAGCCGTCATGGACGAATTCGTACTTTCGGCTCCGGGCCACCTCGGCGAGCAAGAGCTACTGACAGCGCTCGACGACGGCGGCGGCCGGGATTCGCACGTGTGGCCTACCACTGCACTCGCCATGGCGGACGGCCAGACCAAGGCCTTGAGCCTGGCTGCCCGGATCGCCCACAACCCGCAAGAACTACCGCTGGCGGTTGCGGAACTCCTTTCGGCGAAAATCGTCATCCCGGAACCCGAAGGTCAGGCCGTCAAGGCGGGCGCCGCCGTCGGGCCCTCCACGACGCTGCTCAAGATCCCCACCGCCTGGCACGGCCCGCTCCTGTTCTCCAGGCCGGGCGAGCCTTTCACGCCGGCGGAATCAGCGCGCGCACATCGGCTTGCCGAGCTCGCGGAAATCCTGGCGCACACCCGGAGCGCCAAATCCAAGGGCCGGGACTAACCGGGCGACAACTGGAAGGTGGTGGCGGGGTGAGCGCCATGGACATGAGAGAGCCGGATGCTCCGGAGGTATCCGTTCCCGGGCAGCCCAGCGCCGAGGCGGTGGCCACGAGCCGGGAGCCCCAGCACTGGGGCCGTGCCATGGCCGTTGCCATCGGCAAACTCGGGGACCAGCTGGCGTTGAAGGATGGGCATGAGGCCCTGATGGGCCGGGAGCTGCGGCTCCTCATCACTACGGATCCGGACGGCGCACGCATCTCGATGTGGTGTTTGCCGGAGGAGTAGCGAGGACGTCCGGATTTCGTATCGTGAACGCGACTCCGGTGCCCATAAACACCGCAGGTACAGTTTGTCGGGTGACTACGAAGATTGATCTCGAGCGTGCCGCCAATACCCTGCGGGCGTGGGCGTTGGATGAAGACCTGAAGCAGCGTGTCATGTCCACACCAGCCTTGGCGACGATGGCTTCGCGCGTGGCAAGGCGATACTCGGCCGGGGACACTGCAGCCGACGCCATCGATGTAGCGGCAGCGGCGGTGGCCCGCGGGCATGCCGCGAGTATCGAATACGCGGGTGAGAGCGTGCGCAACGCCGGCCTCGCACGCTCGGAAGCCGGGGTGTTCCTTGAGTTGGCCGCCGCCCTCGGGAAAACCGGTCTGCCGAGCACCATCTCTTTTGATCTGTCCCACCTCGGCGCCCTCGTGGACCCTGAGCTGGCGCTCGACCATGTGCGTCAGCTCGCCGCGATAACGGAACCGTTCGGAACGGGGCTGATGATCTCGGCAGAAGGTTCGGATCGGACCGATCTGGTCCTGGACCTGTACGACGAACTCGCGGTCGAGATCCCCCGCGTCGGCATCACACTCCAAGCCCGCCTGCATCGCACTGCCGGAGACCTCAAGCGGGTCCTTCGCCACCCCGGTACCGTTCGGCTGGTCAAAGGCGCGTTCCTTGAACCCCAGTCCGTCGCCTACCCTCGCAACAGCGTCGAATTGACTAACGCCTACCTCGACCTGGCGAGCCGGCTCATCCTCTCCGGCCACCCGCTTTCCCTTGCGACGCACGACGACGAGCTCGTCAACACGCTCATAACCAGGCACGGCGAGGCGCTGAAGACCGATGCGATCGAATTCGAGATGCTCCTCGGACTGGGGACCGATCTTCTCGACCGGCTCCACAGGGACGGCTTCAGGACGCGCGAGTACGTCATCTTCGGTGGCGAGTGGTGGTTGTACGTCCTCAACCGCATCGCGGAACATCCCGAACGGGCGCTGACGGCTCTCGCCGACCTCAACCCGAGTTAAGGATTCCCGGGTCCTGTAGCCAGTTGCGCGTCGGTATCCCATACCGGCGCCGATTCGGACGCCAATGCCTACAAGTAAAGAAACTTCACCCCTCGGTCACATTCTGTTTCTTCGCTTTGTATACCAAAAGTCTTGACAGTGCGCCGGGTCACATCTATTTTTGATTTTGGGATCCCAAAGCGGGATCCCAAAACGGGCCCAACGAACCGGCAGCGTCCCTCCTCCCAGAAAGAGGACCGGGCCGCGACTGCTGCCGCCGACGCGAGTCCAGCTGCCGCGGCAACCCGCACCCGGCACAACAATTCAAGACTTTCCCCGCTCCTCAAACTCCCCTGAAGGAGAAACTGTGTCTCTCCAAAACACCGAAACTGACGCGCATATAGTCGAAGGAAAAGCCGGCAAGGACGGCGTGCAGCGACGCACGAGTGTCCGTTGGAGGCTCTTCGTCCTGCTGCTGATCCTGGTAGCCGTCAACTACATCGACCGCGGCTCCATCTCCGTGGCCTTGCCCATCATCCAAAAGGAATTCAACCTCGCACCGGAGCTCGTCGGGCTCCTGCTTTCCGCATTCTTCTGGACCTACGCCCTCATGCAGATCCCCGTCGGCTTGCTCATCGACAAGTTCGGCCCCCGCAAGGTCGTCACGGCGTCGTGCATCGGCTGGGGTGCCGCAACGGCAGCATCCGGCCTGGCCGGCGGCTTCCTCAGCATGTTCATCGCCCGCCTGGGCATCGGTGTCGCCGAAGCTGGCGTCATGCCGGCCGGCGGCAAGCTCAACGCCATCTGGATGCACAAGAAGGAGCGCGGCCGCGGGGCCACGATCCTTGACGCAGGCGCCCCGCTCGGGGCTGGCCTGGGCGGTATCCTCATCACCTGGCTCATCGCCTCAACCGGCAGCTGGCGCTACTCGTTCATCATCGCCGGCGCGGCCACCGTCCTCATGGGCCTGGCAGTGTGGTGGTACGTCCGGGACAATCCCCGCAACCACAAAGCCGTCAACGCCGCCGAGGCAGAATACATCGAGTCCTCCCACGCCGAAGAAGACGCCGAGGCCGAGAAAGACGGCGTCAAGGGCAAGCGCGCCCTGCTCCCCTACCTGAAGTTCCGCTCTTTCTGGGCCATGTGCTTTGGCTGGCTCGGATTCAACGGCGTGTTCTACGGCCTGCTGACATGGGGCCCGCTCTACCTGGCCCAGGCCAAGCATTTCAACCTGAACACCATCGGCTGGTCCACGTTCGTGATCTTCGGCGCAGGTTTCGTCGGTGAGATCCTCGGCGGCGCCATCGCCGACAAGTGGCGTGCAACCGGAGCCTCGGCCAACCTGGTCATGCGCACCCTGCTGGGCATCTCCAGCGTCGTGGTAGTCGGCGGCCTGGTTGGAGTGACGGTCGTCGCGGACCCGATTACCGCCGTCGTGCTCCTCTCTGTTGTCCTGTTCTTCCTCCGCTGGGTGGGTCTCTTCTGGTCCATCCCGGCCATCCTGGGCGGCCGTACCAACGCCGGCGTCCTGGGCGGTGCGATGAACTTCAGCGGCAACATCGCAGGCTTCGTCACCCCGATTGTGGTAGGCCTGATTGTCGGGGCTACCGGCTCCTACACGTGGGCGCTGCTGTACTTTGTAGGATCCGCCGTGATCATGGGGGTCTCCGTCCTGACCCTGAACTACAACAAACGGCTTCCGGTCTAACTCGCCTGACCGGGACGGCCGTGTGGTCCTGAACCGCCGCACGGCCGGACGCCTCCGGGTTGCCGGACGCAATGATCCAAGAGAACACGAATGGAGCAAAGATGCTGATTGCAGATGAAACCCCCACCACGGACCGCCCCCTCCGGGAATCCGTGCGGGACGCCATCCGTTCGCGAATCTTCGAGGGCCATTACGCGCCCGGCACCCGGCTGGTGGAGCGGGACCTCGCCGCCGAATTCAACGTCTCGCGACTCCCCATCCGCGAAGCCCTCCGCATGCTGCGCCAGGAAGGCCTCATCCAGGACCGGGCCTCCCGCGGTTCCGAAGTGGCAGGGTTGAGCCCCAAAGACGTGGAAGATCTCTTCGACGTACGTCAGTCGCTCGAGGTCCTCGCCTGCCGCCTTGCCGCGGCCCGCGCCACGGACAAGGACCTCAAACACCTGGCGAGGCTCCTCGATGAGGCCGATCGCTTCCTCGCGAAAGGCTCAATCCTCGAGGCCCACCGCGCCAACAGCGAATTCCACGATGCCATCACGGCCATCGCCAACAACGATTTTCTCCGCACCGCGCTGGAACCGCTCCAAGGCCGCATGCACTGGCTCTTCCGCCACGTCGACGACCTGCCGGAGCTGATCCAGGAACACCGCGATCTCTACGCCGCCATCGCCAGCGGCGATCCCGAGCGCGCCGCAACCCAATCGGCGTCGCACATTGGAAAGTACCGCGAGCAGTTTCCCCAGAACGAGCCCGCCACCGAACTCAAGTTGCAAGGCAAACGACCATGAAATTGCTAGTCATCAATCCCAACATCAGCGCGGACGTCACTGCGTTGATCGACGCCGAAGCCCGCCGCTCGGCGGGGGCTGACACCGAGCTGATCGTCCGGACCGCCGGCCGTGGCGTCGAATACATCGAGACCCGCTTTGAAGCCCTCATCGCGGCCGGCGCAGTCGCCGAAATCATCGCCGAGCACTCCGGCGGCGATCCGGAAGCGGACCGCATAGACGGCGTCGTGGTGGCCGCATTCGGCGACCCGGGAATGCCCGCACTCAAGGAACTTACCGACGTCCCGGTCATCGGCATCACGGAGGCAGCCCTCTGCGCCGCGGCCCTGCAGGGTCAACGCTTCTCCATCATCGCCATTTCGGACCGCATCACGGCCTGGTACCGGGACTGCGTGGAGCATTTCGGACTTGGCAGCCGTCTTGCCTCGATCCGGTCCATCAACCAGAGCCTCAACGGCATCGGCACCGTGCAACAGGATTTCAAGGAAACCCTCCTGGCACTGAGCAGGCAAGCGGTCGCTGAGGACGGCGCCGACGTCGTCATCCTGGCAGGTGCCCCGCTTGCCGGACTCGCGCGCGAGCTTGAAGGACAGATCCCCGTGCCCGTGGTGGACGGAATCTCCGCCGGCATCCGCATGACAGAAGCGGTTGTGGCCCTGCAGTCGGGCTTCCACCGCCAAGGCGCTTTTGCGCCGCCACCCGTCAAGAACCGCCGGGGGTTGTCCGAAAACCTCGACGCCGCCCTGACCGCCATCCAGGCCGCCGCCGGCGCTTCCGTTACCGCCAACGCCGTTCCGGCCGGAAAGTAGGGACCACCGTGACCATTCCCGATCTCGTCATCGCCCACGGCACCGTGGTCAACAGCCATCAATCCACTGGGCCGGCCCGGCAAGCCGCCCACGTTGTAGTGCGCGATGACCGCATCACCCAGCTCGTCGATGCCGCGGAACCGGTCCCCGCCGCCTCCCGCACCATCGACGCATCCGGCAAGTTGGTCATCCCTGGCGGCGTCGACGGTCATTGCCATGTGGCCCAAGTGACCGGACGCTTCCGCACCCTGGACGACTACCGGACTACCTCCACCGCGGCCCTGTGGGGCGGCACAACAACCATCATCGATTTCGGTATTCCGCGTGATGCACAGGAATCCCCGCTGGACGCCGTCCTGGACAAGAAGCGCTTGGCCGCCGAGTCCCGCTGCGACGTCGCGCTCCACGGCTCAGTGGTCAGCTGGGACGAGACCGTGCCCTGGCAGCTGGAACAGCTCGCCGCCGAAGGGGTCCGTTCGGTCAAGATGTACACCACCAACCGCGGCTCCACCATGGCCGACGGCGACACCATCCTGAAGGTCATGCGTGAAATGGTGCGCCTGGACGGACTCACGTACATCCATGCCGAGCACGATCCCATCATCGCCGACTGCACCGAACAGCACGCCGCGGACGGGCGGATCGGCATCGAGCACCTGCATTCCACCCGGCCCGAACTCGCCGAGGAGATTTCGGTCAAAGAGACCCTTGCCATGGCCGAGTACACCGGTGCGCCCGTGTACTTTGTGCACCAGTCGACCCCCGGCGCCGTGGATCTTGTCAGCGAGGCCCGGAATCGTGGCCAAGAAGCCTACTCCGAGACGTGCCCGCACTACTTGACGCTGGATGACACCGTCTACGGCAGCGATTTCCCCGAATGGTATGCGTGCTGCCCGCCCATGCGCAGCGCCGAAACAGTAGCCGCGCTGAAGGAACGCCTCGCTGCCGGGGCCATCCACACCGTGTCCTCGGACCACTCCTGCTACGACCTCTCGCAGAAGCGCGCGCGCACCGACGACGTCCGCTTCATGCCGCACGGATTGCCCGGCGTGGAAACCCGCATGCCTGTCACGTTCACCGCGATGGCGCCGAACAGCACGGTGGAGGACTTCGTCGAGGTATTCTCGGCCGGTCCCGCGCGGATCAATGCCGTGCCCGGCAAGGGCACTATCGCCGTAGGGTTCGACGCCGATCTGGTCATTTTTGATCCCGCCGAAGAACGCGAGGTCGACGGGGGCGCCCTCCACATGGGAACTGACTTCTCGCCTTTCGAAGGGAAGACGCTGAGCGGCTGGCCCGCCGTCGTCGTCTCCGCCGGACGCGTGGTGGTCGACGACGGCGGTTTCCACGATCCCGGGCCGGTGGGCCGTTTCGTTGCCCGCAACGGCTTCGCCGCGCACCGCGACGCACTCTCCGTTCGAAAATCGCCGTCCGTTCCCGCCACAGTTTCTGCTTAGGAGAACAATGCCTTCCACACACCGCCCCACCCGCATCGGCATGATCGTGCCGTCGTCCAACACGTGCCTGGAGCCGCAGAGCTACCGGATCCTGGGTGACCGCCAGGACGTCACCATCCACTTCACGCGTATTCCGGTAACCCGGATCGCGCTTGATGATTCTTCGGACAAACAGTTTGATGCGGCCGTCATGCGGGAGGCCGCCGCATTGCTCGCGACGGCGGACGTGGACGTCATCGCGTGGAACGGAACCTCCGGTTCCTGGCTCGGTGCCGCCCACGACGAAGCCCTGGTCCGGGAAATCACGGAAGCCACCGGGATCCCGGGCACCACCTCGACGTTGGCCTACCTGGAGGCCTTCAAGACCTTCGGCACGGCAAGGATCGGCATGTTCACCCCCTATACCGGGGACGTGAATCACGCCGTCATTGAGTCATATGCGCGCGAAGGCATCAAGACGGTAGACCACCGCTACCTGGACCTCAGCAACAATGAATCATTCGCCCGGGTCACGGACGCTGAAATGCTGCCCGGGTCCTTGGAACTTGCTGCCTCGAACCCGGACGCGCTCATTTATTTGTGCACGAACCTTTACGGCGCCAACATCACCGAGGAAGTCGAGGAAACCACCGGAGTACCGGTCCTTGATTCCGTGGCGGTGACGCTGTGGCATTGCCTCAAGCTCGCCGGGGCGCCGTTGTTGGCGCCCAAGTGGGGCCGGCTGCTTGCAGAACTAGCCTGAGTCGTCTGTGGTCCCCTCCTAAAGAGGTTGGATGTTCTCTGCCTGGGGGCCTTTCGGACCCTGCACGACGTCAAACTGGACCCGCTGATTCTCGTCTAGTGATCGGTACCCACTTGAGGCGATCGCTGAGTAGTGGGCAAAAACGTCCGCCGAACCGTCGTCGGGGGCAATGAAGCCGAAACCCTTTTCGGCGTTGAACCACTTGACAATACCTGTTGCCACGGCCATGTTCCTTCTCTGAATCTGACTGACCACCGGCTTCAAACCCGATGCCCCCGGACGCATACGTCCGCTTCCTCAAACCTACGGTGCGGGGTTCGGGGGCGCAAGGATCTCCGGAGGTCTCGGTGTTCCCTAGTGCCAGAATCTTGAGGATTTCTTGCTCCTCTGCAGTGCGGGATCTTGAAACTGGGACGGCAGAGTGGTTGACGATTAGCGTCGTCGGCCATGAAGGAGAACACCAGGTGGGGTTGTTCCGGCGCCGGTTCGAAGCGGCAGCGCCAAAGATCCACGTGGACATCCTCGAAGATCACGCACTGCTCCGGGAGAGTCTTGCTTCCTGGCTTGAAGCTAACGCAGCAACCGTGAAGGTGGTGGGCAGGTTCAGCTCCTGGGCTGAGCTCGCCGCCTCGCTGGGACAGTTGTCTGACGTTGTCCTGTTGGACATCATCCTTGGTGACCGGATCCCGCTGCGCTCCAAGATCCACGCCATTCTCTCGACAGGGTCACAAGTGGTGGTCTGCAGTTCCCTCGCGACGCCACTGGTGATCCGCCAAGCGTTCGACGCCGGCGCCCTGGCCTACATACCCAAGACGGCGGGGGCCGAAGTGCTCACGGCAGCCGTTCTCGCGGCAGCGCGCGGCGAGAAGTTCGTCCTTGCCGAGCTTGAGGGCGTCTTTGACGGTCCCGGGCCGCGGATCCGCCTCACCCCGCGTGAACACGAGGCGGTCACTCTGTATCTCGGCGGCTCGGGCGGGACAATGGCGGATGTCGGCGCGAGCCTGGGCATCAGTGCCGACGGCGTCAAGAAGCTCCTCGTCTCAGTCCGCCGCAAAGCCCATAACGGACCGGAACCACTCAGCCGGCCCGCGCTCCGGGAACTGCTCATCGCCGACGGCTGGCTGCTCCCCGATCGGTGACGGGCGGCGTGGCCGCCGATGCCGCTTCCTAGAATCGAACCATGACTATGCAGAGCCATTCGAAAGTCGCGGTTGTGACGGGGGTCGGCCGGCGCCGTTCGATCGGGGCGAGCCTCGCGGTCGGTCTGGCGCGCGACGGCTGGGACCTCGCCCTCAACTATTGGCGGCCATACGACGATCGCGTCGGACTGGAGGGCAATCCCGACGACCCGGAGTCGATCGCCAGCGAATGCCGCGCGTTGGGAGTCGCCGTCGAACTCGTCCCGGGCGACTTGAGCGATCCAGCGGTGCCGGCTGAGCTCATCAGGGCTGCCGGAACCCTTGGGCCGGTGACAGGTTTGGTCATGTCGCACTGCGAATCAGTGGACAGTTCCATCCTGACGACCGACCTTGAGAGTTGGGACCGCCACTTCGCTGTCAACGCCCGGGCGACGTGGCTCCTCATCAAGGCCTTCGCGGAGCAGCTGCGGGAACCCGTAGTTCCGGGCGACGTCGGTGGCCGGATTGTTGCCTTGACGAGCGATCACACTGTCCACAATCTGCCGTACGGCGCGAGCAAAGGCGCACTCGACCGCATCGTCACAGCAGCCGCCGTCGAGCTGGCAGGCCGGGGTGTGCGTGCCAACGTGGTGAACCCGGGCCCGATCGATACCGGGTGGATGGACGACGCGACGCGGCGTTCGGGCATTGACGCGACTCCGGCGGCTCGACTCGGCACGGCTGAGGACACGACGGACCTGATGAGATTCCTGTTTTCCGAGCAGGGCTCATGGATGAATGGCCAGATTCTATACAGCAACGGGGGCTTCAAGGTCGGCTGAGATGGCCTCGTGTCACTCGGTTACTTCGAGGAGGACGATCAGGCATAATCATGAAAGAGAATGCTATTCGCTTTCATGAGGAGGAACACCGTGTCACGCACCAACACTCGGGAGAGCAGGGTCACCGTTGACAACTGGCAGGAGCCGGGGAATCTGCAATGGTCCTTCCTCCACATGGATGAGCTTTTCGCGAACGCTGCGATTCGCGCCACAGCCGCGGACTCCGCCGGCCCGCTGGAGCGGGCGACGCCTGGGGATCCCCTCGGGCTCCACAGCCTGCCCGTGCGTCTACCCGGCGGCTCGTACAGCACGGTCGAGCAGGTCCTGGCGACCACCAGCACCGATGCCTGGATGCTCCTGCACGGCAATGAGGTTCTCGCCGAGGAGTACTTCGGGGCGATGAGCCCGGGTACAAGGCACCTGCTCATGTCCGTGAGTAAGTCGATCGTTTCTGCCGTGGTCGGCGTACTGGCGGGCCAAGGGAAGATCGACACCGCCCAAGCGATAGAGCACTATGTTCCCGGGCTCCGTGCCAGCGGCTACAGGGGCGCCACGGTGCGGGACATCTTGGACATGCGCAGTGGCATCAAGTTCTCGGAGGAATACCTCGACGCAGGATCCGAGGTGCGGAAACTGGACGAGGCTGTGGGCTGGGCACCCCGCAACGGCGGCGCAGGCACGCTCAAAGAGTTCCTGGTGACCTTGGAGCAGGTCCGTGAACACGGCGGCCATTTCGAATACCGCAGTTGCGAGACGGATGTGCTCGGCTGGCTTTGCGAAGCTGCGAGCGGGAAGCCGTTCGCGGAACTCGCCTCCGAGCTCCTCTGGGCGCGGATGGGCGGCTGTCACGACGCCTACATCTGCCTCGACGCGGCCGGCACCGGCATGTTCGACGGCGGCATCTGCGCCACGCTTGGGGACATGGCTCTGTTCGGTGCCATGATCCGCGACGGCGGGGTCACGCTGAACGATGAGCGGATCCTCGAGCCCGGCTGGGTTGAGGATATCTTCGCAGGCGGCCCTGATACCGCAGCGGCCTTCGCGGCCGGCAATCATGCGGAAGCGATGCCGGGAGGCCGGTACCGCAGCCAGTTCTGGTTTCTCTCGGACGATCCAGATACGGCATACTGCCTCGGGATCCACGGGC
This sequence comes from Arthrobacter sp. FW306-2-2C-D06B, assembly GCF_021789175.1. Lineage (NCBI taxonomy): Bacteria > Bacillati > Actinomycetota > Actinomycetes > Micrococcales > Micrococcaceae > Arthrobacter > Arthrobacter sp. FW306-2-2C-D06B. The sequence continues at coordinate 4,445,588 of NZ_CP084560.1, forward strand.
AAATGGTCTATATCAACCGGAAGTCCGGGGTAGTGGGGGTTAAATTCTCTTCAACAGCGCTGCCGGTCGACCCCGTCGCGGGCCCTGCAGCGGCCGCGATGTTCGAGGCCATCAGCGAGCGGTTGGTTGCCCTGAACGAGGACTGACGGACCGCCACCCCCGCCCCTTTGCGGGACAGGAGTGGCGGTCGGCAGCAGCAAGCGACGCTGGGGCTAGAGAAGCCCGACCTTGGTCATCAGCTCGGTGACCTTCTCGCTGTTGAGCTTAGCCGGGTCCACCGAAGGTGCCTGGAGGTCCTTGAGAGGCACAAGCTTGGAGTTCGCCGGCACGTCGGAGCCAACCGTGTATTCAAAGGAGTCACCGTTCTGGAGGACCTGCTGACCGGCTTTGCCCGTGATGAACTTCAGGAACTGCTGGGCTTGGGCCTGCTTCTTGCTGGATGCCAGAACAGCCCCGCCGGAGACGCTGACGAACGCACCCGGGTCCTGGTTCTTGAAGTAGTGGAGGTCAACATTCTTGCTGTTTTCTCCGGTCTGGGCCTGATCGACGAAGGAGTAGTAGTGGTACAGGACTCCCGCGTCGACCTCTCCGGCGTTCACGGCCGCGAGTACCGGGGTGTCGTCCTTGTAGGACTTGAAGTTGGTTTTGGCCGCCTCGAGCCATTTCTGGGTGGCGTCCTCTCCCTTGAGCGCAAGCATCGCGCTGACAATGGCCTGGAAATCAGCTCCGCCTGTGGACGCGCCGATGCGCCCCTTCCATGACGGGTCCGCGAGGTCCATCAAGGACTTGGGAAGCTGGTCTGCGCTGAGCTTGGTCTTGTTGTAGGCCAGCACGGTGGAGCGGGCCGCGATGCCCGTCCAGTCGCCGGTGGAGGGCCGGTACTGGGCAGGGACTTGGCTGAGGGTTGCCTGGTCCACGGGGGCGAGCAATCCGGCACTCGCGATGCGGACCATGGCCGGGGAGTTTTCCGTGAGGAAGACGTCCGCTGGGGAGTTCTTGCCTTCCTCGCTGAGCTGGTTGCTCATTTCAAGGTCGTCACCATTACGGAGCGTAACCTTGATTCCCGTCTCCTTGGTGAAGGCGTCCACCCATGCGCCGGTGAGGTTTTCATGCTGCGCGTTGTAGACGACGATGCCATCACCGGATGCGCCGGCCGTGGAACCACCGCTTGCGGTACCGCTTGGTGCGCCGCTGCACGCCGAAAGTGCCAGCAGCGTGGCCGTGGCGGCGGCAAGGGCCGTAGCGGGTTTGATGCCGAATTTCATGGGGGCCTTTCAAGGATTCCGGCTGTGACCGGAATGGTCGGGGGGTACCACTGCGCTTCACGCCGAGCAGCTCGAGGAGCCGGGGAACGGTAGCGAGATAGGCAAGGCAATCCTTACTGTAATAACAACATGCCATTGTTGCGTAATTCTGGGCACGCTGAGGCCGACTGTTACAAACGGGAACGCAGGCGCTAGATTCGCTGCTGTCCGCGTAAGGAAACCGTTAAGGACCCACGACGGGCGCCATGTTTGGTGGTCTGATGAGCATAGACAATTCAGGCTTTGGGCTAACCTCGGTCCTCGGTAGGAGCTGAATCCACCATGAAACGCACTCCCCTCAACCAAGGAGCGGCACACGCTTCCGAGCTTGCCGGCGCGGCTCCGGAAGACTACGTCGTTGTGGATGAGCTCGGTGATTTCACGTACTATCCATCCAAAACCGCCATGCTCAAGGACCTTGAGTACGTTGAGGAAGCCGCCAGCATCCTGGACCGGGCGGGCAACAACCTCCACTTGAGGTTGGAAGAGGGCCGGGAGTTGGGCCTGGGCTCCTCGTTCGGCCGGGTCGAATTCACCTGGCTCCGCCAGACCTGGATCACCGACCGGCGCCGCGAACCGAAAGCGCATCGATTGCTGCGCCTCTACCCCACAACGCTCGATGCCCTTCTGGCTGGAATATTTGAAACCCTGAGCCTGGAACTCGCCAGCAGCGCCACCAGTTCGCCCTGGGTAGTGGATGTAGCGGGGGAAGAGACCCATCCCGCGACACTCAGGGACGTCGATGGCCTCCTCGCGCGGCTGGATCACCTTGAACGTGTCACTGTGCGCGATCCCTTCGGACACGACTACCGGCCAACCCGTCATGCAACACACCGCCTCCACGCCCCTGGCGCAGGCGCGATCTACTACGTGGAGATGGAACCGCGCGCCGAGGAGGCGGAGCAGCATCCCAACGAAACCGACAACCGGCCCTGAATTCATTCAATGTGGGTTGCCCGCCGGTAGGCGCGTTCTGCGATAGTTGGGAACATGGTGAACGTCCAGACCGAAATACTGATCCAGCGGCCCCGCGAGATCGTGGCAAGTTATGCTTCCAATCCGGACAACGCGCCGGTCTGGTATGTGAACATACGATCTGCACAGTGGCAGACGCCGAAGCCCCTCGCGATCGGTTCCCGGGTCGCCTTCACCGCACGGTTCCTGGGCCGGAATCTGGACTATGTCTACGAATTCACCGAGCTTGTCCCCGGCGAGAAACTCACCATGCGCACAAGCCAAGGTCCCTTCCCTATGCGGACCACTTACACCTGGTCCGATGAGAATGGCGCCACCCGCATGACCCTCCGCAACACTGGTGAGCCCTCCGGGTTCTCCGCGCTTGCAGGGATCGTCATGGCGCCAATGATGCGCGCGGCCATGCGCAAGGACCTGGAGAACCTCAAGAAGATCCTCGAAGCCGGTTAGAAACGACGGGCCAGGCCCTCCCCCACGGCTGCGAATCGCCGACGTAGTTATTCGCTGCAAACGCTGGCGAATTTCCGCTGGCGCGTGCAAGGATGTTCCGTACGATTGCAGCGGTCCACATTGGGGGAAACATGACCGAAAGCACCAACCTGCCGGAAAACACGCAGCCCGGCAGCAACGAATACGGCGCATCGCAGCGTCCCCAGCCTGAGTTCGGAATGAACGCCCCGGATGCCTCCGGCGCGCAGATTCCCCCTTGGCATCCGGAAGCAAACCAGGCCCAGGCCACCGCATGGCCGCCCGCTCCCCCGATCCGAACCCGCGAAAACGTGGGCCGAGGCGCCCTGTTCGCCCTCGCCGCCCTCCCGATCGGCGTCGTGCTGTGGCTCGTCATCTGGAGTTTTGGCTGGATGTCCTCGCTCGTCACCTTCGCCGCTGCGGCGATGGCGGCCCGTTTCTATGTGATGGGAGCTGGCGGGCTGAGCCGAAAAGGCGTGTGGGTGATAGCGGGTATCACGGCTGCCACCGCGCTTTTGTCTTTCGTAGCAGGAGTCTGGCTGGACGCTGCCAAATACATCAACAGCCAACCCTTGTCCTTGATCACCAGCTCCGAGCCGTGGGACCTGATGAACTACAACCTGGCGAACAACCCGGACTTCGTGAAGAGTTACATGGGCGACTTCCTCATGGCGTTGCTCTTCGGCGCCCTGGGTTGCTTCTTCACGCTGCGCCGCATGTTTGCCGCGACCAAGAACACCTAACGCTCAGCGGGAAGCGGCGGCTGCGAAGCAAGTTCGCGGCCGCCGCTTTCGCGTTAAGCGCTAGGGCACGACGGCGACCACATCGATCTCGACGAGGAACTCACCTAGGAACGAACCCACCGTTGTCCGGGCCGGGTACGGGGTTTCGACGAACTTTTCGTAGACGGTGTTGAATCCTGCAAAGTCGCGGCCCGGATGGTGCAGGTGCACCGTCGCTTTGACAACGTGGGAGAAGTCGAGCCTGTACGCGGCCAAGACGGCGCCAAGGTTGTTCATGGCCTGGAGTGTCTGTTCTTCAATGGTGGTTCCCACGGCGTCACCGCTGATGGGGTCATGCGGAGTCTGGCCAGCCGTGTAGAGGAAGCCGTTGGCGACGATGGCCTGGGAGTAGGGGCCGGCCGGACTGGGTGCGAATTCGGTTGTGACCTGCTTGCGGGACATGGATTGGTTCCTTTCCGGGGACCGGCCGTTGGCCGGCCGGGATTGCTGATGTTCAGAGGACCTTCGAGAGGAAGGCCTGGGTGCGTTCGTGTTGCGGGTTGCCCAGGACGTCCTCGGGCCTGCCGCTTTCAACAACTACGCCTTGGTCCATGAAGACCACCTGGTCGCTGACTTGGCGCGCGAAGCCCAGTTCGTGCGTAACCACCACCATGGTCATCCCTGCTTCGGCCAGGGACTTCATGACATCGAGCACTTCGCCCACGAGTTCCGGGTCCAGCGCAGACGTTGGTTCGTCGAACAGCATGAGCTTTGGCTTCATGGCCAGTGCGCGCGCAATCGCGATGCGCTGTTGCTGCCCGCCGGAGAGCTCCTGGGGATAGGAATGGCCCCGGTTGCCGAGCCCCACCCGGTCCAGCAAGGCCTGGGCTTCCGCGGTGACCTCGTTGCGGGGGCGGCCCAGGACGTGTATCGGCGCTTCCACGACGTTCTCCAGCACGGTCATGTGCGGGAAGAGGTTGAAGCGTTGGAAGACCATGCCAGCGGTCAGCCGGGAACGGGCTGTCTGCCGCTCCTTCATTTCGTAGAGCCGTCCGTTCCGCTCGGAGTAGCCGACCAGGTGTTCGTCGACGTACAGGCGGCCGGCGTCGACCTTCTCCAGGTGGTTGATACATCGGAGGAAGGTTGTCTTTCCTGAGCCGGACGGACCGACGAGGCAGGTCACGGAGCCTCGTTCGACCTTCAGATCAATGCCCTTGAGGATTTCCGTCGAGCCGAAGCTCTTGCGGACCCCTTGGGCCTCCACCATCGCGGTAGTCATCGTGCTGTCCTTGTCTTTAGCCGGCGCGTCCGTCGCGGTGCGGCGTCGAATCCGCGGCCATACCGTCGTTCGAGTTTGGTTTGGAAGAAGCTCAGGATGGTCGTCATGAGCAGGTACCAGAGGCTCGCGACGATGAGCAGCGGGATGGTCTGGTAGTTGTTGGCGTAGATGATCTGAGCGGAATACAGCAGGTCGGAGATGGCCAGGACGCTGACCAGGGCGGTGCCTTTGAGCATCGAGATGACTTGGTTGCCGGTGGGTGGGAGAACGACGCGCATCGCTTGCGGGAGGATGACCCGGCTCATGAGCTTGTTGCCGTTCATGCCAAGGGCCCGGGCGGCGTCGTACTGGCCTTTGTCCACGGATCCGATGCCTCCCCTGATGATCTCGGCCATATAGGCGGCCTCGTTCAGGGACAGTCCGAGCAACGCCGCACCGAGCGGAGAGACGAGCACGTTGGCCGAACCAAGGACCACGGAGGGGCCGCCGAAGGGCAGTCCGAACGCGATCACTGGGTACAGGGCGGCAATGTTGTACCAAAAGATCAACTGCACAAGCAGCGGGGTGCCGCGGAAGAACCAGATGTAGGCCCGGCTGATGGTTTTGACGATCGGGTTGGCCGAAAGCCGCATGATCGCCAGGACCGTGCCAAGGGCAATGCCGACGGTCATCGACACCACGGTGAGGAGGATGGTGAGCCCGGCTCCCGTGATGATCTGCGGGGCGAAGAGATAGGAGACGACGACGTCCCAGTGGTACCGCTGGTTTACAGCCACATCCCACGCAGCACTGAATGCTACAAGAATGAGGACGACGGCGATTGCCAGGCGGACGGGGTGCCGGAGCGGCACCACGGGGATGGAGTCGCCCGGGGCCGCGGGAAGGCTTTGCCTTGTGTCGGAAATGGAGTGTTGCTGCATGATGGTCACCTTTTATTGGGCGAAGTTGACGCGGGCGTCGGTAATGGCGCTGGATTCAAGGCCGTATTTCCCGAGGACCTTGACGTAGGAGTCGCTCTTGATCACGGTGTTAAGGGCCGCGGAGACAGACTTGACCAGGCCGGAGTCCTTCGGCATACCGACCCCGACCGGTGCGAAGCCGTACTTGGCGGCGATCTCGATTTGCGGGTTCTGCGTCGCGGCAAAGTTCAGGATGGGCGAATCAGCCAACACGGCGTCGAGGCGTCCGCTGGTGAGGGCCGAAATAGCCTGGCGCGTGTCCTGGAACTCGTTTGTCTGGATCTTGTCTTTGCCGCCGTCCGTGCACGTTTTGTCGAAATCGGGGACGTCGACTGTGAGCTGGTAGGAACCGGTCAGGACTCCGACCTTCTTGCCACAAAGGGACTTCTCATTGAGCCCCAGGGGATTGCCCTTCGCGGCCGCGACGGTGCTGCCCATCTGCATGTAGTCAACGAAATCAAGCACCTTCATCCGCTCCGCCGTGGGGGTCATCGAGGAGACGGTCATGTCATACCGCCCGGCGGCGATTCCCGGGATGATGGAATCGAAATTGGCTACCTGGATCTCGACCTTCACTCCGAGCGCCTCTCCGATCAGGCGTGCGACGTCGGGGTTGGCACCCGTCATGTCCTGGGTGCCTTCCCGGTAAAACTGGGTGGGCGGCTCGTTGGTGGGGATGGCCACCCGCAGGACCTTGCTCGCCTTGATGGATTCCGGGAGCAACTGTGCGGCGGCCTGGTTGACGTCCAGTGCGGGAACGCTCGCGTCCTGCCCGGTACCGCCCGGCGACACTGCAGAAGTGGCGGACGTTGCGGGTGAGCAAGCGGTGACGGCAAGCAACAATGCTGCGGTTGCGACGGCGGCTGGGACGCCGAGCCGGGAGCGTTTCGTGCGGGGGCTGGTGGTTAGGGATTTCATCGGGAGGACCTCGTTTCTGCGTAGGCCATCTGGGCCTCAGGGGTCGGGATAGTGCCTGGGAACGATTCACTGCGATGACGGATCAGCTCGCGGCCTTCTTCCCGGAGTTCCTGGATCGTGGAGACTCCGAGGAGCATCATGGTGCGCGTGATCTCGGCGGCGAAGAGTTTCAAGACGTGCGCTACTCCCGCTTGGCTGGCCGCTGCCAGTCCGTACAGGTAGGGGCGACCGATGGAGCAAGCGTCAGCGCCAAGGGCGATTGCCTTGACGACGTCGGAGCCGCGGCGGATGCCGCCGTCGACGATGATTTCAAGCCGGCCGGCCGCCTTCTCGGCAATGTCGGGAAGGACGTCCAGCGGGGAAGCCATGTGGTCCAGTTGCCGGCCGCCGTGGTTGCTGACCTGGATGGCGTCGATACCAAGCTCGGCCGCGATGACGGCGTCGTTGGGATTGACGACGCCTTTGAGGATGATCGGACCGTTCCAGCGCGACCTCAGGTCCCGGATGTCGTCCCAGTCCGTCGGTTCGTAGGATCCAGCGAGGAGGGTCCGCCACATGTCCGGGCTGCTGGAGAGCGGGCCTTCGGGAATTTCGGCGTCGAGATTCGGGAAGGCGATCGCATCGTTGGCCAGGAATCCAAAGGCCCACCTGGGATGCAGCGCACCTTCGATGACAGTTTTGGGCTTGATCGACGGCGGCGCCGTGAATCCGTTGCGGTAGTCACGTTCCCGGTGGCCAATCGCGCGGCAATCGACGTTGACGAGAAGCGCTTCGTATCCGGCATTCGAGACCCGGTCCAGGACGGCCTGGAGCATGCCCTTGTCCGCAGTGGGCTCGATGTTGAACCATCGCCGAAGGCCCGGGGTGGCGGCACTGACGTCCTCCATGGTGGTGGTGCTCAAGTGCGCCAGTCCGTAGGGAACGCCTGCCTCAAGGGCCGCGCGGGCGACGGCGGTCTCGCCGTCGGGGTGGAAGAGCCGGGTGCCGCCGGTAGGCGAGAGCGTCAGCGGCATCGCCACCGGACCGCCCAGGAGGGTTGAACCAAGGTCCAGATGCTCCACCGACCCCCACTTCGGGAGGAAGGCCCAGTCATCGAAGGAGGAGCGGTTGCGCCTCAAGGAGGCCTCGTCCTCGCCGCCGCCCTCGATGTAGTCGAACACGCTTCCCGGAAGGCGTTCCGCGGCCAGTTTCCTCATGTCCTCGACGCTGTAGCAGCGCCTGGACAGCCGCTCCGGCACGGACCGGGCAGGTCCCTGCACCGAGGCCAGCGCCCTGATGTCCTTGAATCGCATTTTTCTGTTCCTCTGTTTTTGGGGGGTTGTCTTTCGGTACCTTCCTCAATAGTGATGTAGATCTCTCCCCTTCTGCATGTCGATTCCTCCATAAGATCCTCTTTGGGCTTGTGATATCTTCCAACTATGGATACGAAGGAAGGGCGCCACGGAGAGCCCGATCTCCAGACCGCCGTCGTGCGATTGTCCGATTGCATCCAGCTCATGCAGGCCGATCTGGTGCACGCGAATCCCACCCCGGACAACCTCGGACACCCCGTCTCGGACGTACTCATGTACGACCCCATGGACGAATGGACCAGCGTCGATGGCCGGATCGTCCTCGCCGTCGGGCTCATGTGCGGTTCGCCGGATTTTGACCAGCTGCTTCACCGGGCGTCCAATAGCAACGCGGCCGCAGTAATCGTCAAGGCCCATGGGGCGCCCTTGGAGGAGCTGCGCTCTGCCGCGATCCGCTACGACCTGGCGGTCCTCATCGCACCCGACGCCGCCGATTGGACACGGCTCGTGGCACTGGCCCGGGCGTCAGTCATGGGCGCGGCCGTGGACTCTGTCTCCGGCGTCCGACTCGGAGACCTTTACGCGTTCGCCAACGCTGCCGCATCCATCACCAACGGCGCGGCCAGCATTGTGGATCCGCTCGGCAGGATCCTCGGCTACTCGACGCTGCCCGGCCAGCCCATCGACGAGCTCCGCCGGGTCACCACCCTCTCGCTGCAGGAGATCAAGCCCCCGGCGTTCGACGCTGACTTCAAGACCGTTTACGCGTCCGGCGGAGCCGTGCTCATCCCCGGAATCGATGACGAGATGCCAAGGCTCGCCCTTGCCGTGAGGGCCAGCGGCGAACTGCTTGGCTCGATCTGGATCATCGACCCGGGCGAGGACAAACGGGAGGCTGCCCTGGAGGCACTCGACCGGATGGCGCCGCTGGCCGGACTCCACATGCTCCATGCCCGCTCCGCGTCCGATTTCGGGGAACGCAGGAACGGAGACCTGATCCGGACCCTCATGGAGGACCCCGGACACGCGCCCTTTGCCGCAGCCCAACTGGGGCTCGAATCCTCCGGCGGGCTCGCCGTCGCGGCCTTTTCGATCGTTCGGGCCGAAACAGGCAGCCTGGAGTCGGTGCGTGAAATCCATCGGCTGCTGCACTTGGTGACCACCGTTTGCAACGTGCAGTTCAACTCGAGCCACAGCGCCCTCATCGATTCCGTGGTCTACGCGCTTCTTCCCTCTGACGGGGCCGCGTCAAGGGCGATACATCGGCGCGTGGTCCAGGAAATCGGCACTTACGGCCACACGATCAGCTCCTACCCGCTCATCGCTGCCGTCGGCGGCATCGCGGCCCGCGTAGAGGAGCTGCCAGGATCCCGGGCCGAGGCCGTGCAGACACTCCAATACCTGCTCCACCAACAATCGACGAAACGTGGTGCCGCTGGCGGGGCCGCCCCCTCCGTCGGGCTCTTCGAGGACTACAGGATCCCGCTGAATCTCCTGAAGATCGGGGCATTCATCAGCGAGAGCGGATTTGCCGAGCTCGACGACATCGCAAAAATCCAGGCCTACGACTCCGAACAGCAAACCGACTATCTGGACACCTTGAGGGCATACATGGCCTCAAACGGAAACATCTCCGCGATGGCGGCCAGCCTCCACGTGCACAACAACACCGTCCGCTACCGGATCTCACGCTTGGCCAAGGACTTTGACCTCGATCTGGACGACCCGCAGAAGCGGCTCTGGCTCTGGCTGCGGCTCACAACCATGGACCTGGCGGTTGAAGTGGAATAGCCGGCTGAACCACCGGCATCCAAGTGGGAGGGCAGGTTCACGACTGAGCCACCTCGGGAACGGATTGCCGGCCGGCTAAAAGTCTGGCTAGTTACTAGCCTGATATCAGGCTATAATTCTGAGCATGAGAACGGTACCGCTCAGCGAAGCCAAGGACAAGCTGTCCGCCCTCGTGGAGGAAGCAGACACGACCCACGAGATCATCCAAATCACCAGGCACGGGCACCCATCAGCCGTGCTGATGTCCGCCGATGACTTGGAATCCCTGCAGGAAACCATCCACTGGCTGTCACAGCCGGGCATCCGCGAAGACCTGGACCAGGCCCGGCGCGACATCGCCGAGGGCAACACGACCAGCGGCGCAGACCTCCGCCGTGAATTCGGGCTGCCGCCGCGGTGACCGGCCCAGAACCCACTGGCCCCGCAGCATGGAACGTCCAGGTCACCAGCCCGGCGCTGAGGGGCTTCAGGCGACTGCCTGAGAAGGCCGCGGCAGCGATCGTCGAATTCGTCACGGGCGCACTCGCCGAGAACCCACACCGGCTGAGCAAGCCCCTCACAAACGAACTGCTCGGACTCCGCACCGCCCGGCGCGGCGACTACAGGGTGCTGTTCACCCTGGACATCGAAGAGCACACCCTGTACGTCCACCGCATCGAACACCGCTCCGACGTCTACAAACCGCGCTAGTAAGCTCTCCCGACGGTCTCAGCCGTTGGTGAGGGTGACGTCGTCGAGGTACATCCAGGTGTCGTCGGCGGGGCTGGAGCCGTCGAGGTGGACGTTGAACCAGAGGGTGATGGTCTGGCCTTTGTAGGGGGTGAGGTCGGCGGTGAGCTGGGTCCAGGTGCCGTTGTTGTTGCAGAGTTTGAACAGGCTTCCCAGGGTGGTGCCGGTGGTGGTTCGGGCTTGTGCTTCCATCCAGTCGTAGGGGCAGGCGTTGCCGGTGCAGGGGTCTTCCTGGCTGTGGGGCTGGTACCAGAAGGACAGGGTGGTAGTTCCGGTGGCGGGGACGGTGATGGTCTGGGACAGGCTGCTGTCGCCGAGGGGTTCTGCCCCGGATGCCAGGCCGAGGAGTGCGGAGCCGGTGCCGGTGTGGGCGGTGGTGGAGGCCACCGGTGCCCGGACGCCGCCGGTGGTCCAGGCGGTGAGCCCGGATTCGAAGCCGCCGTTGGTGATGGCCGAGGTGGTGGTTCCCGTGGGGGTGACCGGCGCCGAGGCGGCCGACGCCGGGGAGGTGCCGATGGCGTTGGTGGCGGTGACGGTGAAGGTGTAGGCGGTGCCGTTGCTCAGCCCGGTGACGGTGGTGCTGGTGGCGGGCGGGTTCCCGGTGACGGTGACCGGGGCCAGGGTGGTGGTTCCGGCGTGCGGGGTGACCGCGTAGGAGGTGATCGCGGAGCCGCCGTTGGCCGGGACGGTCCAGGACACGGTTGCCGAGGCGTTCCCTGCCGTCGCCGTCACGCCGGTGGGTGCGGCGGGTGCCGTGGCCCCCGCCGTCGGGGTGACGGCGGCAGAAGCGGCCGAGGCCGGGGAGGTGCCGATAGCGTTCGTGGCGGTGACGGTGAAGGTGTAGGCGGTGCCGTTGCTCAGCCCGGAGACGGTTGCCGTCGTTGCGGGCGGGTTCCCGGTGACGGTGACCGGGGCCAGGGTGGTGGTGCCGGCGTGCGGGGTGACCGTGTAGGAGGTGATCGCGGAGCCGCCGTTGGCCGGGGCGGTCCAGGACACGGTGGCGGAGGCGTTCCCCGCCGTCGCCGTCACGCCGGTGGGTGCGGCGGGTGCCGTGGGCGTTGTCTGGGTGTTGGTGAGGGTGACGTCGTCGAGGTACATCCAGGTGTCATCCGCCGGGCTGGAGCCGTCGAGGTGGACGTTGAACCAGAGCACGATGCTCTGGCCGTTGTAGGCGGAGAGGTTCGCGCTGAGCTGGGTCCAGGTGCCGTTGTTGTTGCAGAGTTTGAACAGGCTGGCCAGGACCGTGCCGCCGGTGGTGCGGACCTGTGCTTCCATCCAGTCGTAGCGGCAGGCGGTGCCGGTGCAGCTCTCGTCGGCGGTGTGCGGCTGGTACCAGAAGGACAGCGTGGACGTCCCGGAGGCGGGCATGGTGATGGTCTGGGACAGGCTGCTGTCCCCCAGCGGCTCGGCCCCCGATGCCAGGCCCAACAACGCAGAACCCGTGCCGGTGTGCGCAACGGTGGAGGCCACGGGTGCCTTGCCGCCGCCGGTCGTCCAGGAGGCCAGCCCGGACTCGAAACCGCCGTTGACGACGCCCGGAACCGGGGCCGAAGGCGTGACCGGGGCCGAGGCGGCCGACGCCGGAGACGTTCCGACGGCGTTCGTCGCCGTGACCGTGAACGTGTACGCGGTGCCGTTAGTCAGTCCGGTGACGGTCGCCGTCGTCGAGGGCGGATTACCGGAGACCGTCACCGGAGCCAATGCCGTGCCACCGGACGAAGGCGTCACCGTATAGGAAGTGATCGGGGAGCCGCCGTTGGCCGGAGCCGTCCACGACACCACCGCCGAAGCATTCCCCGCCGTCGCAGCCACGCCCGTGGGAGCGGCTGGCGCCGTCGGGGCCGTCGGGGTGACGGGCGCGGACGCGGCCGACGCCGGCGACGTCCCGACGGCGTTGGTGGCGGTGACGGTGAACGTGTACGCGGTGCCGTTAGTCAGTCCGGTGACGGTCGCCGTCGTCGAGGGCGGATTCCCGGTAACCGTCTCCGGAGCCAGGGCCGTGCCACCGGAGGAAGGCGTCACCGTATAGGAGGTGATCGGTGACCCGCCGTTGGCCGGAGCCGTCCACGACACCACCGCCGAAGCATTACCCGCCGTCGCGGTCACACCGGTCGGCGCCGCAGGCGCGGTCGCCGCGGCCTGGGTGACGTCGATCATCGAATAGTCATCCGTGGTGATCGAACCGTTGGATTGGATGTTCAGTCCGTAGCTGATACCCGAGGCGCCTGCCGGAAGAGCCGGCGTGGTCCAGGTGATCTGGGTCCAGTTGCTGCTCGCGTTGAACAACGGGCTCGCCGTCCAGTAGGTCCAATACCCCGTTCCTGTGCGGTAGTAGACCTCGAACTGGGTGATGACATTGGATTTATACCAGGTGCTGAGCTGATAGATATGACCTGGAGTGCCCGTGGGTGAGCAGCCGCCAAGGTCCAGTGCCGGCAGGAGCTTCGCGTCCCCGCTGACATAGCCGCTCATTGTCAGCAGCTCCGCATTGTTGCCCGTGTGGCCGGGTGAGACCACTGAATAGCTGGGCGTGTTGGTGCCGTATCCACCCGCTGCCCAGCAGAGCGGAATTCCGCTGGTGAGCGTCTCCAGGCTCGGGTTCTGGATCATGTTGGTCCCCTGTGGAGGCGGCGGCGGCACCGGCGGCCCGGAGACGAGGGGCTGGACCGCGCCACCGATTACCTGGTCAACCGTCTTCACGACGACGCCGCCCGCTGTCTGTTGTTGCGCTAGCCAGGAGGCGAATTGGTTGAACAGACTGGGGCTGATGGTGAGGGTCGGATCGGTCCCGACCGCGATGTGGTGGAACGTCAACTGAACCCAGCCACCGCCAGCCGCCTGGGCCCTGGTCACGGAGTTTTCAAGGTTGGACAGCGTCCATGTGCTGTCCACTTCCTCCGGCGCCGCGGTGTCATAGGGGTTTGCGGGCGGGATGCTCTCGGCGGCCGGGAGTCCCGGATCGTCCTTGCTGTAAAGGTCCCCGAGCCCGCGTGCGCTGTTGAAACCGCAATTCTTCACGATGGTCTGCACAGCGGGGTCCAAGGAAGCGAAGGGGTAGGCGAAGCTGGTGACCTTGAAGCCCATGTTTGCCAAGGCGACCCTGCCGTTGCACACCTGGCGCGTCACTTCATCCGAGGTCAACGTGACCAGGTCCGGGTGCGTGACGGTGTGCCCGGCAATTTCGTTGCCGTCCGCATACAGTTGCTGCAAGTTCGACGACGTGAAATAGCTCGGCTGATCGACCCACCCGGAGGGGACGAAATAAGTGCCGTGAAGTCCGAGGTTCTTCAGCGTGGTTGCGGCGGTCAGTTGGTCGGCGTTGCCGTCATCGAAGGTCAGCGTGATGACTGTGTTTGCAGCCGCATGCGCCGGCAAAGCGAAGCCACTGAGGAGTGCCAGGACCATTGCCGCGCACGCTCCAACTGCGGCCCAACGGACGCCGAAACGCGGCGTCACCTTGTGCTCCTGAGTCGAGAGTCCAGCCACTCCACTCACCGTCCATTCGAAGCCGGGCAACCGTCAAGGATGGGAGCATTCCCACCCTGGGTCTTCGGCGATGATAGGACGTTGCATCCGGCCGCGTCTTGAGTGTGCTCACCCGGCTGGCAGCAGCTGTGGGCCGCGATCCTGAGTGTGCTCACCTGATTCGGCAGCAGAGAGGCGCGCGGGCACCGCAGGGTTGGTTAACTAAGCTTGAGCGCCTTGACCGCACTCAACACTTTGGTGAGGGATTCCTTGGCGTCGCCAAACAGCAGTGTGGTCTGGGGTTCGTACATGAGTTCGTTCTCGATTCCCGCGAATCCCGGCCGCATGGAGCGCTTGAGGAAGACTACTTGGCGCGCGTCGGCCACCTCAAGGATGGGCATCCCGTAGATCGGCGAACCTGCGGTGGTTTTCGCGGCCGGGTTGACGACGTCGTTCGCGCCGACCACCAGCGCGACGTCGGCCGTCCGGAATTCAGAGTTGATCTCGCCCATTTCCTTGAGGGACTCATAGGGCACATTGGCTTCTGCGAGCAGGACGTTCATGTGCCCGGGCATGCGGCCAGCCACTGGATGGATCGCGAAGTCCACGTCAACGCCCCTCGCCTCCAACGCAAGGGCCAGCTCGGCCGCCGTGTGCTGCCCTTGCGCTACCGCGAGCCCATAGCCAGGAACGATGATGACCCGTTGCGCGTAGGCAAGGAGCACGGCCACGTCTTCCGGGCTGGAGGAGCGGACGGGGCGGTCGCTCACCGCCGTCGACCCCGCCGTCGAGCTTCCCTTGAACGCGCCGAAGAGGATACCCACAACACTGCGGCCCATGGCCGCCGCCATGGCCCTGGTGAGGATGGTGCCCGAGGCGCCCACCAACGTGCCGGCCACCACCAAGAGCACATTGCCAAGCACCAGGCCCGAGGCAGCCACGGCCAGGCCCGTGAAGGCATTCAGCAGCGAGATGACGATCGGCACGTCCGCGCCGCCTACCGGCAGCACCAGCAAGACGCCTGCCGCCAACCCCAGCACTAAGAGCAGCAGCGCCAGCGCGAGGGAACCACTGAAAACGACGGCGACGGCGGCACCCACCGCCGCGATCAGCACCGCTCCCATGAGGGTCGGCAGGCCAGGGAAGACCACCGGGCGGGTGGTCATGAACTCTTGGAGCTTGGAGAACGTGATGGCGGAACCCGCGAACGACACCGCCCCCACCAGCAAGGTGAAGACAATCGCCACACGCACCCAGTGGTCCTCCGTGTGCGCAAGTTCCAGGAGTGCGACGAGCGCCGCGGCACCGCCGCCCACGCCGTTGAACAGCGCCACGAGCTGCGGCATCTGCGTCATCTTCACCTGACGCGCCACCGGCGCGGCCACGCCCGAACCGACCACCATCGCGCCCAGTATCCAGGGAACGTTGTCCATTTTGACGGACAAAAAGACAGTGGCGACGGCGAGCGCCGCACCGAATGCGCCCACTAGGTTGCCTCGCCGGGCGGTACGTGGCGAATTGAGTCCCTTGAGCGCGAGGATGAAACAGACCGCGGCCGCGAGGTAGAGGAGCGAGGTCCACACCGGATCGATGAGGGTCATCGCGTGCGCTCCTTGGACTCGGCCGCTATGGGCTCCGATTTCGCGCCTGGGGGTGCAACGCGTTTACGGCCGTGGAACATCTCCAACATGCGGTCGGTCACTACGAAGCCGCCCACCAGATTGGCGGTCGCGAGCACGACGGCGAGCAAGGCCACCGCGAGGACCCACGGATCCGAGGCCTGCCCGGCGACGATGATCGCGCCCACCAGGATGATTCCGTGGATGGCATTCGCCCCGGACATCAAGGGCGTGTGCAGCGTGCTTGAGACCTTGGAGACCACTTCGAAGCCCACGAACACAGCCAAGACGGTGATGGTGAGCAGGGCGATGCCGTCCATCAGGAGACCCCCTCGTTGGCAGAGGTTACGGATTCCGCCGTCTCGGCCGAGAGCGCAGCAAGGGCCTCGGCCGTCGGACCGTGCCGCACCTCGCCGTCGTGCGTCAAACACGCACCCGCCACCACCTCATCGCCGAAGTCCGGAACGACGGCGCCATCACACGTCATCAAGGCCAGCAGGTTCGCGACGTTCTTCGCGTAGAGGCGCGAGGCGTCCGCGGGCATGGCGGAGGCGACATCCTTCATCCCCACCAAGGTGACCGTGCCCTGGCCATCCGCCGTCGGTATTTGAAGATCCAAACCCGGCACTGAGCCTTCCACGTTGCCGCCGGACTCCGCGGCGAGGTCGACGACCACCGAGCCCGGGCGCATGTGCTGGACCATTTCACGGCTCACCAGGAGAGGGGCCCGCCGTCCGGGGACAGCCGCCGTCGTGATGAGTACGTCTGCCTGGGCCACGTACGGGGCGAGCAGCTCACGTTGCAGGGCACCGCGGTCGGCGCTGAGCTCGCGCGCGTAGCCGCCGGAAGATTCCGCCGTCTCCACGTCGAGTTTGATGAAAGTGCCACCCATGGATGCGACCTCGTCCGCCGACGCCGGCCGGATGTCATTGGCGGAGACGCGTGCACCCAGCCTCTTCGCGGTACCGATGGCCTGCAGGCCTGCCACGCCCGCACCCAACACCAGCACGCGGGCGGGGGGAATGGTTCCGGCTGCCGTCATATAGAGGGGGAAGAATCGCGGGAGCCGCATTGCCGCCTCGAGCACGCAACGGTATCCAGCCACGAGGGCCTGGGACGTGAGCGCGTCCATGGATTGTGCCCGGGAAATGCGCGGCACCAGCTCAAGCGCGAAGGAGGTCACGCCCGCTTCGGCGAGTGCGCGGACGGTGGGAAGTTCCGACGACGGCGAGGCCAGGCCCACGGTGACGGCGCCCCGGCGGAGCGCGCCCGCCGTCGTGGGTTCGAGGGGGCGGACGTGCCCGTAGACGTCCAGTGTGGCCAGATCCAAGGCGGGGACGATGAGAGCTCCGGCCAGGCGGTAGTCCTCGTCGCTGTGGCCCGCGGCGGTTCCGGCTCCGCTTTCGACGACGACTTCCAGTCCCAGTCCAGCCAACTGCTGGACGGTCTCCGGCGTCGCAGCCACACGCCGTTCACCGTCCAGGCGTTCCCGCGCTATGCCAAGTTTCACCAGCGCTCCCTTTCTGAAACCCCATTGTCCTTCTGGACATCATTGTCCCGAGCCGTTGTTGGCTTGAGTCTAGGACGCGGAAGGCCCTGACGGGAGTAGGGATGGCACCCCGGGCGGCCATTCCCATCTTCGGACTGCTCTAATAGGCTCGCTGTGGGCTGGGAGCCTCCAGTTACCGCACCGTCGATGAGCCGGTTCCGGCCGCGCCGTCGGGAAGGAATATTGCCATGGCCACGTACAAGATCGGATACTTCGTCGGCAGCCTTTCAAGCCGCTCCATCAACCGGGTCCTGTCCAAGGCGCTCATCAGCGTCGCGCCGGAAGAGCTCGAATTCACAGAGATTCCTATCAAGGACCTGCCTCTGTACAGCCCGGACTACGACGCCGACTACCCGGCTGCCGGCCGGGCCCTCAAGGACGCCATTGCGGCCTCGGACGGGATCCTGTTCATCTCCCCCGAGTACAACCGCTCCGTTCCCGGCGCCCTGAAGAACGCCATCGACTGGGGATCCCGGCCCTGGGGAACCAACTCCTTCGCGCGCAAGCCAACGGGGATCATCGGGACATCACCTGGCAGCATCGGGACGGCCGTGATGCAGGCGTCGATGCGCAGCGTCCTGAGCTTCCTCGACGCACCTCAGCTGAACGCCCCGGAGGCCTACATCAAATTCAATCCGGCGTCCTACAACGAGGACGGATCGGTCAGGGACGAAGGCACGGCATCCATCCTGCGCCACTATGTGGAGGAATACTGTGCGTTCGTCGAGCGGGTCCTGGCTGCCAACGCACCAGGGCACATCGGCGACCACCACCCGGACCACGCCAAGCTGACGCGGTAGCGCGGGCGCAGGTTCCTTGCGCGGCTAATGCTTCGCCGAGACGTCCTGCGATATCGCCCGCGCGGTCTCCACGATCTGCTCCCGGACCGATTCGAGGTAGGCCTCGGGGTTCGGCTGGGCAGCGACGTTTTGGGCTTGGAGCGAGACATTGACCGCTGCGGCCACATGGCCGGCATGGTGATTCCACACCGGCGCAGCGATGGACATGAGCCCGAGTTCCAGTTCCTGGTCCAGGAGACACCAGCCCTGCTTGCGCACCCGGTCCAGCTCGGCTATTAAGGCTTCGCGCGACGTGATGGTCCGTGGTGTCAGTTCCTTGAACTCCACCGAGGACAGGTACTCGTCCAGTTTCAGCGGCGTCAGGCCGGCCAGAAGGACGCGTCCCATGGACGTGGCGTAGGCCGGGAAGCGGGTGCCCACCGAAATGCCGACCGTCATGATCCTGCGTGTGGTCACGCGGGCCACATAGAAGATGTCCGCTCCGTCCAGCACCGCGGCCGACGTCGACTCCCCCAATTTCAGCGAGAGTTCTTCAAGGTGCGGCTGCGCGAGCTGGGGCAAGGACAAGGCCGACAAATATGAGTAGCCAAGCTGCAGGACCATCGCCGTGAGCGCGAAGGTCTTGCCGTCTGTGCGGACATAGCCCAGCTCCACCAAGGTATGCAGGAATCGACGGGCCGTGGCACGCGTCAGGTTTGTACGCGCCGCCACCTCGCTGAGCGTCATGACGGGGTTGGCCGCGTCGAACGCACGGATCACGGACAACCCGCGTGCCAGCGATTGCACATACTGGTCACTCGCTTGGGGAGCACCTGCCTGCGGCACCCCTGCTACTGCTGCGTCGGTCATGATTACCCATCTTATTGGCGCGAACTGGCAGCAGTTGCCCCATGGATTGCCTCCAGAGGGCATTTGCTGCCAGTTCGCGATCGACTTGAGGCGCGTTTAGACCCCGACGACGGCGCCGGCCGCCTTCTCGTCGAACGGCACCAGCGGGACCGGCACCATGGCTTGGAGTTCTTCGAAGGTGCAGCCGAACGTCTCACGCACGGTCACGCCGTCGGGCCCTATCAGGAAGACCGCTTTGTCCGTGTACACGCGGGTCACGCATCCCACCCCAGTAAGCGGGTAGCTGCAGGTGTCGACGAGCTTGGACGCGCCCTCGCGGGTCAGGAGAGTCATCATGACGAATACGTCCTTGGCGCCGGTGGCCAGGTCCATCGCCCCGCCGACGGCCGGAATCGCGTCCGGTGCTCCGGTGTGCCAATTGGCGAGGTCACCCGTGGCCGACACCTGGAAAGCGCCGAGGACGCAGATATCCAGATGCCCGCCGCGCATGATCGCGAAGGAATCGGCATGGTGGAAATACGAGGCGCCGGGGAGCTCGGTGACGGGGATCTTGCCGGCGTTGATGAGGTCGCCGTCGATCGCGTCCCCCTTGGCTTCAGGGCCCATTCCGAGCATCCCGTTCTCCGTGTGGAGAGTGATGTTCTGCTCTTCCGTGAGGTAGTTGGAGACGAGCGTCGGCTGGCCGATGCCGAGGTTCACGAACGAGCCCGGAGCGATGTCCCGCGCCACGAGCCGCGCGAGATCGTCACGACCCAGGGGTGTTGTTGAGGTTTGGATGCTCATGTCAGGCCACCTTCACGATGCTGTTGACGTAGATTCCCGGGGTCACCACGTTCTCCGGGTCGAGGGCGCCGGTCGGAACGATCTCCGACACCTGGACGATGGTGTGCTTTGCGGCCGCCGCCATGATCGGTCCGAAGTTCCTGGCCGTTTTGCGGTAGACAAGGTTGCCCTTGCCATCGGCCTTGAGCGCCTTGATGAGTGCGACGTCGGCGTGGATGGGCGTCTCGAACACTTGCCATTTTCCGTCGAGGAAGCGCGTGTGCTTCCCTTCCGCGAGCATGGTGCCGTAACCGGTGGGCGTGAAAAACCCGCCAATCCCTGCGCCCGCCGCCCGGATGCGCTCCGCCAAGTTGCCTTGCGGCACGAGTTCCAGTTCGATTTCCCCGGCCTTGTACTTGGCGTCGAAGTGCCAGGAATCGGACTGGCGCGGGAAGGAGCAGATCATTTTGCGGACCCGTCCTTCCTTGATGAGCAGTGCAAGGCCCTGATCGCCCTGGCCCGCGTTGTTGTTCACTACGGTGAGGTCGGTGGCACCGGTATCGAGCAGCGCGTCGATCAGTTCGAACGGTTGGCCCGCGTTTCCGAAGCCTCCGATCATGACGGTAGAGCCGTCCTTGATGCCGGCGACTGCTTCGCCGACAGTGTCTATGAATTTCAGCATTGCCTTAGCCCTTCACCGGTTGTGCCGAATTTCCGGCAGTGACGTTCTCAAGCACCACGGCCAGGCCCTGCCCGACGCCGATGCAAATCGCGGCGACACCCCAACGCTCACCGGAAGCCTGAAGGCTGCGGGCCAAGGTGCCCAGGATCCGGGTGCCGGAGGCGCCCAGCGGGTGGCCCATCGCGATCGCGCCGCCGTGCCGGTTCACGATGGACGGGTCGATTCCCCACGCATCGATGCACGCCAGGGACTGTGCGGCGAAGGCTTCGTTAAGTTCGACGGCGCCCACCTGCTCCCAGCCGATGCCCGCCTTCGCGAGTGCCTTGTTAGCCGCTTCCACGGGCGCGTAGCCGAAGAACTGGGGATCGTTTCCGTGTGCTCCGCGGCCGGCGATGCGGGCGAGCGGCTCCAGCCCGAGCAGCCCGGCGGCGCTTTCGCTGCCGATCCAGGCCGCGGAGGCGCCGTCGGACAGTGGGGACGCGTTCCCCGCGGTGACCGTTCCACCCTCACTACCGGCGGATTCGGCACGGAACACGGTCTTGAGCCCGCCGAGCTTCTCCGCCGTCGAGCCCGCACGGATGCCTTCATCACGGACCAACTCCGTACCCGGAACCTGGCTCACCAACTGGTCGTAGAAGCCCTCGTCCCACGCCGCCGCGGCGAGGTTGTGCGAGGCCGCGGCGAACTCGTCTTGCCGCTCCCGGGTAATCCCATACTTCTCGCGGAGCCGTTCGGTGGCCTCGCCCAGGGAAATGGTCCAGTCCTTGGGCATGGCCGGGTTCACCAGGCGCCAGCCCAGAGTGGTGGAGGCCAGGGTCATATCTCCGGCCGGATACGGCTTCGAGGTCTTGGGCAATACCCAGGGCGCGCGGGACATGGACTCGGCGCCGCCCACCAGAACCAGCTCTGCGTCGCCGGCGTTGATCTGGCGGGAGGCGATGATCGCGGCGTCCAGCGAAGAGCCGCACAGGCGGTTGACCGTGGTGCCGGGGATCGACGTCGGGAGCCCGGCCAGGAGGGTGGCCATGCGGGCGATGTTGCGGTTCTCCTCGCCGGCGCCATTGGCGTTGCCGAATACGACCTCGTCGATGCGCTCAACGTCCAAAGCAGGGGCACGCTTGACGGCCTCGCGCACCACGTGGGCCGCGAGGTCATCCGGCCGCACCCCGGCAAGGCCCGAGCCGAATTTTCCAAAAGGTGTGCGCACGGCGTCGTACACATACGCCTGGTTCATGGGGTCTCCTCTAAGTGTCTGTAGTCCCAACTAGCTCGCAGTTAATGTCGTTATGAGGGCTCAAAACGACATCTAATGCGAGTCAGTTGGGTGGGGTGGGGGTTTCAGGGGCCGCGGTGGATTCGGGGGTCTCGTCGAGTTCCGCGAAGACGCCCTGTGCGGTCTTGAAGGCGGTGTTGGCGGAGGGGACTCCGCAGTAGATGGCGGTCTGCAGCAGGATTTCCTTGATTTCGTCCCTGCTCAGCCCGTTGGTGATGGCAGCCCGGATGTGCATGGCCAGTTCTTCCCAGTGCCCGTGCGCCACCATCGCGGTGATGGTGACGGCCGAGCGCATCTGCCGCGTCAGCCCGGGCCGGGTCCAAATCCCGCCCCAGGCGATGCGGGTGATCATGTCCTGGAAGTCACCTGTGAATTCGTCCTTCTTGGCGTTGGCACGGTCCACGTGCGCGTCGCCGAGCACTTCACGGCGGACCACCATGCCGGCGTCGTAGATTTCCTGCGAGGTGGCGTCGCGCTGAACAGCGCCGTTTTTGTCGGCTCCCGGCGAACAATCGGTGCTCATTTTCCGGCCTCCGTCATGAACGTCCGCATGAGGTCCGCGACGACGGCGGGCGCCTCCGCGGGCGCAAGATGCCCGACGCCGTCGAGCGCAATAGCGATAGCGGTGCCGCCACCGGCGTTGATGCCTTCCGCAATTTCTTCAGCGAACGACGGCGGCGCAACAGTGTCCTCGACGCCCGCCAGTGCCTGGGTGGGGACGGTGATGCTGCCGAGTTCGGCGCGGACGTCGAAACCGGCGAGGGCTTCGCAGCAGAAGGCGTAGCTGAAGCGGTCGGCGTCCCGCAGGGCGTGCAGGAGGCGGCTGCTGACCACCGGCTGGCGATCCATGAAACCGGGAGCGAACCAACGCTGCGCGGAACCCTGGATCATCACCGCGGTGCCTTGCGCGCGGACGGTTTCAGCCCGTTCCAGCCATCCCTCCGGCGTACCGAGCTTCGCTCCGGTGCACTGTACGGACAGGGACTTGAGCCGTTCACCGTGTTTGATGCCGAGCTGCAGTCCGGTGGCACCGCCCAGGGAATCGCCGGCGTAGTGGAACACGGCTCCGGGCACGATCGAATCCACCAGATCCACCACAGCGTCGGCCAGTTCGGCGACGCTGAACACTTCGGAGGCCGCGGGCGAGACTCCATGCCCGGGAAGGTCCCAGCCAATGACGTCGAAGTCACCGCCGAGAAGGGCTGCCGTCTCGGTCCACAACACCGTGGAGGTTCCGAGGGAGGGGCCCACCACCAGGAGCGGCTTCTCCCCCAAGGTGCGCTGCGGGGACAGCAACACCGCTTTGATGCTGGGCTTAGCCACGATCGGCTCCCTTCGTGTTGGTGCGGGAAAACTCGGGGTACGCGGCCAGGATGCGACGGCTGATCTCCGCAGCCTCACCGACGTAGTTCGCAGGGTTCAAAAGTGCCTTCAGTTCCTCGTCGGACAGCTTGCTGGCCGGCACGGCTTCGCGCAGGAGCTTGGTGTAGATCCGGGTCTGCTCCGCTGCGGGTGCCTGGAGGGTCTGGTCGACGACGGCTTGCAGTTTCGCCTTCGCTTCTCCCCTGTCCGTGCCGAGGAGCGGAGCAACGGAGGATGCAACAGCTTCGCTGAGCAGCAACGGCCCGGAGATGTCCAGGTTGCGGCGCATCGCCTCGGGGAAGATACGGAGCCCTTCGGCAAGCTCGCGCAATTGGGTGGCGGCACCAAGTGCAAGCCGGAGCAAGCCCCGCAATGCCTGCCATTCGCTGTGCCAAGCGCCGTCCGGGCGTTCGTCGTTGAAGTTCGCGGCCGCAAGGTGCAACTGCGCGGCCAAGCCAGGGGCTTGGAGCGCCGCGCTGCGGATCAGCACGGACAACACGGGATTCTGCTTTTGCGGCATGGCAGAGGAGACGCCCCGACCTGCGGCAAGGGGTTCACCCAGCTCGGCAACTTCGGGGCGGCTGAGGAACAGCAGATCCGAGGCGATCTTGCCGAAGGAGTCCGTCAGGGAGGCCAAGGCGTCGCCGAGTGCGGTGACGGCAAGGCGGTTCGTGTGCCACGGTGCGGGAACGGGAGCGAGGCCCAGTTTCCCGGCCAAAGCATCGGCCAGCGCAAAGGGGCCCGACGGCGAGCCTTCCGTGAGCGACGAGCCTTGCGTAAGCACGGTACCGGCAGCCAGGGTGCCGCCGGCCCCGCCGAACTGCACGGGCGACTCCAGGGCTTCGAGGCGGCGGGCCGCGGCTGCCACTCCGTGGAACCATTGCGCCGCCTTGAGCCCGAAGGTGAACGGAAGCGCATGCTGCGTCAGGCTCCTGCCGACGCACAGCGTGTCCGCATGCTGCTGTGCGAGGGCGGCGAGCGCCGTCGTCGTACCTTTTACCTCGGCGAGAAGCGCGGAAACCACCCGGTGCGCGAGCAGCATCAGGGCCGTATCCAGGACGTCTTGGCTGGTCAGGGAGGTGTGCACGGCAGCAAGCGCGCCGAGGGCCCCGCCGGGATGCCCGGCGTCGAGCTGCCTGACCCTGCCCCGGAGATCGGCCAGCAGCGGAATGACCGGGTTGGCTCCACCTTGTGCGCGTTCGGCGATGGAAGCGGCGTCGTAGGCCCAGGATTCCGCGGCTTCCGTGACGACGGCGGCGGAACCGGGAGGCGCGAAGCCGGCCTCTTCGAGGACAACAGACCAGGCGGCCTCGACGTCGAGGATGGCTGCGATCACCGCACGGTCACCCGTCAGCGCCCCCACGGCGGGCGACGCCGAGACCGGGCTGAGCAGCCCGAAATCGCCGTCGCCGCTCACTGGGAGGCGCCTTCGAAGCGCTCGAAGTCCAAAAATACTGTCTCGTTCCCGCCCTGCAAGCGCAGATCCCAGGTGAGTCCGCCATCCCCGTCGCGGCGTGCGATCAGGGTGCTGCGGCGCTCGGGATCGAGGGAGCTGAGCAGCGGATCGGCCGCGAGCGCTTCCTCGTTTTCCGGCAGGTAGATGCGGGTGAAAAGGCGGTTCATGAGGCCACGGGCAAAGACGGCGACGGAAATGAACGGAGCCGCTCCCGGCTCTGTGGGTCCGGGGTTGACCGTGGTGAAGGTGTACACGCCGGAGTTGCCCACTGCTGCTCGCCCCCAGCCGGTGAAGGTGTAGCCGTCACGGACCAGGGAGCCCGTGCGCTGGACCACCTTGCCTTCGGCGTCGGGCTGCCAGATCTCCAGGATGGCGTCCGGGATGGCTTCTCCTGCGCCGTCGTAGACGGTGCCTTGCAGGCGGATGCTTCCGGGGCTGCCGGGGGCGAGGAGTTCGTTGTCCTTATTAAAGGGAAGGGCGTAACCGTAGAAGGGGCCGACGGTCTGGCCGGGTGTGGGTGTCAGCTTGCTCATGGTCTACTCCTCATCTCCGGTGTCGCCAAAGGCTTCGTTTTCGGTCCAGGTCCGCTTCGACCCGCTCAGCACAATGTCCCAGTTGTATCCGAGGGCCCACTCGGGGCTCGTCAACTCGTGGTCGTACTTGGCGACGAGGCGGTCGCGGGCGTCCTGGTCCACGATCGATTGGTAGATGGGGTCCAGCGGGAACAACTGGTCACCCGGGAAGTACATCTGGGTGATGATGCGCTGCGTGAAGTCCGTCCCGAACAGCGAGAAGTGGATGTGCGCCGGCCGCCAGGCGTTGAGGTGGTTCTTCCACGGGTAGGCGCCGGGCTTGATGGTGGTGAAGCGATAGGATCCGTCCGGTCCGGTGATGCAACGCCCGACGCCGGTGAAGTTGGGGTCGAGCGGGGCGGGGTGCTGGTCGCGCTTGTGGATGTAGCGGCCGGCGGCGTTGGCCTGCCAGATCTCCACGAGCTGGCCGGCAACCGGGCGCCCATCGCCGTCGAGCACTTTGCCTTGCACGATGATCCGCTCGCCCTGGGGTTCGCCGTTGTGCTGGATGGTGAGGTCCGATTCCAGGGCGTGCACGTCCTGGTGCCCGAACGCCGGAGAGTACAGTTCAATGGTCTCCGGATCCGCGTGGTGCAGGCTCTTGGTGGGGTGGCGCAGGATGCTGCTGCGGTATGGCGCGAAGTCCAGGCGGGGCTGGGTCTCCGGCGCGGCCCCGTCCTTGAGTGCCCGGGCGTACGCCTCGCCGATGGCCTTGATCTCGGCGCTGAGATCCGCTTGGGTTTCGACGGCGGCGTCCGACGGCGCGTGGGCGGCATGCGGTTCGGCCGCCGGTACGAGCTCGTCGTCGTCTTGGTAGTGCCCGGCATTTGCGTCTAGCAGCACGGCCGGCTCCTTTCGGGTGGTTGCTTTCCTGGTTTCTGCTTGCGATTCTGCTCAGCGGTGCATGTGGCGGGCGTGGAGCGAGTCGTATTGGACGGCATGCCGCACGGGGGCGTTGGGGGCGCCGTAGCCGTCGTAGTTGCCCCGGCGTTCCACCATTTCGAAGAACACGCTGCCCACCGTGGCGGTGTAGAAGTGGAGGAATTCACCGTTGGCGTCCCTGTCATAGAGGAGGTTCAGTTCCTTGAGGGTGGCGAGGAAGGCAGGATCCAGGGCGAAGCGCGCATCCAGGTCCTCGTAGTAGTTCGCCGGGATCTGCAGGAAGTCGAGTCCGCGTGCCTGCGCCGCCCGCGCCGTGGCCACGAGGTCGTCCACCGCGAACGCGATGTGTTCCTGGTAGCTCTTGCGGGCGCCGTTGCCTTGCTGGCCGGGGCCTTGCTGGCCCGGGTCCTGTTGAAGCACGGGAGCGAGGTTCAGGACGAGGCGCACGGCTCGGTCCGACGTCAGCATGACCTGTGAGCGCACCAGGCCGCTAGGGCTTGGCACCTCGGCGAACGGCTGCGGTTCCAATGCGAGGGCACTCGTGTAGAAGAGGACGGCTTCGTCGAAGTGCTGCCAGGGCTGGGCCAGGTTCACGTGGTCGATCACGGCTTGCGCTCCCGCTGAAGGGTGCTCGAGTCCTTCGCCGAATTCATGCGTCCATGCCGCCGTCCCGTCGGGGCTGCCTTGGCAAAGGAAGATCTCAGTGGAGTCCGGGGCGGCGATGCCTTGGAACACTTCCTCGTCGGCCTGGACTTTGCGCGGCACCACGGGGGCCTTGAGTTGCTGGGCCCGGGCCGAGGCAATCACAGGAGAGTCGACGTCGAACCCCAACGCCGCAATGGCGGGTTCACTGTGCGACGGCGCCTGTTCGTTGATGATGACGCGTGCTTGCCCCATGGACCACAACTGCACGTCCTTGGTCCGGTGCCGGCCGTCGAATTCGAAGCCGAGCTGGCCCAGGAGCGTCTCGAGCTGGGCGGGCTCATCGGTCTTGACCTCTGCGAAGTTGAACCCGGCCGGTTCGGCCACCTTGGGCAGCGTGGCCAGTTCCATGGGATAACGACGCCGGCCGGCAGCGTTGGCGAGCGAGTCACCGCCGGAGGGTCCCGGAGTGAGGGATACCGCATTCGCGTCGAGCCATTTGGCGCTTTGTTCCTCAAGCCAAATCAGCGAGCGCATCGCGTCCACGGCGGTGCGCTCCACATCGGATTGGCGGAAGACGTCGTTGAAGACCTCCAGCGAGACCGGGCCGGAGTAGCCCGCGCGGGCTACGTGGCCCATGAACTTGGCCAGCTCGAACTGTCCTTCGCCCGGGAACACGCGGTAATGCCGGCTCCAGGACAGGACATCCATGGAGAGCTTCGGCGCGTCGGCCACTTGGACGAAGAAGATCTTTTCAGGCTTGATGGCCTCGATGGGCGCGGTGTCCCAGTCGCGGGAAAGGATGTGGAAGGAGTCCAGGCACGTGCCCAGGTTGGGGTGGTCCACGGTGCCCACCAAGCGGTGCGCGTGCTCGTAGTCGTTGACGTATTTGCCCCAGGCCAGGGCCTCGTACGCTACTTTGACTCCGTGGTTCCCGGCCAATTCCGCTAGGCGGGAGAGCTGCCCGGCCCGGAGGTCGTCGTCGTCGATCGTGGCGGTTCCCACGTTGGTGCACACCAGGATGGTGTCCATGCCGAGGCGGGACATGAGCTTGAACTTGGCGTCCGCCCGGCGCAGGTTTTCCTGCAGGAGTTCTTCGGAGACGCTGTCGAAGTCGCGGAACGGCTGGTATAGATCCAGGCCGAGTCCGAGGTCCGCGGCCATCTTCCGCACATCCTCCGGGCTGAGCGGCGAAGTGACGAGGTCCTGTTCGAAGATCTCGATGCCGTCGAATCCCGCGATCGCACAGGCCTGCATCTTTTCCTTGAGCGTGCCGGAGAGGCAGACTGTCGCGATTCCCGTGCGCATCAGTGCCCCGCTCCGGCGAGTGCCTTGCCGGACTTCGACTCTTCAGCCTTGGCGTCTTCGGCGCCCACCAACTCCAGGAAATGTGCCCGCATCCGTTCGGGATCGGCGTCGCGCCCGGTGAAGATGCGGAAAGCGTCGGCGGCCTGCCCCACGGCCATGCGTCCGCCGTCGAGCACCCGGCAGCCCTTGGCCCGGGCCTCGAGTACCAGCTGGGTCTCGATCGGCCGGTAGACGATATCGGCCACCCAGTGCCGGGGCTCCACGAGGGACATGTCCAGTGGGAGGCCGGGATGAGCGGCCATGCCCACC
This sequence comes from Arthrobacter sp. FW306-2-2C-D06B, assembly GCF_021789175.1. Taxonomy (NCBI): domain Bacteria; kingdom Bacillati; phylum Actinomycetota; class Actinomycetes; order Micrococcales; family Micrococcaceae; genus Arthrobacter; species Arthrobacter sp. FW306-2-2C-D06B. The sequence continues at coordinate 4,473,555 of NZ_CP084560.1, forward strand.
GGCGTGCAGTGCACCAAACCGTCTGCCAGAGGCATGAGTTGCGCCAGCTCCGCCGTCGTGCGCGCGGTGACCGTGCTGCCCGGGAACAGGGCGGCGAGTTCGTCCGCCCGTTCGGCGCAGCGCGCGGGGTCCACGTCCACCAGGTCCAGTTTCTTGACGCCCGCCGAAAGAAGGGCGTAGGCGACAGCGGAGCCGGCACCCCCGGCCCCGAGCTGGACGACGCGGTGCAGGCCGGCGTCGGGAAGGCCGCTGGCCAGCGCGGAGCCAAAGCCGGAGAAGTCTGTGTTGTGGCCGATGAAGCGGCCGTCCTGGATCAGCACGGTGTTCACAGCGCCGAGCCGCTGTGCGTCCTCGGAAACCTCGTCCAGGAACGGCAGCACGAGTTGTTTGCACGGATGCGTGATGTTGAGGCCGTTGTAGCCAAGCCGGGAAGCTGCGGTCAGCAAATCGCCGACGGCGGAGCCGGGCAGCGAGAGCTCCAGCAGGTCGATGGGCCGGTACAGATAGCGCAGCCCCTGTACGTCAGCCTCCTTCTCATGCATGGGCGGCGTCAGCGAAGGCGATACGCCTTCACCGATAAGGCCCACCAGGAAGGATTCGGCTCGGTTGCTCATGCTCATTGCTCCTTTGACAACTGCACCCGCGGATTGACCGCCTCTGGATCCCCTTGAGTCATCCAGAGTCTGCTGCTCCGCCGGGCGGTATGAATCAGACTACACAAAATGTTCATATATTGCACTTGTGTTCTTATCGCGAACAAAAGCGCCGACCACTAGCGTCCTTAGCGCTGCGGCAAGCGATCGGCGAGCTCGGACGCCGCGCTCTTCAGCAAGGGGACCACCGCCACCAGCTGCTCGACGCTCATCCTGAAAACAGGCACCGCGGTGGCAAGGGACGCGAAGGCGACGCCTTGCGAATTGAGGACGGGGACCGCGACGGCGCGCATGCCCACCTCGTTTTCCTCGTCCATGATCGCGTAGCCCTGGCGCCGGACCTTCTCGATTTCCAAGCGGAAGGCGTCGCGGTCGGTAATGGAGAACTCCGTCAGTGGCTCCAACTCGAGCTCTTCCACCAACTGTTGCCGCTCGCCGTCGTCCGCGAAGGCAACAAGCGCCTTGCCAACTGCCGTCGTGTGGAGCATTCCAAGGTGCCCCGGATCGCTCGTGACCCGGAACATTTGGGGGCCATCCACTTTGTTGACCGTGAGGTGGTGGTGGCCATCCCGGACCGAGAGGATGGTGGCCTCGCCGGTCCCCTCCGTCACGCGCTGCAGGATGGGCCGCGCGGTGCCGGCAAAGCCATGGTGGTTTGATACACGTTGACCGAGCTGGAAGACGCGAAGTCCCAGATGGTAGCGGCGGCCGTCGGCCTCGTAGTCGACGAATCCGTCGCGGGTCAGCGATCCGAGCAGCCGGTAAGTAGTGCTGAACGGCAGCTCCGCCTGGCGGGCGAGCTCCGAGGCGCTGGCCCCCTTGGGCTCATTGCCCAGCAGTACGAGGAGGCCCAGGGCCTTTCCGATCATGTCGGTTTTTGTGTCTTCCTTCACATCCATACCTAAAGATTGCCACATCGTGAGAGCTATATCTAGATGGTGAGTAAATATCTTGACAAGTGACTACGCTCACAGTCATCATTGCTATATCGCACAAGTAGCTCTCACAATGTGGCTACAGTGTGAGGCCGCTGCCGGACCCACATCGACGTTCCAGGTACGCAAATTTCAGCCAGATGCGACATCGCCGTCACACAAAGGAACACCATGAGTCACACGATCCCGTCTACGACGCCGGGCACTGCCACGGCAGGAACGCCGAAGAAGGCCGCCCTCGCCAGCTTCCTCGGCAGCGCCGTCGAGTACTACGACTTCTTCATCTTCGGTTCGGCCGCGGCCTTGATCTTCCCGCACGTCTTCTTCCCCAGCGCGGATGCCAACGCAGCCATCATGTCCTTCGCGACGTTCGGCTTCGCCTACGTGGCAAGGCCAATCGGAGCCATCATCCTGGGGCACTTCGGCGACCGCATCGGCCGCCAACGCGTCCTGATGTTCACCCTTGTACTTATGGGCGGTGCGACGTTCATCATCGGCTGCCTCCCCGATTTCAAGTCCATCGGATGGTGGGCTCCGGCGCTGCTGGTCTTCGCACGCCTCTGCCAGGGCCTCTCGGCCGCCGGTGAACAAGCCGGAGCTTCGTCCATGACCCTGGAACACGCTCCGGACAACCGCCGCTCCTTCTTTACTTCCTGGACCCTCACGGGAACCCAGGGCGGCCAGATCCTCGCAGCATTGGTCTTCATCCCCGTGGTCGCCCTCCCCGACGAGATCAAGTACGGCATCGGCTGGCGCATCCCGTTCTGGCTCAGCGCCGTGGTAGTCCTGGTCGCGTTCTTCATCCGTCGCACCCTGCATGAGCCGCCGGCGTTCGCCGAGGCCAAGAAGAACAACCAGATCGCCAAGCTTCCCGTCGCTGACCTCCTCCGGCTGCACTGGGCCGACGTCCTGCGCGTTATCTGCTGCGCCTTCATCTCCGCCGTGAGCACCGTCTTCGGCACCTTGGCGATTGCCTATGCCAAGGATGTGGCCCACGTCAACAGCACCATCACCTTGTGGCTCGTCGTGGCGGCAAACGTCGTCGCGCTCGGCACCCAGCCGGTCTTCGGCCGGATGGCTGACCGGATCGGCCGCAAGCCCGTCTTCATCTACGGCGCCGTCGCCAGCGCCATCATGACGCCGGTGTTCCTCCTGACGCTCGAGTCCGGAAACGTGCCGCTCATGTTCCTGGTCTCCGTGGTGTACTTCGCTCTCGGATACGCCGCTGCAAACGCGGTGTGGCCCTCCTTCTACGGCGAAATGTTCAGCACCAAGGTCCGTTTCTCCGGCTTGGCCATCGGCACGCAGATCGGCTTCCTCATGGCAGGCTTCGCCCCGACGATCGTCACCGCGATGGGCGGCACCAAGGCCGGCGGCTGGGTCCAGATCAGCATCTTCACCGGCGTCATCTGCGTCATCGCAGCTGTCTCCGCGATGACCGCCCGCGAATCCTTCAAGACCCCGACGGCGGAGCTCGGCCTGAAGTAGGACGCTACCCCGATTCCCCCCATCCATTGCTCCGTGCCTGTCGTTTTGAGCCCTCAGAACGACAGGCACGTGGGCCCACGCCGGCAGGGTTCCCGGGCCGAACTTGTGAGGCTAGGGGGCCGGTGGGGAGCAATGGATTTTTTTGCTAACGGAAGTCTTACCCACGGCTAACCCATACGAAACCACCCTGCAACATTGGCCCGTCACACTGGAATAGCCGGCAAACGCTGGCAGCTCCAGCCAGGGAGGCCACCATGTTGAAGGAAGTATCAACCCACCCCACAAGAATCCGCGCCCTTGACCAGTTGCACCGTGGCGACCAGATCGAAGCCCGCCTCTCCGTCGGACCCTCCTACGATGACGTTGTCATCCGCCGGGGCAGCGTCCAGGAAACGGCTCCGGGCATCGGCGTCGTCTGGATCATGGATCAGCTGACAGGCCTGCGCAAGGCCATCAATACCGACGAATGCACAGTCTGGCGAGTGGCCTGACCTGGCCCCGAACCGCTCAGCCGCCAGCCACGGACTGGATGATCAAGACCTCCTGGCCGGCCGTAACCTCAGTATCCAGACCCTTCAGACGCCGGACCTCCTCGCCGTTCACGTAAATATTCACGTAGCGCCGGAGCGAACCGGTTTCATCCCGGAGCCTCCGGGCCAGCACCGGGTAATTACCGGTCACAGCGTCAAGCAAGCTTTCCACGGTCACAGCTCCGTCGGCGGGCGTAGTCAGGTAGGACTGCCCGCCGGCGAGGGGCTGGAGAACGCTAGGCAACACCACGGTGATATCGGGCAAGATCCGTCCTAAGCCGGAAGACCGGATGCTGCGGAGGCAGCGGCCAATTCGTCGGCGACATCTGCGGAGACAACCCCGGCGATGATGGCAGCGCGGACGCACAAAACATCGGGTAGGTGCGAGGCCACTTCGATGAAGGACTCGCCTTCGTCGGCGCTGGCGTAGACCGAACCGCCGCGTGTTCCGAAGTACACCCCGGTAGGTTCAGCAGTGTCCACCGCGGCCGCGTCACGGAGCACGGCGTTGTATTCGTGATCCGGGAGGCCCACATCCAAGCGCTTCCACGACCCACCTGCGTCGTCCGTGCGGTGCACAGCAAGCCGGCCATCCGGCGGAATCCGCTCACTATCGGCCTTGATCGGAATCACCCAGGCGGTCCCTTCGCGGCGGGGATGGGTGAGCATGACGAAGCCGAAATCTGCCGGAAGGCCATCCGCGATGGAGATCCAGTTCTCCCCGTTGTCATCCGTGCGGTACACGCCGTGGTGGTTCTGCGCATACAACCGGCCTTCGACGGCGGCGTCCGCGGCGATCTTGTGCACGCACTGGCCGAACTCGGGATGGGGATCCGGCATGAAGTAGGCCGAAATCCCCTTGTTGCGGGCTTCCCAGGAGGCTCCGCCGTCGAGCGATCGGTAAACGCCTCCCGTGCTCATGGCGACGTGCACGTTCTCCCCGGAAGGGTTGACCACGATCGAGTGGGCGGCAGCCCCGCCGTAGCCGGCTCCCCACTCGCTGCGATGCGGGTGGTCCCACAGGCCGCGGTTCAACTCGAAGTGCTCGCCGCCGTCGGTGGATTTCCAGACGGAGATCGGTTCGCAACCGGCCCAGACGACCCCTGGGCGGGAGGCGGAATCGGGGTAGATCTGCCAGATCCGTTCCAGCGCAGCCTCGGTTCCCTCAGGGAATTTGATGGCGCCTTGTTCGGGCTCGGTCCATGTGGCGCCAAGGTCATCGGAGTGGGCCACTGTGGGACCCCAGTGTTCGGAACGCACGCCCACCATGATCCGGGGCGTGTCCCCGCGCGTATCGATCCCGATGCTGGGGATCTCGCTCATGAGGAAGTGCGGACCGGAAAGGGACCATTCCTTGCGGTCCGTGCTGCGTGCCAGCCACAGTCCTTTTTTGGTCCCGATCGCCAAGACATAACTCTCTGCGGTAGCCATGCACCCCATGCAACCATCCCGGCGCGGGAGCCGCAACGATTTTATGGACCGACCTAGGAAACCGTCTCAGTCTACGAACTCGGACTGCGTCTCAATGAAGTCCCAGTCGGCGTCGCTCAGCCCGCCAGCGAGCTCTTCCAGGCGCGGGCCTCCAACATCCGCAATGCGTTGCAGAACTTCGAGCGGAAGCTCGGTGGCACGAAGGTTCTCGCGCAGCCATTCCTTGCTCTTGAGGTCTATGTCCAGCCACCACATGAAGATCTCCACGTGGACCACCCCTTCCTGTGCAAAGTTAACGCTAGGCCTGCGCATGGTCCTCTACAAGGGGCCGGGAACCTGATCAAACGCCGGATTTCGCCCCGAATTCGGGGTCGGAAAAAGTAAAGTGAAAGTAGTTATTCAGATTGGTAGCGGAGTGCTGTTGGGGCACGTAAGCTAATTGTCAGCAGGAACCCAAAGAACCTGCTCCAAAGTCCGCTCCGGAGTGCGTATCCCCCAATAACGCACTCCGGAGCTCTTTGTTTAAGCCCAAAGATGCGCAAAATCCGTGTCGCTCACCTCTTTACGAGTCGCGGCGCGGAACGGGCCTAGACGAATTGGTACAGCAGGGCCGCCATGCCGAAGCCCACCACGGAGAGCACCGTCTCCAGCACGGTCCACGTCTTCAGGGTGTCTTTGACCGACATGTTGAAGTACTTGGAGATGATCCAGAATCCGCCGTCGTTGACGTGGCTGGCGATGATGGAACCGGAGGAGATGGCCATCACGATCAAGGCCAATTGCGGTTGCGAATAGTGTCCGGCCGTGAGCGCCGGAGCCAGGATGCCGCCGGTCGTCACGATCGCCACCGTGGCCGAGCCCTGGGCAAGGCGCATGCCGCAGGCAATCACGTACGCGGACACGATGACGGGGAGCCCCGCCTTGGCCAGGCTGTCCGCGACGGCGTTGCCTACCCCGGTTGCCGAGAGTACGGCACCGAAGAACGCGCCCGCTCCAACCACCAGCAGGATCATGCCGACCGGCTTCAGCGAAGCAGAGCTGAGTTCGGAGAGGTCCTTTGCGCTCATGCCGCGACGAGTGCCGAGGAGCCACATGGAGAGTGCGACGGCAACGGTGAGCGCAATGGCCGGGTTGCCGAAGAACACCAGCGCATCGCGGAAGCCGCCTGCGGGCAGGAAGACATTGCCGAAGGTGGCGCCGAGGATCAGGAGCATCGGCAGCCCGATGGCAAGGGCAACGACGCTCATGGGCGGCTCGTGGCCCACGGCTTCCTCTGCCTCCGGGATCACGCGGTCCTCCGGAACAGCCACCTGCACGCGCTTGCCGATCCACTGGCCCCAGAGAATGCCGGAGGCGAACCAAGCTGGGATGCCACAGGCCAGGCCCATGATGATGATCCAGCCAAGTTCCACGTGGAACAGCCCGGCCGCGGCCACGGGACCGGGGTGCGGCGGCAGGAAGGCGTGGGTCACGGAAAGGCCGGCGAGGAGCGGCAAGGCATACAAAATCAGTGATTTCCCGCCGCGCACCGCTGCAACGTAGACGAGGGGCGCGAGCACGAAAATGCCGATGTCGAAGAAGACCGGAATCCCCAGGACAAAGCCTGTGACGCCCATGGCCAAAGGCGTGCCCTTTTCGCCGAAGACCTTCACCAGCCTCCCCAGCAGGACCTCCGCGCCCCCGGAGCGTTCCAGGATGGCGCCGAGCACGGTACCTAGGCCAATGATCAGGGTGATGTGTCCGAGGATCCCGGCGAAGCCCTTCTCAATGAGGGCATCCCCGCTCTTGATGGGCGAGCCGACAAGGGCGTCGATGCTGACTCCGCCCGCCAGCGCCACGAGCACGCTGGTGCCCACCAGGGCGATGAACGGTTCGACCTTGACCTTGATGATCAGAAACAGCAGGAGGGCAATGCCCACACCCGCCAGGAGAAGCAGGCCGGCTGTATCGTGCCGCAGCCAGTTCAGGAATTCATTCATGGACGTTACTTTCTGGGGATTGCTACTTGAGGGTGGCGGTGAAGGCGGAGGCCCTGGCCGAGATGTCCGCCCAGTCGCCCGAGGCCACGGCGGCAGGAGGGACGACGCTGGTTCCGCAGCAGACTGCTGCGGCGCCGGCGTCGAGGTAGCTCTTGGCGTTGGACGCGTCGATCCCGCCGGAGGGAAGGAGCCGGATGCCTGGGTAGGGCCCCTGGAGATCCTTCAGGTAGGCCGGGCCGAGCTGCCGGGCGGGGAAGATCTTGACCGCGGCGGAACCGAGGTCGAGGGCCACCGCAACCTCGGTGGGTGTCATGGCGCCCAAACTGAAGGGAATACCGGCTGCCGCGGCCACCGCCGCAACCTCGGGACGAAGGCCAGGGGTCACCAGGAACTGGGCGCCGGCGTCGATCGCTGCCCTGGCCTGTTCGGCCGTCATCACGGTGCCGATCCCGACGGCGGCGCCGTGCTGCGCGGCGGTATCCGCCGCCCGCCGCACATGCTTCAGCACATCGGGGGTGGTGAACGTCAGTTCGACGCTGCGGATGCCGCCGTCGGCCAAGGCCCGGCAGAGCTCGGCGGCGTCAGGGATGGACGCAGCGCGAACGACGGCGAGCGTGCGGTCGGCTTCAAGTTGTTCGACAAATTCTTCAGGAGTCATGCGATGTCGTTACTTCCTGCTCGGGTGCGTCCGTCGGGGCTGCGGCGCAGGGCACGGCCGGCACGGGCGCCGGTGGGCTTCCCGCCGTCGATCGCTGCCGTCCCGTTGACGAACACGTAATGGATGCCAGTGGCTGGCTTGCGGGGGTTTTCAAAGGTGGCTTCGTCACGGACGGTGCGCGGATCGAAGAGGACGACGTCGGCCGCGTAACCTTCGCGGACCAGCCCCCGACGATCAAGTTTGAGCCGCCCGGCCGGGCGTCCGCTCAAGTGGTGGACCATGTCTTCCAGGGTCAGCAAGCCCAAGTCACGGCTGTAATGGCCCAAGTAGCGGGGGAACGTTCCCCAGGCACGCGGGTGGGGTTTGGCACCGACCAAGAGGCCGTCGCTACCGCCTGTGTGCGTCCGGTGGACCATGATGGCCTGCACGTTTTCCTCGTGGCCAACGTGCTGCAGGATCCCGGTACCCAGGCGGTCTTCCCGGAGGATTTGCGCGAACACGTCGAATGGCTCTGCGCTGCTTTCCTCGGCGATCCGGGCGATGGTCTTGCCCACGTGGCCGGCGAGCGCCGGGTTCTGGACGCCGCTGATCTCCAGGGTGTGCCATTCGGCAACCACTCCGTGGCAGCCGTCGGAGCCATAAATCTCCACGCTTTCGCGGATTCTCGCCAGCGTAGCCGGGTCGGCAAGCCGCGCGAGTGTAGCCTCGGTCCCGCCGGAGGACGACCAGCTTGGCAAGATGGCCGCAAGCGTGGTGGCGCCGGGGAGGTAGGGGTAGGTGTCGAGCGTGATATCGGCGCCGTCGTCGAGGGCTGCATCGATGAGCTCAAGCAGTTCGCGCGCCCGGCCCTTGTTTTCGGCGAAGTTCATGGTCGCGTGGGAAAGGTGCAGCGCGCAGCCCGTGTCGCGGCTCAGCCCGATCATCTCCGCATAGGCGCCGAGCGCGCCCTTCCCGTAGGAGCGGTGGTGCGGGGCGTAGAAACCGCCCAGTTCTCCCACGGTCCGGCAAAGCCCTGCCAGTTCCTCAGTCCGGGCATACATGCCGGGGGTGTAGGTCAGCCCGGAGGACATGCCCACGGCACCTTCCTCCATGGCGGTGCGGACCACGTGCTGCATCCGGTTCTGCTGCTCGGGCGTCGGGTCCCCTTCGGCGAAGCCCATCACGATGGCCCGGACGGTTCCTTGCGGCACGAGGTAAGCGGCGTTCGTGGCGATGCGGCCGGCTGTGTCTTCAGCGTCGAGACGGTCCAGGTACTCGCCCACGGTTCGCCAATTCCAGTCGAAATCCTGCGGGTTGTCATTCCAACCGGCGATCTTTTCGCGGACCCCGGTAAGTGTGGCGTCGTCCACCGGCGCGTAGGACAGGCCGTCCTGGCCCAGCAGTTCAGTGGTGACGCCCTGGCTGAGCTTGGCGTAGTGGTCCTTGTTGACCAAGAGCTGCAGGTCCGAATGGGCGTGCATGTCGATGAAGCCGGGGCTCAGGACGAGGCCTGTGGCGTCGATCGTCCGCTCGGCGCCCGTTCCGCTGGCGGTGAGGGATCCGGCGTCGGCGACGACGGCGATCACCTCGCCGTCCAGCAGGACGTCCGCGGGACGACGGTCCGCCCCGGTTCCGTCCACCAGAGCGGCGTTGCTGATGAGGGTCTTCATGGCTTGTGTCCTAGAAGAAGGTATGGATGAGGTCGACGACGGTTTGGTCACCGTCAGTGTCCGCGAGCACGGGGATGAGCGTCCACTTGTCGAAGGCGGTGCACGGATGCGAAAGTCCCAGGCGCACGACGTCGCCGGGCCGCACAGTTGTGGTGCCGGCATCGAACGTCATGAAGCAGTGCTGGTCGTTGACGGCGGTGATCTCGGCACCGACGAGCGGCTGCATGGAACCACCGAGGGCGGGCCCGAGCAACTGAGGACGGGGCAGTCCTTCGTCCACGGGCAAATCGCGTTTGCCGGCGTCGAGAATGGCAAGGCCCGGCTCGGGCTGGGACACGACGCGCGCCCAGCCGTGCATTCCTGCCTTGAACGGCTGGCCTCCGTCGCGGGAAAACGGCGAGATGCCCCGGTAGAAACCGTCGTCGTGGATGATGTAGGCGCCGCTGCGGATCATGAGTTCCACCCGGGGGCCGGCCTCCGACCCAGCGGTGACGCACGGCGAAAGGACCTCGACGACGTCGTCGAAGTAGGCGCTGCCGCCTGCGGTGAGGATGACGGCGTCGGATCCGTAGAGACCTTCCTCGAGGAGCCGCTGATGCAGCCCACCCATCCGGCCCAAGTAGCCTCGGACCGCGGCGAGGCTGTCCGCGTCGGCAGTGTGGGCCAAGGATCCTTCGTAGCCGCTGACCCCCACCAGCCGCAGGTTCGAGGAGGCAGCGACGGCGCGGGCCACGTCGAGTGCGGCCTCCACGCCCCTTGCTCCGGTGCGGCCACCGATTCCGCCGAGTTCAACAAGGACATCCAGGACGGCGTTGCTTCCTGCGGCTTCCAAGGTGCGGCCGATGACATCCACGGTGACGGTGGAGTCAACCCAGGACAGGATCGGCATCTCAGGCGTCGCGGTGGCGGCAATCCATTCGATGGCATGCGGATCGGTCAGGCTATTGGCCAATTGCAGGCGCCGCACGCCGAATTCGCGGGCAACGCGGAGCTGGGCGAAGTTCGCCACAGTGATCCCCCAGGCGCCGCGGCTCAGCTGTTCGGCCCAAAGCTGCGGTGCCATGGTGGTCTTTCCGTGCGGGGCCAGCAAGACGCCGCGCTCAGCACACCACGTGGCCAGCCGATCCGCGTTATGGCGGAGGGCGCGGGCATCGAGCGTCAGCAGCGGGGTCTGGAGATCGGCCAGCGCGTGCTTTTCGGCGAGGAAATCGATGTGGGTGGTCCCGTTTGCGGTAGCGGGCACGGCCTTGTGCCGCCAGTCCAGGCGGCGATCTGCCAAGGCGGCCACGGCAGATGCCGAAATGGCTTCGGAAGTGTTCACGCGTTGATTCCCTTCGCGGTGCTGCGTTTTTGAAGCTGCGGGGCTGTTGGATGGAGTTTTCGCTTGCGTTGCGTATTTTGCAACGCTGGTTGCAATACTGTTGGTGATATGTCTAACATGGTGCAGGATGGGGAGTCAAGGCCGCGGCGTGCCCGGAGGCCTCGGTCCCAGCCACGGAAATCCCTTCTTCATGGGGGTGTCGAGTGCTGCTAAAAACGGCAGAGGGAGTGCGGGAGTTTCATGCTTTCAGCTGTATGTGTGGGCGAGACGATGGCCATGCTCACCCCGGTGAAGGCTGTCCCGTTGCACGAAGCCACTGAGTTGCATTGCGGCATCGGCGGCGCCGAATCGAACGTTGCGATGGGCCTTGCTGCCATGGGCCTGGACTCGCACTGGGTAGGCCGGGTGGGCCGCGATGGCTTCGGCACGCGCATCCTGGACGAGCTCAGCAGCCACGGCGTGGGGATTTCCGGCGTCGAGGTTGACCCCGGACGGCCCACGGGGCTTTACGTCAAGGTCCCCGCCCAGGAATCAGATCCCGACGGCGGGAGCTCAGTTCTGTACTACCGGCAGGGTTCCGCGGCCTCGGCCATGGGCCTGGGCACCCTGGCGAGTCCCGCCGTCGCGCGCTTGATGGAAAAAGCCGCGCTCATCCACCTGAGCGGCATCACGGCAGCCCTCTCGGCCGACTGCCTGGAGCTGATGGAAACGATCCTGGCCGCACCGAGGCAGGGCGGCGTCATCAGTTTCGACGTCAATTGGCGCGCCGCACTCTGGGCAGGGCAGGACCGTTCGGTGCTGCGCCGCCTCGCCAACCTCGCCGACATTGTCCTGGTGGGCAAGGACGAGGCCGAGCACGCCTTCGGCACCACGGACGAAACTGAACTCCGGCGCCTCATGCCGGATCCCGCCGTCGTCGTCATCAAGAACGAAGCCATCAGTGCCATTGCCCTGGAACGGGACGGCACGCGATCGGAAGTGCCTGCGTTGTCCGTGGACGTGCTCGAGCCGGTGGGCGCGGGCGATTCTTTTGCTGCCGGCTACCTGAGCGGCGTGCTGTTTGGACTCGGGCAGAAGGCAAGCCTCCGCCGGGGCCATGTCGCAGCCGCCTGCACCCTCACCGTCCACGGCGATCGCGGCCCCCTTCCCGACTCCGCCCTGCTTTCGGCCATCCTCGATTCCACCGACGCCGAATGGGCTGCGATCCACGTTGCCGGGGGGCACTTCAACAGCCGGAACCGGAGCGTTCAAGATCGGAGCACAACACCATGAGCCAGAGCCTGATGCGGGCCATCGACCTGCTTGCCGAGCTTGCTGCCAAACCAGCCACCCTGGATGAGCTTGCCTCCAAGGCGTCAGTGCACAAGACAACCGTCATGCGCCTCCTGCACGCCATGGAGGAAAAACGCTTCGTGGTCCGCGATGACGACCAGCGATTCATGCTCGGCTCCAAGCTGTTCGAGTTGTCCTCGCTCGCGCTGGAACAACGGGACATACGCAAAGTGGCGCACCCATACTTGGCCGAACTGAACGGAAAGACGGGGCACACCGTGCACCTCGCCGCGTTCGAGGGCAATGACGTGGTGTACATCGACAAGTTCGAGTCCCACCATCCCGTGCGGATGTACTCCCGGATCGGCCTGACCGCGTCCCTGCATTCGGCCGCCGTCGCAAAAATCCTCCTGGCCGACATGCCGCGCAGCCGGCAGGAACGGATCGCCGCAGGACTGGACTACACAAGAATTACCGACACCACCCTGACCTCACCGGAGGCCCTGCTGGCCGAACTGGAGCAGGTCAGGATCCAGGGCTGGGCCCACGACAACGCCGAGCACGAAGCCTTCGTGCACTGCATCGCGACCCCCATCCGCGACGCGAGCGGCGCCGTCGTGGCCGCAGCCTCTTGTTCGGTACCGGTGGTGATGCTCAGCTATGAAGGACTGCTTGAGCTGCTGCCCGACCTCAAAGCCAGCACCGAGGCCATCTCCCGCGACCTCGGCTGGATCAGCCACGAAAGGAACTCAGCATGAGTGAAAAGACTGTAGTACTGACCGACAACGCTCCAGCCCCGGCGCACGTATTCTCCCAAGGCATCCGGAAGGGTGGCCTGTTCCAGGTGTCCGGCCAAGGCCCCATGGATCCCGCCACCAACCAGTACATCGGCGAAGGCGACGTCCGCGTCCAGACCCGCCGCACCCTGGAGAACGTCAAGGCCATCCTCGAGGCCGGCGGATCCTCCGTGGAGGACGTCATCATGTTCCGCGTCTACCTCACCACCCGCGACGACTTCGCCGCCATGAACGAGGTCTACGGTGAATTCATCACCGAGAACGTCCCCAGCGGCCAACTGCCCAGCCGCACCACGGTGTTCGTCGACCTCCCGCACGAAGTCATGCTCGTGGAAATCGACGCGCTGGCGGTTACGGCGTAGGTTCCCCAGCCGGAAGGTTCGACGGCGGCGCCCGGGTGAGTGCCGCCGTCGAACCTTATGGGGGACGCGAGTGCTTCGATGCCGGCGTCCCCCCTTGCCTAATGGCACTATTAGGGGATCGCTTCGATTGCGGCAGGAGGCCCCATGGTTCGAGCTTCGGGGGAACCGCAGCGGTCCAGCCCGTTCAGGAACCGACTAGCGTCAGCCTCGACCGGATGGTGGCTGATGATTGTCGTATTCATCGAGGCCGCGGTCGCTTTGTCCATTCGCCTGCCAATGGCTTTCGGATATCCGCCGTGGGGCGGCATCGATGATTCCACCGCATTCCCCGGGCTCCTATCGCTGCTGGTTGTGCCATTGGTGGTGCTGGCAGCATGGCGCCTGATGCGGCAGCAGCAGCGGGAGCGAAGGCAGGCATTCCGGACCTCCCGTTTGATGGACACAGTGCTGCACGCAAGCCCGGACTGGTTGTGGGCCACCGGCCCGGATGGGCGATTCACTTTCTCCAGCCCGGCCTGCAAGGACATCACCGGATACGAACCTTCCGAGCTGTTGGGAAGACACATCACCTATGTCATCGACCCCGCGGATTTGGCTGACGCACGGGAAGACTGGAAGGCAAGGGAAAGCGGAGACTCCTCATGGTCCCGGGTGGTGACCGTTTGCCGCCACCGGAATGGCGGCCGCGTCTTGGTTGACGTGTCCGGAAGGCCAATGCGTGACCGGGAAGGCAAGGACTGCGGCTTCGAGGGTACCTGTCGCGTCCTCGACGCGGAGATGGCACGTTCGCGCACTGAAGTCACTGCCCGCACCCAGGAATTGCTCACTGGGGGCTCACTCACAACAGCTTTCCAGCCGATCAAACTGTTGGAAACGGGCAGCGTCATCGGAGCAGAAGCCCTGACAAGATTCGGCGGCCCGGACGGCGGGTCCCCTGAAGTGCGTTTTGTTGAGGCAGCTTCCGTAGGGCTGGATATCGAGCTTGAAATCCTTGCGCTCCGGGTCGCGCTGACTGCCGCTGCTGAGCTCCCGTCGGAACTGTACGTGGGGGTGAATCTCTCGCCCCGAGCATGCCTGGACCCGCGGCTGTCAGCCACGATTGAGGAGTCTGGCATCCCTGCACGGCGCATCGTGCTTGAACTGACCGAACGCCACGAAGTTGCCAACTACGGACCGCTCGCTGAAGCACTGGCCCCGCTGCGTCGCGCCGGGCTGCGGATCGCCGTCGACGACGCCGGAGCGGGCTTTGCTTCCATGCGCCACATCTTGCAGCTCAAGCCAGACCTCATCAAACTCGATCGCGAGATCATCGCCGGCATCGATGCGGATCCAGGGCAGCGGGCCTTGGGAGCCGCCATGGTTGGTTTTTCCTCGGAAATCGGAGCAACGCTGGTGGCCGAAGGGATCGAGACTGAAGCTGAGTTGGCTGCGGTGACCAAGCTCGGGATGACCGCAGCCCAGGGCTACCTGCTCGGCCGCCCCTCGCTCAGGCCGGAGGACTGGGCGAGCTGGGGGTAGCAAAGAGCGGCTATGCCTCCGGCTGGTGCGCGGTCACCAGGGCGTCGAAGTGCCGGACAACAATTCCATCAGCCGTCTCCACTGGAAGCCCGTTTCGCACCCAATACTCAATGCCGCCGATCATTTCGCGCACCGGGTATCCGAGCTCGGCGAACGCCAGTGCCGCGAAGGTACTGCCGTTGCAGCCCGGGCCCCAGGAATAGACAACCACTGAGTTCCCGGCCGGGATCAGGGCACCAACGCGGGCAGGGATCTCGGCGGTTGGCAAGTGCACGGCGCCCGGGATATGGCCATGGTCCCACGACGACTGCCTGCGTGTATCCACGAGCACGAAACTGCCGGGAGCAGCATCTGCAACGTCCATGACGTCGATCTCGAACTGCAGCTTCGCGCGAAAGTACGCGCCCGCGGTGCCCGAACCTACTACGGCGCCGGCGTCGTTCATTGGTTTTCCATCCCCACCCCTAGGCCAGCTTCGCGAGTTTGGCGGTCGCCCGCCGCGATCCCAGCTTGGCCGAAATGCGCAGGCTGGTTTCGGCGGCCATGGGGCCCACTTCGCGTACGCGCTTGGCGGTCATCCGGGACGACAACGAGGAGACGCTGAGGGCGGCAACCACGTGGTCATCGTGGCCGAAGATCGGAGCGGCGACGCACCGGACCTCGGGTTCGTTCTCGCGGTCGTCGATTGCATAGCCACGACGGCGGATCGCCGCGAACTCGGCCCGCAACTGCTCCGGATCGGTGATGGTCCGTTCCGTCAGCGGTACCAGTTCGTCAGCCAGGATCGGCGCCACCACTTCCTCCGGACTGAACGCGAGCATGGCCTTGCCTACCGCGGTGCAGTACGCAGGCATGGTCGCGCCAACCCGTGATGCCATGCGAACCGTTGCCTCGTCCTCCACCTTGTCGAGATAAACGACGTCGTGGCCGGACAGAACCACCAGGTGGCACGTGCTTTCGGTGGCGCGCATCAGCACCCGCAGCTCGGCGTTGGCGACGCTGCGCAAATCGAGCCGGTCCAAGTATGACTGTCCCAAACGCAGGCACCCATGGCCCAACCGGAAGCGGCCGCTCTCGGCATCGCGTTCCAGCAGGTTTTCCTCCAGCAAGGGCGCGGCCAAGCGCAGCACCGTGCTCTTGTTGAGCCCGGAGACTTTGGTCAGCTCCACCAGGGCAAGTCCGTCCGCGCTCACCGGATGCTCCGCCACGACCGCCAGCAATGCCAGCGCTTTCCGCAACGAGGCCGAGGAGTTCCGGGCCTCCGTACCTTCAGTACCCACGTGTTCCTATCCAGCGACGCTGCGCTGCTCGGCGTCGTAATCGCGTTTCCAGCCAACCACGCCCGGCCTCAACTGCCAGGGACGGGGTCCGGACAGCGGCCGGTATTCCACTCCCATGGCCTCCAGGCGTTCCAGATGTGCTCCTTCGAGCCTGGCCAGGAAACCATCGTAGTCCCGGTTTTCCGGCTGGGACCAGAGCGCCTCCGCCACGGCGCTCAGCCGCGGAAACGCGGCGAAGTGGACCCGTCGGGGAGAATCGAGGTGTTCCGTCCAGATGTTGGCCTGCGCCCCGAGGAGCCGGCCCGGGAAGACACGATCCGCTCCCCCGGGAAGCGGTTCGAAGCCGTAGACATCCTGAAGGGCGGTGACAAAACCCACGGGCACGGGTTCATCGTCACCGTCGGCCTGCCGGTGGTCGAGGTACAGCCTGTGCTCGGGGCACATGACCACGTCATAACCGCTTTTGAGCGCGCTCAGACCGCCTTCATAGCCTCGCCAGGAGGCCACCAAGGCACCCTCCGGCAGCTCGCCGTCGCCGATTTCGTCCCACACGGAAGTCGCTCGCCCATGCCCGTCAAGGTGCCTCGCCAACTGCCCGACAAACCAGCTGTGCAGCCCGGAAACGTCCGGCAAGCCGAGTTCGGCGGCTTTGGCCTGTGCCTGGGCGCTGGATTGCCACTGGGTGGGCGGAACTTCGTCCCCGCCCAGGCTGATCCAGCGGGACGGGAAGATCTCCACCACTTCATCGAGTACGTTGCGGTAGAACTCCAACGAGGTTTCAGAGACTTCCAAGACCGTCTCGTTGATTCCCCAACGGGTCCACACCTCGGGGGCCGAGCCAGTGCCCAGTTCGGGGTAGGCCGCGATGGCGGCTTGACTGTGCCCAGGAACATCGATTTCGGGGATGACTGTGATGTGCCGCTCGGCAGCGAACGCGACGACTTCGCGGAGATCGTCCTGGCTGTAGAAACCGCCGTGCGGAAGCCCATCGAAAACCCCTGCCCGCCACGAACCAAGCGAGGACTCACGCCGCCACGCCCCGGTCTCAGTGAGATTCGGGTAGCGGTTGATCTGGATCCGCCAGCCTTGGTCGTCCGTGAGGTGCAGGTGCAGGACGTTGAGCTTGTGCATGGCCATCACCTCGATGAACCGCAGCAGGTTGTCCTTGGGCATGAAGTGCCGTGCCACGTCCAGCATGGCGCCCCGGTACCCGAAGCGCGGCTGGTCCTGGATGGACACCGTGGGAACCGGCCACATGCCGTACGTTTCCAGCACTGGCGCTTGCCGCAGGGCGGCCGGCCCCATCAGCTGCAGGAGCGTCTGCGCGGCATAGAAGGCTCCGGCCGGACCGCCCGCTTGAATCACGACGGCGGCGCCCACCTCCAGGCGGTACGCCTCGGCGTCGAGCTCCGGGTCAAGCCAAAGGCTGATGCTCGCCTCGCCCACGGCGGCCGGGAACAGGTCCCAGCCGGTGGCCGCGCCGAGGGTCCGGGCCAGCCAACGGCGCGCGCTGTTGAGCTCCGCATCGGCGGCCAAGGTGGTGGCTGCGTCCAGTTCCAGGAAACCGCCGCCGGGCTCCACTGAGCACGGAATGGGAACCAGCAGATCTGCGGCGCTCATCCCTTCACCGCCCCGGCCAGGCCGGACACGAGCTTTCGCTGGACGGCAATGAAAAAGATCAGCACCGGAATGGTCATGATCACGGAACCGGCCATAATGGCACCCCAATCGTTCTGGTCGGGTTTGAAGAAGGTCAACAATGCCATGGGCAGGGTCTGGTTCTCCTGGGCGGAAATGATGAACGTCTTGGCGAAGAGGAAGTCATTCCAGGTGGAGATGAACGAGAATACCGAGCACGCCACCACTCCGGGAGCCACCAGCGGGAAGAGCACCGAGCGGACAAAACGGAAGCCGCTTGCCCCGTCCAGGCGCGCTGCTTCCTCGATCTCCACCGGCACGGCCGCCACGAAGCCACGGAGCATCCAGATCGCGAACGGGATGCTGAAGCCCACATGGACCAGCACCAGGGAACCGAGCTGGTTCAGGCCCACGAGCGGTACCGCCTCCCCCGCATTGCGAAGCAGGAAGAAGAGCGGAATCGTCAGCGCCTCCACCGGCACCATCTGGGATACAAGCACGACGATCAGCAGCTTGGTGCGCATCTTGAATTCGTAACGGGTCAGCGCCACGGACGCCAGGAAAGCCAGCACGGTGGAGATGATGACGACCACCAGCGCCACGATCACGCTATTGAGGAA
The DNA here is from genome assembly GCF_021789175.1 of Arthrobacter sp. FW306-2-2C-D06B. NCBI lineage: Bacteria > Bacillati > Actinomycetota > Actinomycetes > Micrococcales > Micrococcaceae > Arthrobacter > Arthrobacter sp. FW306-2-2C-D06B. The sequence continues at coordinate 4,491,686 of NZ_CP084560.1, forward strand.
GTACCTGCCGAAGTTGTTCACCGACAGGACCCGCATGAAGGAATCGAGGGATGGTTCCAGCGTGAACGGTGCGGCATCGCCGGCGTCGAGCGCTGTCTTCGGCTTGAGGGCCGAAAGGACCATCCAGAACAGTGGGAACGCGACGAGAAGCGCGATGGCGAGTGCCGCGGCGTCGGCTCCGAACCGGCGTCGTCCGCCTTTGCGGAGCTTTTGCGGTCCGTCCGGCGCGGGCCGGTTCTTGCGGAGTGAAACGTCGACGGCGGTCACAGGACTTCTCCCGTTCTCTTGAGGATGCGGAGGTAGACCAGGGTGATGATCATCAGCAGCGCGGTCATGATGACACCGAGGGCCGAGCCGAGGCCGTAAAGGCTGGCCGCGAAGGCCTGCTGGTAGCCGTAGACGTTCAGCACGAGGTTCTGCCCGGCGATACCGCCACCGTTGGTCATGATGTAGATCTGCGAGAAGATCTTGAAATTCCAGATGATCGACTGGATGGTCACCACCATCACGATGGGACGCAGCATGGGAAGCATGATGCTGCGCGCGATCCGGGGCATCGACGCACCGTCGAGCCGCGCCGCCTCAATCACTTCGGTGGAGATCGCCTGGATGCCGGCGTAGACCGTGACCAGCACGAACGGGAATGAACACCACACCACTTCGCTGGCTACCAGGCCAAAAGCGGACCATTTGTCGTAGGTCCAGGAGTAGCCGTTGAATTGGGTCAGACCGATGGAGACAAGGGCCTTGTTGACCAGCCCCAAGGTGGGATCGAAGAGGAACAACCACACCGCGCTGCCGGTGACGGCCGGGGTAGCCCAGGCGCCCAGCGAGACCACGAACAGTGCGGTCCGGACCCACGGCCGGAGCCGCGTGGCCAGCACAGCCAGCGACGTTCCCACCAGCAGAGTCAGGACAACGCAGGCGCCCGCAAACAGAACGGTGTTGCCCAGCACCGACCAGAACTCCGGATCGGCGAACAGTTTCTGGTAGTTCTCCAGGCCGGTGAACTGCAGGGGTGCCTTGCCGCTGACCTGGGCCTGGCGGTAGTCGTACAACGAAACGTTGATCAGCTGGAAGATCGGGTACCCCAGAAGCGCAATCAAGACAATAAACGCCGGGGCCAGGTAGAACCAAGGTTCCAGGCCGCGTTTGCCTAGCGCACGACGGCGGGACGCGCCCGCCGTCGTCGGCTTGCGGTTCTGCTTGGGGCTCTGCGATCCGCTTGCGTCCGTCTTCGCGGACGCAAGCGCCGTCATGACGCACCGCCCGGCGCGGATCGACCTTGAGTCACGAACCCGATCATTTGGATCCGAAGATCTTGTTCATGGCGGCTGCCGCGTCCGCCGCAGCCGTGTTGACGTCAGCCTTGCCGGTGACAATCTTCTGGTACATGCCGGTGAAGATGCCTTGGGCGTCGATCGTGGACCAGGTTTCCGTCACCGGGACGAAGTTGGTGCCCGCGGCGAGGGTTTTGATGAAGGGGTCAAGCTGCGGGTTGGAGGCTGCAACGGATTTCTGGACGTCGCTGAACGTCGGCAGGTTGCCCATGGCATCGAACATCTTTTGCTGGTACTTCTTGCCTGCCAGCAGCTCGACGAACTCAGCCGCCAGGGTGTGGTGCTTGCTGCTGTTGAAGACGCCCAGGTTGTTGCCGCCGGCAAATGCGGGGGCGATCGAACCTGCCGTATTGCCAGGAACCGGAACCACCGCGAACTTGTCCTTGACGGCGCTGGCTGCCACGGCCTTGTAGTTGAAGTCGCCGCCGATGGTCATGGCCGACTTTCCGGCGATGAACTGCTGCACGCTGGCGTTTCCACCGAATTCGGCACACGTCTGGGGTGGGCAGATGTCGTTCTTGAGCAATCGGGCATAAGCGGAGATGCCGTCCCGGGATCCGGCCGAATCCAAGCCCGAGACAAAGGTGCCACCCTTCTTCGTGGCGATGTCGCCGCCGTTGGCCCAGAGGTAGGGCATGGCCGAGAACTGCGCAGCTCCACCGACGGAAATGCCGAGCATGTCCGGGTTGGCTGCGCGGACTGCGCGGGCCACGGTTTCGACGTCCGCGAGGGTCTTCGGAGCCTCCAGGCCTGCCGCCTTCAAGAGGTCGGTTCGGTAGTACAGGGCCCGGACGCCCACGTACCACGGCACGCCGTAGTTCTTGCCTCCAACGTCCGTAGTGGCCAGGATCTTGCTGTCCAGGTCCTTTGACTCGTCCCAGGCCTTGATGTCGGCCGTCATGTCGGACAATCCGCCCGATGCGACGTAGCTGGCGAGGTCTGTGTTGCCGAATTCGGCGACGTCGGGAGCGCTCGAGGGGTCGTTGAACGCGGCCTTGAATCGTTCGGCCCGGCTGTCGACGGGAATGTACTGGACGTCGACCTTGACGCCGTTGTGGCTGGCTTCGAAATCCGAAACGGCGGCTTTGACAACCGCGGATTTAGGGTCTTGGTTGACTTCCGAGAAGAGCCACACGCGGATGGTGCCGGACTTCTCATCCGAGGATGATGCGGCGTTGCTCGAGGTGGGCGGGGCGCAGGCCGTCAGCGCGAGGGCGGCGAGGGCAAAGGCAGCCGCAGAGCGTGCGATTTTCAATGGATCCTCCATGGAGAAAAGGGTTCGATGCCCGGCGGTCCTCCGCTTCGGGTATGGAAGGAAACTTTACAAACATACTTTTGTGAGCGGAAGCACAAGCGGCAAAAGGTTTGCATTGCAAAACGAGAATTTGTAAATTGATCACCTTCATGGCTGGTCACATACCCCCCAGGGGTACTTGATTTTATACCCCTAGGGGGTATACCTTGGCAGCATGAGCACGATCGATGTGAACCCCACAGATTTGGACCCGGCTGACGTGAACATTGGCCAGCATGGCTACTCTTCCAACAAGGACGCGTACTTGCGGCGCCTCAAGCGGATCGAGGGCCAAGTACGCGGTATTGCACGCATGGTGGAAGAGGACAAATACTGCATCGACATCCTCACGCAAGTCTCGGCAGTCACGAAGGCGCTGCATGCCGTGAGCCTCGGCCTCGTAGAGGAACACATCGGGCACTGCGTCGTCGGAGCTGCCTCCGAGTCCGATCCCGTCGTGCGCGCAGAGCAAATCGACATCAAGGTCAAGGAGGCAGCCGATGCCATCGGGCGCCTGCTGCGGTAACCCCTCAAGCACTCACCACACCATTCAACCCACCACCAAGGAGCACGCCATGGGCCACACCGCCACCATCCAGACCAACGTCAGCGTTTCCGGCATGACCTGCGGGCACTGCGTCTCAGCCGTCAGCGAGGAAATCGAGTCCTTGGCAGGTGTGGAGAATGTCGAAATCGACCTGAATGCCGGCGGAATCTCCACCGTCACCATCACTTCCACCCAGGAATTGTCGCCGTCCGAAATCGGCGAAGCCGTCGCCGAAGCCGGCTACCTGGTAGTCGCGAACGAGGCCTAGGGGCCAATGTGAGCAATCACGACATTCTCCATCAGACGGGCACCCGCATCATCGAACTCGACATCGAGGGCATGACGTGCGCATCGTGCGTAGCGCGCGTAGAGCGGAAACTAGGCAAGCTCGAGGGCGTGGAGGCTTCAGTCAACCTCCCCCTCGAATCAGCCCAAGTAAAAGTCCCGGACAACGTCACGGACCAACAAATCGTGGACACAGTGAACGCAACAGGCTACAAAGCCTGGATCCGCGAAACGCACCCAAGCCCGTCTCAGCCCCATGAGCACGCCCACGATCGCGAAACCAGCATCGAAGGCAGCACCGGTCACGACGACGCAACGAAACATGACCACAGCGACGGTGCCGGCGACCACAACGAATGGCTCCCTGACCACAGTGGCGACGCGGGGGGCATGCGGCAGCGTGCGTCTAAGGGAGGAACGACCGAGCACGCAGAGCATGTGGCCCGTGGCGCCGCGGCAGGCGACCACGATGCGCGCACCCACGAAGACCACATGCACCACGGCCCTGCGTCCCGCCAGCTAAGGCCAAGACTCATCGCCGCAGCCATACTGACGGTCCCGGTCTTCGCCATCTCGATGATTCCAGCTCTACAGTTCCCGCAGTGGGGTTGGGTCGCGGCCGCACTTGCACTTCCCGTGGTGACATGGGCTGCCTGGCCCTTCCACCGGGCCGCCGCCATCAACGCGCGCCATTTCGCCTCGACCATGGACACGCTCGTCTCCATTGGTGTCCTGGCCGCATACCTCTACTCCGCGTGGCAGCTCGTCTCGAACCCCATGATGACTGAACACCCCGGCATGGAATCCACGGGAGGCATGGGCGGCGGGCTGTACTTCGAAGTTGCCGCCGTGGTCACCACGTTCCTGCTTCTGGGCCGCTATCTTGAGGCCAACGCCAAAGCGAAGGCCGGTGATGCCCTCAAGGCACTCCTGAATCTGGGAGCCAAGGACGCAACGGTGCTGCGAGACGGCGTCGAGCACAAGATCCCGGCCGAGCAACTCGTGGTGGGGGACATCTTCGTGGTCCGACCGGGAGAAAAGATCGCCACTGACGGCCTGGTGACGGGCGGTTCGTCTGCCGTGGATGCCTCATTGGTCACCGGTGAATCGGTGCCCGTGGAGGTCGGGCCGGGAAGCCAGGTCACGGGCGCCACCATCAATACTTCGGGCCGTTTGCTCGTCCGCGCGACGCGCGTCGGTTCCGAAACGACGCTGGCGCAAATGGGGCGGTTGGTGAGCCAGGCGCAGACGGGCAAAGCCCCGATCGCACGGCTCGCCGATCGCATCAGCGCCGTCTTCGTTCCGGTCGTACTGGTCATCGCCGTGGTTACTTTCGTAGTCTGGCTCGCCCTGAGCGGGGACCTCAATGCCTCGTTCACAGCTGCTGTGGCAGTGCTCGTGATTGCCTGCCCGTGTGCGCTTGGGCTCGCGACTCCCGTTGGCCTCCTGACCGGGACCGGCCGGGGTGCGCAGCTCGGCATCCTCATCAAGGGTCCACAAGTGCTTGAAGATACGCGCACCGTGGACGCTATCCTGCTCGACAAGACCGGTACCGTCACGAGCGGCAAGCTGGCCGTTGGACACACCCTGGCCTTGAACGGCCACTCCCCCGCCGATGTGCTGTCTCTCGCCGGCGCCGTCGAGGCAGCGTCGGAGCACCCCATCGCCCACGCCATCGCCGCTGCCGCCAAGTCCGCAATGCCCGACGCCGGCCCTCTCCCCGCTGTGAAGGACTTCAGTTCCGCCCCGGGCGGCGGAGTCCGGGGGATGGTTGCGCTGAGCCTAGCCGGAAATGGCGCCGAGCGAATGGTCGTGGCGGGCAGGACTGGCTGGTTGGAAAACAACGGAATCTTCCCTGACGACGCAGACCGCCAGGCACTGGCAACCGAGGAAGGCGAGGGCGCTACCGCCATCTGGGTTGCTGTGGATGGGAAGCCCGCTGGAATAGTCACGCTCAGGGACACCGTCAAACCCGGTTCGGCTGCAGCCATCGCGAAGCTCAAGGAACTCGGGATCCGCCCTCTGCTGCTGACCGGAGACAACGCCGCTGTCGCCGCCCAAGTGGCCACCGCCGTCGGGATCTCCCCGGAAGACGTATTCGCTGGGGTCCTGCCGGAAGGCAAAGTGGACGCGGTACGGAAACTCCAGGCCCAGGGCTCCACTGTGGCCATGGCCGGGGATGGAGTCAACGACGCCGCAGCATTGGCGCAAGCCGACCTTGGCATCGCCATGGGATCCGGTACGGATGTGGCCATCGAGGCCTCGGATCTGACCGTGATGGGCAGCGACCTCGGCCAGCTGGTGCAAGCCATCGAGCTGTCCCGGAAGACGCTCTCCACGATCAAGACAAACCTGTTCTGGGCATTCTTCTACAACGCCATCGGTATCCCCGTGGCAGCCCTTGGTTTACTCAACCCGATGATCGCGGGGGCGGCCATGGCTGCGAGCTCGGTCCTGGTGGTCGCAAATTCGCTAAGGTTGCGCTCGTTCGCAAAGTAGCGGCGGCACCCAACCGTCCCGGCAGCACCCAACTAGCTAGCAGTTGTTGTCGTTATCGGGCGTGAGAACGACAACAACTGCCAGTCAGTTTGCCGAGGCTAGGCCGTTCCGAAACGAACGGCCGCGCGGGCCCTGGCTTTCGCCGCTTCCTCGTCGCGGTTGCGCGCTGGCGCGTGGGTCACGAGGGAATCGAGCAGATGCTGGGTGATATGCGCGATCTCATGGACAGCCTCGGCGAAGGCCTCCTCGTTGACCTTTGACGGCTTGGTGGTGCCACTGATCTTGCGCACGTATTGCAGGGCTGCGGCTTCCACCTCCGCGGAGGTGGCTCGTGGCTCGAAATTGTGGAGGGTGTGGATGTTCCGGCACATATCAACATGCTAGGCCCCGGCATCCCGTCAGGGGTCGTTTTTAGAGGACCCTCTCGGAAGGAACCGGCTCGACGTCGTTCGCGTGGTCAAGCTCGCGGGCTGCGTGGTCTTTACCGGGCTCCACGGCATCGCGCTTGTCCGCGCGCAGCTCGTCGATCCGCACCAGGACCACTCCGCACACGATGAGTGCCCCGCCCACGAGCTGGATGGCTCCCGGCAACTCGGCCAGCAACAGCCAGGCCCACACCACGGCGAACAACACTTCCGTGAGCGAGACAAAGGATGCCACCTTCGACCCGAGGCTTCGTGCTGCCATGATCCCGGTGACGTAGGACAGCACGGTGGAGAGGATGACGAGGCCGGCGATCGAGACCCACCACGGCGTGGTCCACGGCCCGAGGTGCGTATCCGCGGTGGCGAAAGTCATGGACACCAGACCGGTTCCGCCGGCAATCCAGATAAGGATTGAGCCTGCCATGAGACCGCCGGAAGCCAGCACAATGGGAGGCAGCGTGTCGTTTTGCTTGGCCGTGATGAAGAAATAGATGACCAAGCAGACTGCCGCGGCCATGCCCCAGAGGACGCCGACGAAGTCCACCTTCACTGCGCCGGTGAGATCAAGCACCAGGACGAGTCCGCCGAGCGAAAGCAGCGTTCCAATAGCGGTGAGGGCCCTCGGACGGCGTCGACTGGCGGCCCACAGCCACAGGACGATCATGGTGGGCGCGAGATATTCAAGCAGGAGCGCGACCCCCACGGACAGCCGGGACACCGAGTTGAAGTAGAAGAGCTGGCACCCCGCAACACCAATCACGCCGAACAGCAGGATGGTGAGCCAATTGTCCTTGAGCTGGTGCCAACGGCCGCGGAGAGCGACGACGGCCGGGATCACCAAGATGAGTGCAGCACCGCTCAATCGGATGGCAACTGCCGCGCCTGGGGTCCACCCGGTTTCCAGGAGGGACTTGGCAAACGAGCCGGACAAGCCGAAGACCGCTGAGGAAAAGAGCGCGAGCCCCAGGCCCGACGCCATGAAGCCCGCAGCACCAGCCCGGTTTGTTGCAGCTGACACAGCAGCCTCCTGTCAGGAGTAAAATGGGTTACGCTGCTGACACTACTACCGAGAGATGTAAGGAGTCAAAGTGCTTTTTGCACCTGACACTGAAGTGGCGCTTCGAAGTGTGGTCCATTTGATCAATTCGGCCGCCAACGGCACCGAATCCCTCACGAGTGTCGCCGAACTCCGCGCCTTCCTCGATGCGGAAGAATTCACGGGGAGCAGGGACGGAACCGAGGCCGAGCTAGTCAGCGTCAGGCGACTGCGGAGCCAGCTGGCTTCCCTGTGGACGGCCGATGAATACGCGGCCGCAAAGGCCGTCAACCAACTCCTCACGGACGCTCGCGCACTCCCCCAATTGGTCAAGCACGATCACTGGGATTGGCACTTGCACGCAACCACCCCTGAAGCGCCCCTTGCGGAACGCATGGGCACCGAAGCTGCCATGGCACTCGTGGACGTCATCCGCAGCAAGGAAATGGATCGCCTGCGGGTGTGCGCGGCGGACGATTGCGACGCCGTCGTGCTGGACCTGAGCCGCAACCGTTCCAAGCTCTATTGCGATACCGGCAACTGTGCCAACCGAACACACGTCGCGGCCTACCGGGCGAGGAAGGCCTCGGGGACCGAATAAGGGGGCGGGCGTCACGCCGTGCAACTTTTCAAGGCGCACGACGGCGGCCTGCCGCGAGTTTCCGGGGTTGCTGCGCTGACCAGCCGGCAAGAAGTTGCGTGGCGTGACACGAAAAAAGACTAAGACGGCCTAGTCGGCGTCGGGCGTTTCCGTTTCGCTGCCCGCGTTGGGCGCCGCGGAACCGTGGCCCTGGCCCGGCTTCCTGGAACTTAGGTTGACTCCCGAGCCTTTGCCGAGGTGTTCGGCGTTTTCCTTGTGGCTCATGGAAAGCATCGCAGCGAGGACGAGGCTCACAATGAAGGCGATGCCGGCACCGGTGAAGGCGAGGTCGAAGCGCGGAGTGCGGGCGCTGCCGCCGGAGGCGAAGATCAGCACGGCGAAGAAGATCAGGACGCCCCAGAACGCGGAGAACATCAGCGGTCCCTTCACCGAGGTCCGCATCTTGCGCGGCTCTCCTGGTTTCTGGTCAGCCAAGGTCATTCCTCCAATGTGGGTGTTGGCGCCGTCCGCGCCTTGAGAGTTCTACGCAGGGTAGAACGTATGACTACTAGTTTACGGCCTCAGCAGAGGGGGTTCGCCCATCGTGCCGCAGGCTCAGCCCGGACAGCACCCACAAGACTCCCGTGATGATGGCGCCGCCGCCGGCAACACCGAGAAGCGCGTGCGCTCCCAGGCTGATGAAGAACGGCAATGCAACGGCGGTGCCGATGCCCACCACGCCGGAAATGATCCAGTCGCGGGCGAGCACATGCCGTCCGCGCTGCCGGAATCCCCGGACCAGTTCAAACGCCCCGAGCACCAACAGCCCGACGAGCGCGGAGACGCCGACACCCGCGTCGGACTGCGTCATCAAGGCACCCACCCCCGCCAGGCCGACGACGACGGCCGCGGCCGCCGGAACGCTCGCAGTAAGGAACGCGGCCCCCGCGGTTGCGAACAGGTAGAGCCCCGTAGCCCAGGCCAGAACGTGAACGGATGGCGAGCCCCAGAAGACGGTCACGGCTCCAAACACGAGCGCAGCACCGGCGCGGAGAAGTACGGGCTTCCAGAGCGCGGCTGCCGAGGGCGTGGATGAAGTCGCTGAAGAGGTGGGGAGAGTCACCAGTCCAGTTTAGTGCGAACCGAGGACCATCCATTTGTCAGAGCGGGCCCGCAGCCCCAGGGTGACCCCGCGGGCCAGCATGTAGCCCAGCGCGAACGCGACCCAGAGCCACACGAGCCCCGCCGCGCCGTCGGGCCTGGTCAGGTGGACTGCCACCAAAAGCGGCAGATAGACCCCGAGGTTCACGACGCCGGCAATCGCCAGGTAGCGGGCATCGCCCGCGCCGATCAGGACGCCGTCCAGGACGAAGACGTACCCCGCGAGGGGCTGCCCGACGGCGAGCACCCACAGTGCCGCTGTGAGCGCGGACTGCACGCCGGCGTCGGAGGTAAAGAGGAAGCCGGCCCACGGAGCCGCCACTGCCAGGAGCACGCCCGTCACCACGCCGAATCCCACGCCCCAGCGGATCATGGTGCGGGTCAGTTCCCGCGCCCGGGCCGGATGGGAAGCTCCGAGTTCCTTGCCGATGAGGGCCTGCGCGGCAATCGCCAAGGCGTCCAGGGCGAAGGCGAGGAAGGAGAAAATGGTCATCGCAAGCTGGTGCGCGGCGAGGTTCACGGACCCTTGGGAAGTGACCACCAGGACAGTGGCGAGGATAGCCAGGCGCAGGCTGAGGGTACGGAGCATGAGCCATGAACCCACGGTGGTCATCGTGCGGATTCCACGCCAGTCCGGGCGCAGCGAAACGCCGTGGCGCCGGGCATTCCGTCCCACCATGACCAAATAGACGGCGGCCATGGCCCATTGGGCAATGCTGGTGCCGATGGCCGAACCCGCCACGGACAAATGCAGGCCATAGACAAGGAACCAATTCAGGGCGATGTTGATAGCGAACCCCGCCGTTGCAACCACCAACGGCGTGCGGGTGTCCTGCAGTCCGCGCAAGACGCCGGTGCCAGCGAAGATCAATAGCATGGCGACGAGTCCCGGCATGGACCAGCGCAGATAATCGATGGCGTATGCCCGCACCTCGCCGCTGGCTCCAAGCAACCCGAGCAGTGGCTCAGCCGCGAAGAAGCCAGCCACCGCGAGGACGGTGCCCAGCAGCAAGGCCAGCCAGACGCCGTCGCGCCCTGCGGCCAGCGCCTTGGCGAGCTTTCCGTGCCCGATGGCACGCGCCACAGCGGGAGTTGTCGAATATGCCAGAAACACCATAAGTCCGACTGCGGTGTACAGCACGGTGGAGGCCAGCCCCACGCCCGCCAGTTGAGGGACGCCAAGGTGCCCCACAATGGCGGAGTCAGCCAAGAGGAAGAGGGGTTCGGCAATGAGCGCCCCAAAGGCGGGGACAGCCAGGCGCAGGATCTCGCGGGCAGTGGAGGGCGTGGTGGGACGGGTCACTGTTTGGTGCACTTTCCCAGCCTAGCGGGGCGCCGGCATGTAGCTTGGTGAGGTGTCGCTCGAGCATCCCATCACCGTTTCCGTCGCCCGTACCATCACTCCCGGCTACACCCGCCAAGCCAACGCATGGGCCCACGCTGGCCAGGAGCTTGCCCGGGAATGGCCCGGCTACCTGGGTTCAGGGTGGGTGCGCACGGCGGCCGATTCCGATGAATGGCACATGCTTTACCGCTTCGCGGACGCTGAAACCCTGCAGGCCTGGGAGGAATCCGAAGAGCGCCGATGGTGGATTGAAAGCGCCACCGAGCTCATGGAGGTCACACGGGTGGAGCGCCGTTCCGGGATCGAGGGATGGTTTTCCCAACCCGGCGACGTGAACCTCGTCGTCCCGGAGACCGCATTGCCGCCGCGGTGGAAGCAGGCCGTCAGCATCTTCCTGCCGTTCTTTCCTTTGAGCCTGCTGGCCAATTTCCTGCTGCACCCCTTGGTCCTGGGCTGGCCGCTGGTCCTCCAGGTGCTGTTGAACATCTGTATCCTGACGCCGCTCATGGTCTACATTTTCCTGCCGGTCACCACCCGGCTCCTGAAGCCCTGGCTGGAAGCAAAGCGGAAGGGTCAATAGCATCTGCCGGGACAGCGGAGCCGGCCCCGCCGCGTCGTACTTGTTTGACACTTCAAACAAAGTTCGAAAGGCTTGAGTTGAAGCTTCAACAAATTGAGCCTTGGCTTTCGAAGCTTCACGACAGCCAACCGCTACCCGAAAACGGTGCAAAAACATGAACCAGTCCACCCTGACCAACACAGCCCTTACCGTCCTGCGCGTCATCGTCGGCTTCATCTTCGCCGCGCATGGCTGGCAGAAATTCACCGAATTCACCATCGCCGGCACACAGGCCGCCTTTGGCAAGATGGGCGTACCCGCCGCCGACGTCGTGGCCCCGATCGTGGCAACGATCGAACTTGCCGGGGGCATCGCCCTCATCGCGGGCGTGCTGACCCGAGTCTTCGGCGCCCTCCTTGCACTGGACATGCTCGGCGCCCTGTTCCTGGTCCACGCCCCGGCGGGCCTGTTTGCCGAGAACGGTGGGTACGAACTTGTCCTGGCCCTCGCCGCTGCAGCGGCAGCCGTGGCCCTGACCGGCGCCGGACGGATCTCCATCGACGCCGCCGTCTTCGGCCGGCAAGGCTCCAAGCTGGGCATCCTCGCCTAGGATCGTGCGCGGCCGCACTGGCGACACCCAAGTGCGCTGCGGACACCCGAACGGGCTGGCGACACCGGGATTCTGGCGTCGCCAGCCCGTTTGCGTGACACAGATCGACCTGGGAGTCGCTGGTCCGATTCGGCGTCGCCCGCCCGTCATACAGCGCATCAGTATCCACGCCGTCGATACACTCACGTCATGAGCGAGCTCCCCTCACACTCCGTCACGCTGCGGTTCCTGGCCTCCCCCACCGACGTCGGACACAGCGGGTCCGTCGACGCCGGCACAGTCCTTGAGTGGGTGGACAAGGCGGCGTACGCGGCAGCTGTCGGCTGGTCGAAGTCCTATTGCGTCACGGCATATGTCGGCAACATCCATTTCGCCGACCCCGTGAACAGCGGAGACATGGTCGAGGTGGAAGCGACCATCGTCTACACGGGCCGCTCTTCCATGCACATCCGGACCACCGTGTCCTCAGGCGATCCCAAGGGCGGTCCGGCCACGATGCGCAGCCAGTGCCTGGTGATCTTCGTTGCTGTCGGCGCCGACGGCCGCCCCGTTCCAGTCCCCCAGTTCGAGCCGTCGACGCCGGAGGAAATCGAGCATCGTGACAACGCCCTCGCGCGGATCGCCGTGCGGGAAAAGATCGTCGAAGCGATGAACGCACAGGAATATACCGACGCCGGGACGGCCGAGCGCGTTGTCCTCCGCTTCATGGCGGCTCCCACCGACGTGAACTGGGGAGGGAAGGTCCACGGCGGCATCGTCATGAAGTGGATCGATGAGGCCGCCTACGTCTGCGCTTCCCGCTATTGCGGCAAGGACACCGTGGCGGTGTTCTCCGGCGGCGTGCGGTTCTATCGCCCGCTCTTGATCGGCGACGTGGTGGAAGTAGAAGCCCGGCTCGTCTACACAGGGCACAAAGGCATGCACATAGCCGTCCATGTCCGCTCCGGAAACCCCAAGAGCCGTGAGATGAACCTGACCACCTACTGCCTCACGGTCATGGTGGCCAGGGACGAAACCGGCACGTCCGTTCCGATCCCGCACTGGGAACCGGAAACCGGCGAGGACCGGCGCCTTCACGCCCACGCCCGCGAATTGCTGGAAATCCGGGGACGGGCCCCCGGAAACCGGATGCCGGATCATCTGCTCAACGGCGGTTAGGCGTTCCTTCCGGGTCTGGCGCCGCGAAGTCCGGGGCGGGAAGATGTCCTCATGTTGGCTGAGGAATGGTTCAACGCACTCATCGACGAATTCAGGGCCGTCCCGGGTGTGAGCGTGCCCGGCGAACCGGGACAGCATGGATTCGGTTCCTCGGCATTGAAGGTTCACGGCTCGATTTTCGCGATGGTTTCGGGTGGCAGGCTTGTTGTGAAGCTGCCACGAGATCGGGTCAGTGCCCTGATCGGGACCGGAGCCGGGGCGCCGTTCGACGCCGGAAAGGGGCGTGCCATGAAGGAGTGGCTCACGGTTATGGCCGACGATCAGGAGTCAAGGCTCACCCTCGCCCGTGAAGCCCTGGACTTCGTTGGATCTGCGCACCACTAGGCAACCCGCCATAAAAGTCATCCCGCCGGGCGCTAGAACCCGCCGCCGCCCGTCTCGCCCGCCATATTGGCGAAGCGGGAGTAGTGCCCCTGGAAGGCAACCACGATGTCCTTGGTGGGACCGTTGCGGTGCTTGGCGATGAGGATGTCGGCCTCGCCGGCGCGGGGGGATTCTTTGTCGTAGACGTCTTCGCGGTGGAGCAGGATGACCATGTCGGCGTCCTGCTCGATGGAACCCGATTCACGGAGGTCCGAGACCATGGGCCGCTTGTCCTGGCGCTGTTCGGATCCACGGTTGAGCTGCGAGAGCGCGATGACCGGAACCTGCAGCTCCTTGGCCAACAGTTTGAGGGCACGCGAGAATTCGGAGACTTCCTGCTGGCGGGATTCCACCTTCTTGCCGGAGCTCATGAGCTGGAGGTAGTCGAGGATCACCAGCTTGAGGTCGTGCTGCTGCTTCAGGCGACGGCACTTGGCCCTGATTTCCATGAGGGACATATTGGGGCTGTCATCAATGAACAACGGCGCATCGTTCATGCGCCCCATCGTGGTGGCGATCTTGGACCACTGCTCGTCCTTAATGGTGCCCTTGCGCAGGTCCTGGAGGCCAATGGTGGCTTCCGCGGACAGCAGGCGCATCGCGATTTCGTTGCGTCCCATTTCCAGGGAGAACATCACGGTGGCGAGGTTGTGCTTGATGGCAGCGGAACGGGCGAAGTCAAGCGCGAACGTGGACTTACCGACGGCGGGGCGCGCGGCGATGACGATCATCTGGCCCGGGTGCAGGCCGTGGGTGAGCTCATCGAGTTCATAGAACCCGGTGGGGACACCCGTCATGCCTTCGCCGCGATGGCCGGATGCCTCGATCTCGTCAACGGTGGATTCCATGACGTCCTTGAGCGCCACGTAGTCTTCCGCCGTGCGTCGTTCGGCCACGGCATAGATCTCGGCCTGGGCCTGGTTGACGAGGTCTTCGACCTCTCCATCCTGGCCGTAGCCCATCTGGACGATCTTGGTGCCGGCGTTGACGAGTCGGCGCAGGACCGCTCGCTCAGCCACGATTTCGGCGTAGTAGCCCGCGTTGGCCGCCGTGGGCACGGTCTGGATGAGCTCGTGCAGGTAGGCAGGGCCGCCGATCCTGTTGATCTCGCCGCGTTTGGTCAGCTCATCGGACACTGTGACGGCATCGGCAGGTTCGCCGCGGCCGTAGAGATCGATGATCGACTCGTAGATCGTCTCGTGGGCCGGGCGGTAGAAGTCATGGCCGCGGACAATTTCCACGACGTCGGCAATGGCGTCCTTGGACAACATCATGCCGCCCAGAACCGACTGCTCAGCGGGAATGTCCTGGGGAGGTTTGCGGCTGGCGTCCGATGTCCGGCCGCCCTCGATCGAATCCAAGTGCGTAACTGACAAGCCGTCCTCCATTGTGTACCGCGCAGATAACTGTTCCCGGCGGTGCGGTAGGCCAATGCCCAGGTGTGGGTTGCTCCGACCGCGCCGTTTATGCCGGCTGGTCCAAACTGTTCCGTAGGGCACCGACAATTTTGGTTCCCCGAGATTTCCACAACTTATCCACAGACAGGTCCGCGGGCGCGCTGCTTTTCGACGGCACCGGGTGTCGTCCACAAGAAACAGGGGTTTTCCAAGTACCTAAAGCAGGTACTCAGCCACGTTAGCCCTGCTTTTCCGAGGCACCAAGCCGGGCCTGTGGATAAAGTGTGGAATACGCACCCCTACTTGTGCACAGTCTGTGCATGACCCTGTGGAAAGAGAAATTCTTTTTGCGGCAAATAGGCCCTGAGCTGGGAAAACGTTCTTCGTGCCATGTGGATCAAAAGTATTTTCTTCAGGGGATCATCCACAGGCCGATTCACTCAATCCGCGCCGTTCCCTTCGTGCAAGCGTCCGGGGAGGGATAAATATGCCGAAAATGTGATACTCCCCACAATCTCTCCCGGAATTTGACAGCCGGCTCTCAGAAGCTATGCCGGAGCAGGAATGTGCTGTGGATAACCGCGTTCTGACATAAGCTCTAGGTATGGGTTTCACCATTGGGGATGTACTGCTGGTCGCAATGCCCGTTGTCATCCTTGTGGCTGTGATTTGGGCCCTGACGGCGGCATTCAAGCCACGCAACTCAGGGCTGTCCGACGCCGAGCGCTACCAACGTGAGCTGGCCGCCCGCTCGGCAGCCCACCAGGCCGCCCAAGTGCAGGCGGCGACGGCGGCAAGGGCCCGTATCGATGCGTCCACCAGGCCGAGCCAAAACGCCCAGCAACAGTCCCAGCAGGACAGCCAGTCGCGGGCCGCGCTCAGGGCGCAAGCCGGGGCCAGCCCGGGAGTCGGCCAGGCCGGCTACAACGGCCCCATTCTGCCCAACGGGCAGTTGAATCCACAGTTCGCCCTGCAATTGCAGGGAATGGTCCGCAGTGGGCAGAAGATCCAGGCGATCAAGCTCCTGCGCCAGCAAACCCACTCGGACTTGTTGACCGCCAAGAACTACATAGATCGGCTTTAGCGCATGTCATCCCTACTCGTTCCGGTCTTGATACTGGCGGCCGTCATGGTCGGCGTGCTGTTGATCAGCCGCGCGCTCTCCCGCCGCTCCGCGGAACTTCGCGACAATGCCGCCACCGGCAAGGCTGCCGTGGACCCTGTGGAGCTGGCCCGCGAGGCCGCCGCGAAGCTCAGTGAGGACCAACACCGGCAGCTGTATTCCCTGATCGCCCAAGGCCAGGCCATGGCGGCCATCAAGCTGTACCTCAGCGCCACCGGGGAGGGGCTGCGTGCCTCACGGGACGCCGTCGGCGCCCTTGCAGCGCACCCGCAGCCCTTCCGCAAGCCCGAACCCGCCCCGCAGGACCTCATGCCCGACGACGACGAGCCGGAACACTTCCCGTACCGTTACCGGGCAATCGTCAGCAAGGGCGACGTCACACGTGAAGTGAGCAGCAACATGCTCAACGACGAGATCTACGGACGGATCCGTACCTTGGCCAAGAGCGGCGACATCGAAGCCGCAGCGTTGGCCCTGACCAAGCATTCCGATATCAGCATGAAGCAGGCCCGGGAGTTCATCGAGCTGCTGGACGACTAACGCCAGGTGCGGCGCAGCCCGGCTCGCCTAGCGTCCCGCGGTGATCCCGGCGAGGAGTTGCTCAAACGGCAGGGATTCCATCGCGTCCGCCTTGCGGTGCGGCTGCCCGCCGCTCAGGAGCCGGGTCAGCTCGCCGGCCGCGCGGTCCACGCGGACCGATAGCGGCGACGCTCCGTCATCGGTGTTTCCCCAGTCCTGGGGCCCGGCGAAAACGGACGTCTGGGTTATCCGGGTGCGAAGGTAGGTGAAGAGCGGACGCATGGCGTAATCGAGCACCATTTGGTGGCGGTCTGTGCCGCCCGTGGCACCGAGGAGAACTGCCTTGCCGTCCAGGGACTTCGGGTCCAGAACATCGATGAACGACTTGAACAGCCCGCTGTATGAGGCGCTGAAGACGGGCGTGACGGCGATGATGCCATCAGAATCCTCGACGCCGGCGATCACCTCCGCGAGGCGCGGCGCGGCATAGCCGGTGACGAAGTTGTTGGCGATATCCACGGCCAGGTCCCGGAGTTCGACAACGTCCACCTGCACCTCGTACCCGGCATCGCCCAGCTGGCGCTTGGCCGATGCGGCGAGCTGGTCTGCAAGAAGCCTGCTCGACGACGGTACGCCAAGTCCGGCGGAAAGGACGGTTATGCGGCGGGTCTCCATGGCGATCTCCTGTTGCTGGGCGGTTCGATGGCTTCAAACCAGAGTACATGCGTTTGCATCTATACTCCCAAACCGCGCCCGCGCCCCTTTTATTCCCCTGTTAGAGACGCACGGTGTTAGAGACGCACGGTTCCCTGGATGCACATCACCGAACTCCCGCCCACCCAGATGTCCCCGTCTTCCGCTTTGACGTGGATGCGTCCCGCCCGGCCCAGCACCGTACCCTGCGCGGCCACGTATTGCTCCGGAGCCCGGCCGCTGCCGATAAGCCACTGGGCCGCCCCCGCATTGAAGCTTCCGGTCACGGGGTCCTCCACCATGGCGTCTCCGGGAATGAACGTCCGGACCTCGAAATCGACGCCGGCACCCGGCTCATGGGGCCCGATCACACCGACCTTCAGATCCCCCAACGCCGCAAGGTCGGGCTCAAGGCCAAGGACCTGCTCGGCCGATTCGAGCAGCACGCCGATCCATTGGGGGCCATTGACAAGCCACGACGCATCCAAAAGCGCCGCTTGGGGCAGCCGGAGGCCTGCGGCCAACCGTTCCATGGCTGCCTCGCCCACGGGCCCGAAGCGGTTCAGCGGCGGCGCCGCGAAGGCAAGGCGGCCGCCGTCGAGCTTGACTTTGACCAAGCCTGCGCCGCATTCCTGAACCAGCGTCCCTTCCTGCTTCGGGACACCGCCGGCCGCCAGCCACGCATGCGCCGAGCCGAGAGTCGGATGTCCCGCGAAAGGAAATTCCTCGCTGCCAGTGAAGATCCGCACGCGGTAATCGGCCGCAGGATCGCTGGGCGGCAGCAGGAAGGTGGTCTCAGACAGGTTGGTCCAGTTGGCGAAGTGCTGCATCTGCTCCGCGCTGAGCCCTTCAGCGTCGACGACGACGGCAAGCGGATTGCCGAGGTACGGCACGTCAGTGAAGACATCCACTTGCGAGAAGGGCCTGGTGCGCATCGTTTCAAGGTTCACCCCGGCAGGCTATCACCGGGGGTACGCGCGCAAAGCAAAGGACCCCCGCCTCCGGAAACCGGAGACGGGGGTCCTTCAAGCTACGTCAAAGATAACGCTACTTTGCTGCTACGACCTCGAGGTCGATGACAGCGGAAACGTCCTCGTGCAGGCGGACGTTGGCCTGGTACGAACCAAGGGACTTGATGTGGTTCGGCAGTTCAACGTTGCGCTTGTCGATGGAGCCGAGGCCAGCGGCCTCAACTGCGGCAGCGACATCAGCCGGCTTGACGGTGCCGAAGAGACGACCGGACTCGCCGGCCTTCACTACGAGCTTGACCTTCTTGGAAGAAAGCGCAGAAGCCTGGGCCTGTGCAGCTTCAACCGAAGCGTGGGCACGAGCAGCGCGGGCAGCCTTGATGGACTCAACCTGCTTCTCGCCACCCTTGGTCCAGGTCAGAGCGAAGCCGCGGGGCAGCAGGAAGTTACGTGCGTAACCGTCCTTGACCTCGACAACATCGCCAGCAGCACCGAGACCGGTTACTTCGTGGGTCAGAATGAGCTTTGCCATGTTAGTTAATCCCTTCCTTAGCCGCGGCCAGCGCCGGAGTAAGGCAGCAGAGCAACTTCGCGGGCGTTCTTGATTGCCTGGGCGATTTTGCGCTGTTCCTGCACCGTGACGCCAGTGACGCGACGGGCGCGGATCTTTCCGCGGTCGGAGATGAACTTGCGCAGCAATGCTACGTCCTTGTAGTCGATGACGGTGATGTCAGCGGCCTTCAAGGGGTTGGACTTTGGTTTGGGCTTACGGAGTTCAGCCTTAGCCATCGTGGAGCTCCTTTTCTATGGAGCCCGTGGAATGGATCCACGGGATGGTGGTGCTCGACGGCGGTCGCCACCCGGGTGCCTCGCGGCACGTCCGGCGGGTTCCGGCGTCGAGCTTTTATGAGTGTTTAGAAGGGAGGTTCGGAATCCGGGCCGTTGCCCCATCCGCCCGCATTGCTGACACCCGGGGTAGCCCAGGGGTCTTCCTGCGGTGCGGATTGGCCGCCGCCCCATGTTCCGCCGGAGTTGCCGCCCTGGTTTGCACCAGCGCCGCCACCTCCGAAGCCGCCGCTGTTGTTGCCGCCGCCGAAGCCGCCCTGACCACCCTGACCGCCGGAGCGCTGGGTGCGGTTGACCTTGGCGTTGGCGTAACGCAGGCTCGGGCCGATTTCATCGACTTCGAGCTCGATAACGGTGCGCTTCTCGCCTTCCTTGGTTTCGTAGGAACGGCTCTTCAGTCGGCCGGAAACGATCACGCGCATGCCCTTGGTGAGGGATTCGGCGACGTTTTCAGCTGCTTCGCGCCATACCGATGCGCGGAGGAACAGGGTTTCCCCGTCCTTCCATTCATTGGACTGGCGGTCGAAGGTCCGGGGAGTAGAAGCGATGGTGAAGTTCGCTACCGCCGAGCCTGACGGTGTGAACCGCAGTTCGGGGTCATTGGTGAGATTACCGATGACCGTAATAGTGGTTTCGCCTGCCATCTACTGCCTCCTTGTTCGTTCCTGCGGGGTAAAGAATGAAAGCCTGGAGCTGAAATTACTCAGCAACGACCTTCTGCTCTTCGGGGCGGGTGATCTTGGTGCGCATGATGGTCTCGTTGAGACTCAGCTGGCGGTCAAGTTCCTTGGCGGTTTCCGGCTTGGCGGTGAAGTTCACCACAGCGTAGATACCTTCGGACTTCTTCTTGATGTCGTAAGCGAGGCGACGGCGGCCCCAGATGTCAACCTTTTCGATGGTTCCACCATCGGTAGTGATGACATTGAGGAACTTCTGAAGCGACGGCTCTACGGTACGCTCTTCGACCTCGGGGTCGATGATTACCATCAATTCGTAAGGACGCATATGTGAACCCACCTCCTTTGGGCTAAGCGGTTACGGCATTTCCGTAACAGGAGGTTCATTTGCGATGAACAGTGCTGCTGACCGCTTCCAGAAGCGGAAGCAGGGCGCAGCACAGACTTCAATATCTTAGTCCATTTCCCGCCTCTAAGCCTATTCGGCGTGTCGGCAAGGTGGAACGCGCGGCGTCGCGTATGTGGATAACTTTCGCGGCTCAGGCAGACTGAACCCATGACCATGCTCAAATCCGTCGCACTGTTTGTCCTCGCGGCCGTCGCCGAGATCGGCGGGGCGTGGCTCGTGTGGCAATCAGTCAGGGAAGCCAAACCGTGGTGGTGGGCTGGCCTTGGGATCGCGGCCCTCGGCATCTACGGGTTCGTGGCGGCGTTCCAGCCTGACGCACACTTCGGCCGTGTCCTCGCAGCATATGGAGGGGTGTTCATCGCCGGATCATTGGCTTGGGGAATGCTCATGGACGGTTTCCGCCCGGATCGTTGGGACGTCATCGGCGCCATGATCTGCATCCTGGGCGTGGCCGTCATCATGTTCGCACCCCGGCCTGTCAGCTAAGCCGGCAACGCAGCTAAGCCGTCACGCCGCGCAACTTGCTGGACCGTCCGACGTCGGGATCCCCCGGTTTTCCGGGTCGCGGCTCCACGCCGCACGCTAAAAATCTGCGTGGCGTGACGCCGGGGCCGGCCAACCCGCGTGCCATGATCTGACTATGAACGCCGCAGCAAAGAACCAACGTCCGAAGACTGCCCGTGCCAAACGTTCCCGATTGCGGTTCGGGCTAATGATCGTCACCGGCATCGCTGCGGCCGTAGCGACCGGAATATGGGGTCAGTGGATCTACGCACCCGCCGCGGGCTGGGCCGTGGCCGCGGTGGTCTACAACGTTTTCGTGTGGACGATCATCACCCCGATGAAGGCCGATCAGACGAGAAGCCATGCTACCGAAGAGGATCCGCGGCGCTCCACCGCCGACCTCCTCATCCTGTGTGCCGCCGTCGGTTCCCTGGCAGCCGTCGTGCTCGTGATGATCGGCGCCAAGGATGCGCACGGATTCGACAAATTCATGCTCGCCCTGCTGGCCCTCGTTGGTGCAGCGGCCTCGTGGCTCCTGGTCCACACCCTCTTCACCTTGCGTTATGCCGAGGTGTACTACACGTCCGATCCACCCCAAGGCATCGAATTCAACCAGAAAGAACCGCCGCAATACACGGATTTCGCGTACATGGCATTCAGCCTGGGGATGACCTACCAAGTCTCGGACACGTCGATCACCACCAGGGCAATGCGGTCCGCTGCTTTGCGGCACAGCCTGCTCGCCTACGTTTTCGGCGTCGGGATCCTGGCCACCACGATCAACCTCGTGGTCAGCCTCGCATCCTGAGCTAGATCGCTGTTCGGAAGAACAACTCCGCCACCGTGGCCAGGTGGCGCGGGTCTTCAACGCCGCATAGCTCGCGTGCCGAGTGCATCGACAAAAGCGGCACGCCGACGTCGACCGTCCTGATGCCCAGGCGGGTAGCCGTCAGCGGACCGATGGTAGAGCCGCACGGGACGTCGTTGTTGGAGACGAACTCCTGGTAGGGGACACCCGCCACGCCGCAGAGCCGGGCCCAGAAGGCCGCGCCGGTGGCGTCCGTGGCGTAACGCTGGTTGGCGTTGATCTTCAGGAGCGGTCCGCCATTGAGGATGGGCCGGTTGGCGGGATCGTGCCGCTCGGGGTAATTGGGGTGGACGGCGTGGCCTGCATCCGCGGAAACACAGAACGACGCCGACAACGCCTGCCGCCGTTCACTCACGGTGGCGCCGAATCCGTCGGAGATCCGGGTGAGGATGTCTTCGAGGATGGGTCCGCAGGCCCCGGAGCGCGAGGCAGAGCCGATTTCTTCGTGGTCGAAGGCGGCCAGGACGGCGATGGGGCCGGCTGTCGGCGCACCCGCGGCTGCGTGCGCAATAAGTGCCGCAAGCCCGGCGTGGGTTGAAGAGAGGTTGTCGAGCCGTCCTGAAGCGAAGAACTCGCCCTTGGCACCGAACTGCTCAGGCGCCTGGGTGTCCGCGACGACGATGTCGTAGCCACCGATCTGCGCGGGATCCACGGAAGCCCCGGCCACGGAGTCCGCCAGGATTGCCAGGACGTCCGCGGAATCGGGATCGCCGAGGCCGAAAACCGGGTTCATGTGCTGTTGCTTGTCGAGCGTGAGGCCGTCATTGACAGCCCGGTCCAGGTGGATGGCCAACTGCGGGAAGCGCAGGAGCGGTCCGGTAGCTGTGAGGTGCTGGGTGCCGTCCAGCATCACGAGCCGGCCCGCGAGCCGAAGCTCACGATCCAGCCAGGAGTTCAACAAAGGGCCGCCGTAGACCTCCATGCCGGCCTGGAGCCAGCCGAACTTGCCTGTCGTCGGCTTGGGCTTGAGCTTGAAGGACGGAGAATCCGTGTGGGCGCCGAGGATATTGAACGCCGTAGTCGGAGTTGCGCCTTCCGGCGTCACCCAGGCGATGAGGGCGCCATCGCGCATCACGTAGAAGCTCCCAGCCCCGCCCTCCCATGGCAGAAGTTCATCAAGGGCCGTGAAACCTGCCGCATCGAGGCGGTGCGCGGCCTCGTGGACCGCGTGGAAGCTCGACGGCGATGCGCTCACATACGCGCCAAGGTCCTGGATGTGTTCTGCAGCGGAGTTCGAAGGCATGGCTTCGAGTCTAGCCGCGGCCGCGGATTTGCCGGCCCCTCGTTCAACGTCGGATGAACAATTCTGCCGTGGGTTCGGCTGATTTGAGGACCCAGCCGGGGTTTGTGTTTAGCCAGCGGGCCAGCCCGGTAGCGGGAGGTACCAGGACGCAGTCCGCACCGCGCAGCCCTTCGTTCAGATCCCCTTGGCCGTCGAGGACGCGCAAGGATTGCGTGACCCGCTCCGCGCCATAGAGATCGTTTCGCGAATCAATGGACACCGGGACATCGGGCCTTTCTAGGATCACCAGTCCGCCTAGCTGGTATTCGTTGAACAACTTGCAACCAGCCGGAATGGCCTGGATTGCTGCGCGTGGGAAATGTGCTGGATCCGGACGGCCGAAGAAAGGGAGATTGAAAACTGCCAGCCCTATAGCGATCACGAGGACGGCGGTGGCACCTTGGAAGAACAACCGTCGGCGACTGGCAAAGTAGCGCAACACCACCTCGTGTGACGCAAACGCCGCCAGAACCGGCAACGCCAGCAAGACAAGGATTGGAAGGACGCGCATTGCAGCCACTGATCCGCAGGCCGCAACTGCGATTGCGGCCGTGAATACCGGGTCTCCTCGGCGTGCCGCAACGCCAAGTCCGAGAAGACCGATGGCCAACATAACAAGCTGCAATGGATCAGCCGGGTTGAATGGCTGCCATTCCGTAATGACAGTCGATTCAGTCTTGACTTGCAGCGTTTGGGCGAGCAGCCCTGCGCCGTAAGGATTTACGAGTGAGCAAAGCATTGTTACTAGTAGCGCTGCCAGAAACCAGCCTGATCGGCTGCGCGTGCTTCGTCTCAAGAACACCAAAAGGGCACTGGCACCCACAATTGCCACGCCCAGCAAGGCTCCCGCGTGCAAGTTGACCCAAAGAATCGTCAGGACGGCGATAGCAATGAGCGGCCAAACCGGCTTAGGCACCTCTACCAGCCGCTGTAGGAGCATCACGAGTGCCAGGACGGCAATGTAATCCACGAGCTGGGGCCGCGCCGACAAAAACAATGTCAACAATGGCGCTCCAATCAGAAGCACCCAAGCGGACGGTACCGGCGCTGCTCCCAGTCGCCGGGCGAGAAGCAGCACCAGTCCACAGATGACGGCGACGAAGCATGCGCAGACAAGAGCAACACCCACCAAACCGGCCGCTTCGTAAGAGAATCCGAGGACGACGTTGAAAGCCCACGAGTTTAGCGTCCATGGTTTTCCGCTGACGGTCCACGAAAACGGATCCACTGAGGGAATTCGGCCTTCGGTGATCGTAAGGAGCCCCGTGCGGACCTGCCAAAATGTATCTGACTCGGCGAGGTTTTCGGACCGAATCAAGGCAAACGGAAGGAACGCCAACCACGCCAGCATCCAGAACTTGCCCGGCGCTTCAGTCCCCAGGCGAGAAGCAGCCTGGTTACTTTGCCCGACAACTTCGCTCCGCGGTTCCCCCATGAGCCATACCATAGCGGAGCGCCCCGATGCCTGACAGGGTCATCCAGGAAATCCATGATGGAGAGAATCCTCAGTTCCGCCTGCATTTAAAGCTAAGCGGCCAAAGAGAGCTCAGGCTGACGTTAGTAATCAGGGTTGCTCGGGATCACGAGTCCTGTTTCGTACGCGTACACCACTACCTGCACCCGGTCCCGCAGGTGCAGCTTGGTGAGGATCCGCCGGACGTGGGTCTTGACCGTGGCCTCGGACAGGAAGAACTTGTGGGCGATTTCCGCGTTGGACAGCCCTGCGGCGATAGCTTCCAGCATCTCGGTTTCGCGGGGCGTCAATTCTTCGAGCAGCGGATCTCGGGGCTGGGCTGTGGCGTGGCCGGGCATGCGACCCCCGCGGACGTAGGTCTCCAGGAGCCGCTGGGTGACCCTCGGAGCCACCACGGCGTCGCCGCTGGCCACAAGACGGACGCCCTGGACCAACTCAGCAGGCGCAACATCCTTGAGCAGGAACGCGGAGGCCCCTGCCTGAAGGCCTGAGAATGCATATTCATCAAGGTCAAAGGTCGTCAGGATGATGATCCTGGCGTTGGATGCCGAGGCCGTAATCCGCCGTGTGGCTTCGATTCCATCCAAGGCAGGCATCCGGACATCCATGAGCACCACGTCCGGTTCCAGTTCCTCGACCTTCCGTACGGCTTCGGCGCCGTCGGAGGCTTCGCCCACTACCTCGAGATCGTCTTCGCCTTCCAGGATGAGCCGAAATCCCATGCGCAGCAGGGGTTGGTCGTCCACCAGCAGAACCCTGATGGGAGCATTGTCGGTCATGATTTCCCCTTGTCGCCATTCCAGTTAAGCTCAGCATGGACGCGCCACCCGCCGTGCATTCCAGGACCGGCATCCACGGTTCCAGCATAAATTCCCGCACGTTCACGCATTCCCGCGATGCCCTGGCCCGTTCCCAAGACCGCTTCTTCGGTGCCCGCATCCCGGGAGCCTCGGCCGTCGTCGAGCACTTCAATGGTGACCGAGTCGCTCTCCCGCACGATCCTCACATCCACTTGGCTCGAGGAACGGCCGTACCTGAGCACGTTGGTCAGGGATTCCTGCACGATCCGGTAGACGGTGAGCTGGAACGCCGGGTCTTCAGGAAGGGCCGGTCCCGTGTGCGAATAGTGCAACGGCAGCCCTGCAGTCCGGAATCCATCGAGCAGCTTGCTCAGGTCGTGCCCGGAAACCAACGGCTCCAAAGTCGCCGGGCGGGCTGAGTCGTCCCGCAGCACGCCAAGGACGCGGCGCATGTCGGCCAGCGCAGTCCTGCCGGTTCGGGAGAGTTCGCCAAGCACCTCACCTGCGCGCTCCGGATCCTTCTTGACCACGACGGCGGCGCCGTCCGAAAGGCTGATCATGACAGTGAGGGAGTGGGCCACGACGTCGTGCATCTCCCGGGCGATCCGGTTGCGTTCGGTGACGGACCCCAAGCGGGCCGTGCGGGCTGCCCACGCCCTGATTTCGCTTTCGTGCTCACGCCCCTGCCGCACCGAAATGCCAATCCCGGTGGCGATCAGGTTGGACAACAGAATGCTGGCCGCGGCGGCGATGTTGCTGATGAGGTGGAAATTCTCCGGAATCGCCTCTCCGTTGGATGGGGTCGCCGGGCTGGTCCACATGAACAGGTACACGAGGGTCAGCGGCAGGCTCGCCGCCCCAAACACCGTCAACGCGAATCTCCGGGTCCTCGCCACGGCCACGGCGTACAGCGCGAACCACAATCCCGCCGAGACGTTCGAACCCCAGGGATTCAACAGCGTCACGGCCACCTCGAGGACGGCAGCCGCCGCAGTGACACTGAGTGGATTGCGGCGTCGAAGGAACAGGATGGCTGCAATGGCAACGAGCAGCAAGGCGGCGAACCACTTGCCATCCACGATCGAGCTGATGAACGTAGGAAGAGCCAGCAGCGAATAGCAAAGCACCACCACCGCGTCCATGACCCGCGGGTGCTCAAAAAGATAGCGGCGGATCCTGCCACGGCGGCGCAGCGTGATTTCAGCAAAGGACGCGTCGGCCACGTGGGCCGACGCGTCCTGTGCTGGCAACTCTTCACTCATGGCTTGAGCCTAGTGGCCTTGCCCGAGCGGGTGTCCGTGGATTGCGAATCAGACGTCGCGCTTCTTGAGCACAATGAGGGCAGGAATCATGAACAAGATGACGTAGCCAAGGAACACGAGGCCGCCCGCCCATGGATCCAGGGTGCCGTCTACGTGGCCGATCGACAAGAAGCGCCCGCCGGCCTCACTGGGCAGGTACTGGGGGACGTACTTCCAGAAGTCTCCGGGTGCGAGGCCAAGGAATTGGCCGGCGAACGGGAGGACGAACATGATGCCTACCAGGACAGTGATGCCGCCGGCCGGGTTCTTCAACAGTGTTCCGAGAGAGAGGCCGATCAGCGCGACCCCGGAGACGTAAAGGCCTCCGGTGAAGACGCTGTAGAGGACACCATCCGTGTTCCATCCGAGGTCAAGGCCGAAGTTGGCGAACATGGGCGACGCCACCAGGAAGGTCACGACGCCGGCCACGACGGAAAGGACATAGGAGACCACAACCAGGACCACGGCTTTGGCGCCGAAGGTGGAGAGCCGTCCCGGAGCCGCATTCATGGTTGACCGGATCATGCCGGTGGCGTACTCGGAGGCAATGAAGAGCACGGCAAGGGATCCCATGACCAGGATGCCGATGTTGAGTCCGGCGTTCGGCAGGTTGTAAAGATCGAATCCCGAACCCGGCGGGAAGGAGGCTACAGCTTGCTGCACCGTTTCCTTATGACCCTGCCGGCCGACTTCGACCATCTGGTTGATGAAGTTCCAGCGGACCAGGGCGGACAACAGGCCGATGCCGACAATGGCAACGAAGGTCAGGACCAACAGGAGCTTGGTGCTCATGAGGGTGCGGAACTTGATGGATTCGGAGTTCAGTACCCGGAGGAAAGTGACGCCACCGGCCCCGGCTGACGGGACCGCATGTTTCTTGCTGATGGTGGTGGTGCTCATGACTGGATCCCTTCCATGGTGGCCGCGGATGTGGCGCCGACGCCGGCGGGGCTTCCGTCAAGCGGCCCGCCTGGTGCTGCCGGTCCGCCGGTGATGTGCGAGTGGTATTCCACCTCGTCCTTGGTGAGCTGGAAGTAGGCCTCTTCCAGCGACGACGTGAGCGGAGTGAGTTCGTAAACCAGGACCCGGTTGTCCAGGGCGAGCTCGGCGATGCGGAGCGGCTCCACTCCGTACACTTCCAGGGTTTCCCGTTCGTTCTGCTCCACCCGGACACCGTCGCGGGCCAGCAACTCGGACAAGCGAGTGGTCTCCGAGGTACGGACCAAAGTGCGCTTGCGGGACTGGCTCTCAATCAGCGCATCCACTGTGGTGTCGGCGATGATCCTGCCGCGACCGATCACAATGAGGTGGTCCGCTGTCTGGGCCATCTCGGACATGAGGTGGCTGGAAATGAAGATGGTCTTGCCCTGGCTTGCCAGGTAGCGCGCAAGGTTCCTGACCCACTGGACGCCCTCGGGATCCAGTCCGTTGACCGGTTCGTCGAGGATGAGCGTCTGGGGATCGCCCAGGAGTGCGTTGGCGATGCCAAGCCGCTGGCCCATGCCGAGGGAGAACCCCCCGGCCTTCTTCTTGGCAACGGCGGTGAGGCCGGTCATCTCGATGACTTCCTCAACGCGCGAGTTCGGAATCCCGTGGGTTGCGGCCATGGCCCGCAGATGGTTGTACGCGCTGCGGCTGGTGTGCACCGCCTTGGCATCGAGCAGCGCTCCCACTTGGTGGAGCGGGTCTTTGTGCTGGGAGTAGTGCCTGCCGTTGACAATGACGTCGCCCGACGTCGGGCGGTCGAGACCCATGATCATGCGCATGGTGGTGGACTTGCCGGCGCCGTTCGGGCCAAGGAAGCCCGTGACTTTCCCGGGCTGTACGGTGAAGCTGATTCCGTCCACGGCTGTCTTTGCGCCGTAGACCTTCCTCAAGCCTGTTGCCTCAATCATGGAAGCGTTCCCTCCGCTTGCTGCAGCTATGTGGTGACTGTAGGTACAACGCTAGCCACCGGCACGGCGGAATTCGCCGGTCTCAGGGATGATTCAGGGGCCGCTCAGGGTAGTCCCTATGGATGATGCGGGCCGCGACGTGGACTTCCGGGCACCGGGAAAGCGCTAGGAAAACTCTAGTAAAGCGGTGAATACACCCGCAGCGCCCGGCGTTTCACCGTGAACTCCGCGGTCCGCACACCGGGCAGGGGCTCGCCGTCAACCGCAATCACGAGTGGTTCACCGATCGCTTCGATGCTGAGCTCCGCGGCTTCGCTGAGGTGGGTCACTTTCGATGTACCCACGGTTCCGGTGAGGATCGCCCACAGCAAGCGCAGCCGTGCAAAGGGCTCATCGGCCGTGACCATGCGGATGTCCAGCACGCCGTCGTCAAGCACGGGACGCGTCAATGGCGCCAGGTCCCGCGGGTAGTAGCGGCCCCGGCCCAAGTAGAGGATCCACAACTTGTGGGGGACACCGTTGATCCGGAGGGTGGTCGGCGTTGCCGCGCCGAAAGTGCGCAGGCCTGCGACAAGTCCCGCGAGGGGCTTCCCCAAGGCGGGCTGCAGCCGTTCGCGTCGCCGCACCAAGTTGGGGTAAACGCCGACGCTTGCCGTATTGAGCATGATGAGCTCGGTGGTCTCGTCCTTGCCATCGACGCCGCGGCCCGCGCTCACATGGCCCAGGTCCGTCCATGCTGCTGCTCCCGTTTTGGCGGCCTTGAGGGCCCCTTCGAGGGACCGGGCGTCCACGTCACGTGCGAAATGGTTGAGTGTTCCACCGGGCAGCACCAGCAAAGGCAGCGAGCGCTCGACGGCGGCCGCCGCGGCAGCGCCGACGGTTCCGTCGCCGCCCCACACGCCCAGAGCCTTCGTCCCGGGCCGCCCTGCCTCGGCCTTGATTTGGGCTACCACATCATCGCCATCGGAAATGAGGCTTATATGCGCCTTGGGGAATATTTCCCGAAGCTGGGTTTCGGTCTCCGGCGAGTAGGAACCGCCAAGGGCATTGACCGCAATGCTCAACCCCTCGCCGTCGCCGACACCGGGCGCGTCGGCCGGTGAACGGTCCGTGTCCGGAACGGGAGGGCGGGCCGGCCACCATTTTCGCGTCAGGAGGGCCGCTCCGGCGCCGATCGCCGAGCCGAGCACGACGTCGGAGGGCCAGTGGGCGCCTGTGTGAACCCGGGAATACGCCACGCCCGCGGCAACAGGAGCCAAAACTGCACCAAGGCGGGGATTCACCAGGGCGACACCAAGAGTGAATGCGACAGCAGATGCTGAGTGACCCGACGGCATCGAGGAGCTTGTGGGCTGCGGGTTGACAAAGCGGAATGCCGGCAGGAGCTCGGGCAATGGCCGCGTCCGCGGAAGAAGCGTCTTGAAACCGAGATTGGTGACGGCCGACGCAACGCCAAGGGCCAGGAGTCCGTGAATCGCCGCGTTACGTGGCTTACCCGGAAATGCCGCGCAAACGCCAGCGACAGCAAACCAGAGCTTGCCCTTTGTAGCGGCCTCCGAGAGGTTTTTCAGAACGGCGTCATGCGAGCCCTCCGGCCACCGCGAGACTGCTCGGACCGTCGCCCGATCGAGTCGCGCTATCCGCCCTGATCCCCATCGCAGCATGCTTGGCATTCCACCAGACTATCGGCGGGCTGGTTAGGATGTGGGATTGTGGAGGTCGTTCTTCCCCACATACTCGAGGGAATCGGCACACCGCGCAGGGCGTCACATAGGGTAAACGATCAGGTAGCACTCGGTCTTCTCCAAGAGAGCGATCATAGTCTTCGGGCATGCTCTCAAAGCCTCAACTCATCAACAGCGGCATCGGGGTGGCCGTAATCGGCATTGCCGCCGGCGCCTTCTTCGTGCTGAACGGCGTGCCGCAAACGGCCGCCGACACCACCGCCCGCACCGTCGCGGTCAGCGCAGCGGACCTCGCCGCCGTCTCTACGGCGAGCGGAAACGTCTCGCCCGCAAGCACCACGGTCATCAACGCGCAGAACTGCACCGGGCCCATCGCCACTGTTTCCGCCGTGACCGGTCAGCAAGTCACGGCCGGGCAGGTGCTGGTGACGATTGATCCGACGAACGCCCAGAACGCCCTGGCCGTCGCCCAGGCCCAACTGGATTCGGCCGCCGCGCAGGCAAACCAACAGCAGGCCTCAGCCAGCAACCAGGTAGCTTCGGCGAATCAGAGCCTGGCCAACGCCCAACAAACGGCCAACCTGGACGCGAGCCAGCAAGCCAGTGCCGTGGCCGCCGCGCAGACAGCGGTGAACAACGACAATGCGACTGTTGCTGCGGCCCAGACCGCTGCCAGCGCCCAGCCCAGCAGCCAGCCGGCCCAGAACGCGCTCAACACGGCACAGGCCCAGCTGGCCAAGGACAACCAGGCACTGACCCAGGCCGTCAACCAGCAAGCCAGTTCCGCCCTCAAGGACAAAGAGCAGATCGCCTCGGCTGCGACGGCCCTGAATTCCGCCCAAAGCGGTGGGGGCGCCACATCCAATACGACGTCGGCCCAAATTGCCGTCGACACCGCAACCAAAAACCTGGCGTCCTGCTCGCTCGCGGCCCCGGTTTCAGGAACGGTCACCGCTGTGAACGCCGTCGTCGGAGGCAATGCGGGCAGCAGCTCCGGCTCATCCGGGTCCTCGGCTTCCGGTTCTTCCGGGGCTTCCCCTTCCTCCAGCAGCTCTTCCGCAGGCGCGGCGAGCACATCGTCGTCCGGACTGATCACCATCAGCGACACCGCGCATCTGCAGGTCATCGCCAACTTCGCCGAATCCGACATTGCCGCCATGAAGACCGGCGACTCCGCCACCTTCACCTTCCCGGCGCTCAAGACCGACCCCACCGCGGCACCCGTCACCGGCACCATCACGGCAATCGCCCAGAACGCCACAACAACGAACAACGTGGTCAGCTACCCCGTGACGATCTCCATCAAGAACCCCCCGGCTGCCCTCCGGCTCGGCCAGAGCGCAAACATCTCCGTGACGACGGCCACCGCCAAGAACGCTTTGACGGTGCCGTCGCTGGCCATCACGACCACCGGGACCAAGCAGACCGTCAACGTGATGAAGAACGGAACCTCGACGGCGGTGACCATCACCACCGGGATCACGGACAATGGCCGCACCCAGGTGCTCACCGGACTCAGCGCTGGCGATCAGATTGAACTCCCTGCCATCTCCTCCACCCTCGACACCACCGGCACCACCGGACGAACCGGGACGGGCGGACTTGGCGGTACGGGCGGGTTCGGTGGAACAGGAGGCGCCGGAGTTACTGGCGGCACTGGTGGCACCCGCGGAAATGGCGGGTAAGCAGCCGTGAACGACGCCGTCATCCAACTGGACTCCGTCAGCAAGATCTATGGCAAAGGGGAGGCCGAAGTACGGGCACTCGATTCCGTCAGCATCTCCATTGACCGGGGCGACTTCGTGGCCATCATCGGGGCCTCGGGCTCCGGAAAGTCCACCATGATGAACATCATCGGTTGCCTCGACGGCGCCACCCAGGGGACTTATCACCTGGACGGCATCGCTACCGGGACCCTGGACGAATTCCAGCTCGCGCAGATCCGCAACCGGAAAATCGGCTTCGTCTTCCAGAACTTCAACCTGATTCCACGCACGCGGGCAGTGGACAACGTCTCCATGCCCCTCGCGTACGCAAAAGTGCACCGCAAGGAACGGCGCGAGCGGGCCCTGGAAGTGCTCGACTCCGTGGGTTTGGCGGAGCGGGCCGACCACAAGCCTTCACAGCTCTCCGGCGGACAGCAACAGCGTGTTGCCATCGCCCGGGCACTCGTGACCAACCCGGTGCTGCTGCTGGCAGACGAGCCGACGGGTGCACTGGACACCAAGTCCTCACACGAAATCCTGGATCTCTTCGAGTCCTTGCACGCCAACGGCCGGACCATCGTGATGATCACCCACGAGGCGGACGTCGCTGCGCGGGCCAACCGTGTTGTGCGCTTCCAGGACGGGCACATCATTGAGGACCACCGGATCCGAGCCGTTAATGCGCACCCAGTAGCGACGGCGGTGCCGGCATGATGATCGCCGAATCAGTCCGCTTCGCCCTGACCGGGGTGATGGCCAACAAGATGCGCTCCATCCTCACCACCTTGGGCATCTTGATCGGCATCGCCTCCGTCATCATCCTGCTGGCCGTGGGAGCCGGAACCTCCAACGCCATCAAGGCCCAGATCGGCAAACTGGGAACCAACGTACTCACCGTGAGCCGCCAGACGACCGCAGGCGGCCGCGCCGCGGGCGGCGGACAAGCCGTCACCGGTCCGCGGTCCCGTGGCA
The DNA here is from genome assembly GCF_021789175.1 of Arthrobacter sp. FW306-2-2C-D06B. Classification (NCBI taxonomy): domain Bacteria; kingdom Bacillati; phylum Actinomycetota; class Actinomycetes; order Micrococcales; family Micrococcaceae; genus Arthrobacter; species Arthrobacter sp. FW306-2-2C-D06B. The sequence continues at coordinate 4,524,067 of NZ_CP084560.1, forward strand.
CCAACCTCACGCTCCAGGACATGGCCGCGCTGACGGATCCCGTCATGGCCCCCGACGTCGCCGCAACGGCTCCGGTGGTCACGGCACAGAACGTCACGGGTACTTACCAGGACGCAACCCACGCGGTCGCAACATTCGTGGGGACCACGCCGTCGTACTTTTCCATTTCGAACGACACGCTCGCGGCGGGGTCCTACTTCAGCGACGGCGACGCCAGCAGCGGCACCGCAGTTGCCGTGATCGGCAACACCGTTGCGCAGGACCTGGTGGGCAGCTCGGTGACCTCGGCGGTGGGGCAGACGATCGCCCTCAACGGCCAGAACTTCGTGGTCTCCGGCGTCCTGGCCCAAAAGGGGTCCTCGGGCCTCAACGATCCAGACGACATTGTGGTGATCCCCTACAGTGCGGCCCAGGACAAGTTCACCGGATACTCGCCGTCGCTTGCCTCCATCACTGTCCAGGCGAAATCAGCGGACGTGATGAACCAGGCACAGAACGAGGTTCAGATGATCCTCGATGCCAGGCATAACGTCACCTCCGCCAACCGTGACTACCAAGTGCGCAACCAAGCGCAGATCCTCACGACAGCCACCACCACCACGGCCACGCTGACCATCCTCTTGGGTGCCGTGGCCGGCATTTCGCTCCTGGTGGGCGGAATCGGCGTCATGAATATCATGCTCGTAACGGTCACCGAACGTACCCGCGAAATCGGCATCCGCAAGGCGATCGGAGCCTCGCGGGGCAGCATCGTGAGCCAGTTCCTGATCGAATCGCTCATCATTTCGCTGATCGGCGGGGTGCTGGGAATTGCCGCAGGCTACATCGGCAGCGCGTTCCCCCTGCTCGGAACGCAACCCGAAGTCCAGTGGTGGACCGTGTGGCTGTCGTTCCTGGTATCGGCTGCAATCGGCTTGATTTTCGGAATCTACCCGGCCAACAAGGCTGCGAAACTAAGGCCCATCGACGCCCTGCGGTACGAATAGCCGCCCACCTTCCACTCCCCAGCAACTCAAAAAGAAACAGCCAACAGGAGATCCACAAATGTCCTATTCAGCACCGGAGCCCGGCCCCACGAACCAGCCGGAGCCCCAGCAGCCCTACACCCAACAGCCCAACGCCGGACAGCCCACCGCGGTCCTGCAAGCCACCGGCCAGGAACCCACCGGACAGGGTTGGGGCCAACCCCAAGCGCCGGAGCCGTTCGTGCCCAAGAAGCGGTTCCAGATGGGCCGCCTGACGCAGATCCTCCTTGCCGTGCTGCTTGTTGCTGTCGGCTTCTTCGGAGGCGTTGGCGTCACCAAGCTCATGGATGCCGGCCAGGCCCGTCCCGGCCGCGGCCAGTTCCAGAACTTCAACGGCCAGGGCGGCCAAGGACGGAACCGGCAGAGCGGCGCTCCGACCAACGGGGCGTCGCCGAGCGCGGTTCCTTCGGCACCTGCCACCTCGGCACCGTAACCACCCAATTGCTCCCCAGCGCCGTACCCACCCAACTAGCTCGCAGTTGTTGTCGTTTTGACGCCTCATAACGACAACAACTGCGGGTCAGTTGCTTTTCGCCAAAGGTTTCGCGGCGCCGGCCAGCCACAGTGCGATCAGAATCGGCGCCCCGATCGCAAGCAGGGCCATGTGGATGCCGGTGTGGTCACCTAGATATCCCAGAAGCGGCGGCCCGGCGAGAAACGCTACATAACCGATTGTCGAGACCACCGAGACGCGCGCGGCTGCGTGCTTAGGATCATCGGCAGCAGCGGACATGCCCATCGGGAAAGCCAAAGCCGCGCCGATACCCCAAAGAGCCGCACCCACCCCGGCAAGGATGAGATCGCCCGCGAAAACGAAGAGGGCCAGGCCCACTGCTGCGGCGGCCATGCTGACCCGCAGCACGGCTACGCGCCCGAACCTGTCGATCGCGCGGCCGCCGAAGAAGCGCATGAGCGTCATCGCCGCCACGAAGAGCGCAAACAAAAGCGCGCCTGCCGATTCGGAAGTATTCAAGCCATCGACCGAGGCCTTGGCGATCCAGTCGTTTCCGGCCCCTTCCGTGAGGGTCGCTCCCAGCACCACCACACCGATCAACAGGGTACGGGTGTCCCGCCAAGCCGACGGGCCCTTCACGGCGGGCGCGCCGCCGTCGGGCATTGTTCCTGTGGCTTCGTGGGGCATGAAGTAACGCGGCGCCGTCAAAGTGAGAAGGACCACGACGCCGGCAATCACCAACAGGTGCTCCGGTAGTCCAACGCCGATCTCGGAAAGCCACGCGCCAACCAGCGCACCCACAAAGGCACCCCCGCTAAAAGCCGCGTGGAACTGCGGCATGATGGTGCGCCCGAGGCGATGTTCGACGTCGGCCCCTTCGATATTCTGCGACACATCCCATAGCCCAACCCCGACGCCGAAGAAAAACAGCGCGAGCGCGGTGGCGACCACGGAGCCGGCCATCAAGGAGAACGCGATGGCCGCTCCGGCAGAGGCGGCCAGCAGACCGGCAGCGCGGACGGTATTGGCCGTACCGATCCTGCCGACAACCCACCCCGCGGAGGGCAGCGCCACAAGGGACCCGACGGCGGTGCACAGGAGGAGTGTGCCCATCTGTCCCGACGACAGGTGCAGGGTCTGGGTGACGGCGGGTATGCGGGCCGCCCAACTGGCAAAGACCAGCCCGTTCATGCCGAAAACCAGGAAAGTGGCGATTGCCGCGGCTTTGACGTTCGGAGCGGTTCGGGTGCTGGTGGTCATACGATCACAACTTCCACGGAGAGATTTTCAAGTAGGGTGCGTTCTTCAGTGTTTGGCTTCCGGTCCGTCACAATGACATCTACCGCGTCCATGGCTGCAACCAAGGCCACGGCCTGTGCATTCCATTTACTTCCTGTGCAGGCCACGATCACCCGGCCGGCCGATTCCAGGCCTGCCCGCTTGATCGCGGCGTCCTCGAGATCGTGCGCCAGCAGGCCGTCCTTGAGGTTAATGGCACACGGAGTGACGATCGCGGTGTCAAAGCGTAGAGAGCGGATGTTGGCCTCTGCCATCGGTCCCCGGAATGACTGCTCGCCGGGAACCAGGCTGCCGCCAGGCAACAAGAGACCGGGACGCCGTCCCGAGGCAAGGTCCGTGGTCAGGAACTCCACCGCACGAAGGGACATCGGCATGATGGTCAGTTCCCGCTGCGCGAGCCGGCGCGCGATCTCCGTGGCCGTGGAACCGCTGTCCAGCCACACGTGATCGCGGTCGCGGAGTAGCCGTTCGACGCCGACGGCGATTCTCTCCTTGGCGTCCTGGTCCTCGAGTTCGCGCTGCCCATAGCCCGGGTTGTCGCCGCGGTCCACGAGGCTGCGGGCCCCGCCATGCACGCGGCGTAGGACGCCGTGGGACGCGAGGATTTCCAGGTCGCGCCGAATAGTGGCCCCCGAGGCTCCGCATTCGGCAACGAGCTCGTCAACTGTGATCTCTTCGCGCTTGCGCAGTAGCTCGCCAATGAGCCGGTGGCGGTCAGCAGTCCTCATGCTCATATGCTATCCAAGAATGAGCATTTAATCATTATTGGTGATCATATGGGTGCCTGCATGCCGAACGACTCAAACGCTCGCTCACCTATGACGCATTTCAACCCGACGCTCGCTCACGTATGCCGCGTTTCAACCCGACGCTCGCTCGCTCACTCGAGGTGAGCGCGCGTCCCGTGGCGACCCGTCAAAGGTGAGCGGGCGTCCCGTGGCGACGCACCAAAGGTGAGCGAGCGTTCCGAAAAAACACCCCAAAGGTGAGCGAGCGTTCCCAGGCCCGCGGCCGGCGTCGGCCAGTCTCGGCTGGACGTCAGCGCGCCCGCTCTACCCGGGACTCGTCCCAGACGGGCTCGGCGGATTCGTAGACTTTGCCGTCGGATCCGAAAACGAGGAAACGGTCGAAGGACTTCGCAAACCAGCGATCGTGCGTGACGGCGAGGACAGTTCCCTCGAACGCGTCGATCGCACGCTCCAAGGCCTCGCCCGAGTGCAGGTCCAAGTTGTCCGTTGGTTCGTCCAGGAGGAGGAGCGTCGCGCCGGACAGCTGGAGGAGCAGGATCTGGAAGCGCGCCTGCTGCCCGCCGGAGAGCGACTCATACTTCTGCTCGGCCGAGCCCACCAGCCCGTAGGAGTCGAGCGCGCCGGAAGCGGCCTCGCGGCCCAGCCCGGAACGGTGTTCGTCACCCCGGTGCAGGATGTCCAGGAGCGTCCGGCCCAGGAGATCCGGACGGGAGTGAGTCTGCGCGAAGAATCCGGGACGGATCCTGGCACCCAGTTTGACGGTGCCCTCGTGCGGAACTTCAGCGATTTCGACGTCCGAAACGGGCAAATGCTCGCGTTCCGGGTCGGTGCCGCCGGCTGCGAGGAGCCGCAGGAAGTGGCTCTTGCCCGAGCCATTGGAACCGAGCACGCCCACGCGGTCCCCGAACCAGATCTCGGTGGAGAATGGCTTCATCAGGCCCGTGAGTTCAAGCTTTTCAGCCACCACGGCGCGTTTGGCCGTGCGGCCTCCCTTGAGGCGCATGTGCACGTTCTGCTCCAGGGGCAGGGCTTCGGGCGGCCCGGCCTCCAGGAACTTGGCGAGCCGCGTCTGCGCGGCCTGGTACTTGTTGGCCATGTCCGAGCGGAATGCAGCCTTGGTCTTGTACATAATGACGAGTTCCTTGAGCTTCAGGTGCTCCTCGTCCCAGCGCTTGCGCAGTTCCTCGAATCGCGCGTTGCGGTCGATACGCGCGTCCACATAGGTGCCGAAGCCGCCGCCGTGCACCCAGGCGCCGGCCCCGTTGATGCCGGGTTCAAGCGTCACGATGCGGCCCGCGGCGTTGTTGAGCAGCTCGCGGTCGTGGCTGATGAAGAAGACCGTCTTCTTGGACTCGTTGAGCTTGCCTTCGAGCCAACGCTTGCCAGGAACGTCGAGGTAGTTGTCCGGTTCGTCGAGGAGCAGCAGCTGATCCGGTCCCGAGAACAGTGCCTCAAGCACCAGCCGCTTCTGCTCGCCGCCCGAAAGGCTCGACGCCGGGCGGTGCTGTGCGCGGTCAAAGGGGATGCCGAGCGCGGCCATGCAGACCTCGTCCCAGACGGTCTCGACGTCGTACCCTCCGGCGTCTCCCCAGTCCACGATCGCTTGGGCGTACCGCATCTGGGTTGGCTCGTCGTCGTGCTCCATCATGGCGAGCTCGGCGTCCTCGACCGCCTTGGCGGCCGCGGCGAGGGCAGGCGGCGCGGCCGAAACGAGCAGGTCACGCACTGTGGATTCATCGCGGACCTGCCCGACGAACTGTCGCATGATGCCCATGGTTCCGGAACGGCCCACCACTCCTTCGTCAGGCGTGAGATCGCCGGCGATGATCTTGAACAGGGTGGTCTTTCCCGTTCCGTTGGGCCCGATCAGGGCTGTTTTGCTGCCGTCCGGGACCTTGAAAGTCACGCCGTTGAGCAGTTGGGTGCCGTCGGAGAGGAAGTAGTCGATGCCTGAAACGTCAATATGGGCCACGCGTTCAATCTTCCCACGGACCGCGGCGGACTCCTCAGCCGCCCAGGTGGTCCGCGCCAACGGCACCAGTGAGATAGCGCTGTATTGTCGGCCCCAGCGCCCGGACGACGACGGCGTGCGGCGCCGAGGCGATCGGCTCGAGTTTGATCAGGTAACGGGTCAGGATGAGTCCGGAAAGCTGCGATGCCACCAGGTTTCCGCGCCACGATGCCTCTTCCGCGGGCACCCCAAGCCCAACCAGAAGCGGATTGACAGCCCGGTTCAGGATGAACTCGCGGACCAGCGCGGCACTCCACTCGTGTTGCATCGCCGTCCGCAGGACCGCGACGCCGGCTGCCCCCGCGGGGGAGTCCCACACGGTCAGGAAGCGCGCCACCAGCCTCTCCCCGACGTCTTCCCGTGGCCCGCCCAGGACGGCCGATACGTGGTCCTTGGGGTCCAGGGGTGATTCGAGCGCAGCCATGAACAGCTGCTCCTTGGTGCCGAAATGATGGTTGATCATGGATGGATCCACGCCGGCCTCGGCCGCGATCGCCCGGACGGTTGCGGCGTCATATCCTTTGCGGCTGAACTGTTCGCGGGCGGCACGGAGAACCGCGTCCCGGCTGCTCACTGGTCCCGGGCGGCGGCCCCTGTTCACACCGGTTTCCGGTTCACGGCGGGCTTCCGGCGCGCAAAGTCCGGGGCGTGCTCCGGCCGCGGCCCGAAGGCGATCATGAGGGCTGGAAGTTTCCCGAACCAGGGAGCGTGGCGGAGGACAAAGACCACCAGACCCGGCGGGCCTACCAACTGGCCTTTCACTGCGGGGCCGAAGACCGCCTTCTGGATGAGGAGCTGCATATTCTGGATCACCACGGTGGGGAGCCAACGCCTCTTCTGCACCGAAGCGAGATCCGCCTCGCCAAGGGTGCCCTGAAGCAATGGACGGGCGATGCGCTGGGCCGCGGCGACGGCGTCCTGGATGGCCAGGTTGATTCCGACACCGCCTGCGGGAGACATGGCGTGGGCGGCGTCTCCGATGAGGAGAAGGCCTGGTTTGTGCCAGGGCTTGATCCGGTTGAGTTTCACATCGAGCAAATGCAGATCGTCCATGGATTTGATTTCATCCACGCGGTCCGCCAGATCCGGGCGGATTCGGACCACGCGGGCACGGAAGCTCTCCACCCCTTCGGCACGCATTTGCGGGTCCTTGCCCTTCTCCGCGATGTAGCCGATCTGGTAGAAGTCCTTGCGCGTCAGGCTGAGGAGCACGTCGCTGCCGGAGAAGCGGGGCATGATCGAGGCCAACTTTCCCTGTTCGTCCGCGTGCCGGGAGAGCCTGAACCACCAGGTGTCGAACGGCACGGGGAACTCGCGGGGGACCAGTCCTGCCTTCTGCCGGAGCACCGAGCTGCGGCCGTCGCATGCCACCGTCAACGTCGCGCGAAGCTCCCCTGTCCCGGTTTCCGCTCCGGACGCCGCGTCCCGGATGCGGTACGCCACCCCGGCGACCTTACCGCCGTCGTCGTACAGCAGATCCGTGGCCTCGGTGTTCATCCGGAGCCTGAACTGCGGCTCTTGCTGTGCGGCGTCCACCAGGAAATTCAGGAGGTCCCACTGCGGAACCATGGCTACGTAATCGTAGGGCGGCTTGAGGCGATCGAAGTCGACCAGGGTCACTTCCTTTCCGCCCGCGGGGAGTTTGAAATTGCCGAGCTTGCTTTGGGGCAAACCCCGGAATCCCTCGCCCAGCCCAAGCTCATCCAAGAGACGGATGGTGGAGGGATGGACGGTGTCGCCGCGGAAGTCGCGCAGGAAGTCGGCGTGCTTTTCGAGGACGGTGACGTCGACGCCGGCCCGGGCCAGAAGGAGTCCGAGCATCACCCCCGCTGGGCCCCCGCCCGCGATGACGCACGTGGTGCTTTCAGGCTGGTTCATGGCCACTCCCGCAGGATGCAACTAATTCAACAAGCGTTGAATTAAGTGTGCACCTGTAGGCAATGCCTGTCTAGAGAGACTGCGAGCCTCCCCCCGGGCTACGCTCGCTCACATATCGTGCCGAAATACGGACGGCTCAGCCAGCCGCGGTGAGGAACGATTTGAGCAGCGGGCCGCTGGTTGTCGCACCGAGCCCACCGTCTTCCACGAACACAGCCACCGCCAGATCTCCCTGGACTGCAACAATCCAGGCGTGCGTCTTGGGCGGATTGTCGCTTCCGAACTCGGCCGTCCCGGTCTTCGCGCCAACAGGTGCCCCCGGCACCGACGCGAGGAAACCCGCGTGGCCGGAGGTCACCACAGCCCTCATCATGTCGCTAAGCGCGGCTGCCTCAGCCGACGTAACCGGCTTGTCGGACGCCGGTGCGGCGGGAGACACGGACGCCGCGGGGGACGCCGACGACGACGGTGCGCCGGACGCCGTCGGCGTGGCACTCGCGGAGGGTGAGGCTGGGCCGGGGTTCAGGACGAGTTGCGGCGACACCGGCGCGCCGCGGGCCACCGAAGCTGCCATGATCGCCGCAGCCAGCGGGGAAAGCAGCACTTTGCCCTGGCCGATCATCGAAGCCGCGTGCTCGGTGCCGTCGGCGTTTCCCGGCACGGAGCCCAGGAAGGCATCGGCCCCCAGTTTCGGGGCCTGGACTGCCACTCCCAATGAAGTTGCCGCGGATTCGAGCTGGGCTTGGCTGACCTTGTCCCGAGAACTGATGAAGGCCGTGTTGCACGAATGCGCAAAAGCCTCACGCAAAGCAACCGAGCCGAGCGACGACACCGGATAGCCTTCGGCGTTCTTGAAGGTCCGGCCGTCCACTGTAATTGTTGGCGTGCATTCAACCTTGGAATCCGGCGTCATTCCGTTGCGGATCAAGGCGAGTGAATCAACGATCTTGAACGTGGAACCCGGCGCGTACTGCCCCAGCATTGCCGTGTTGTAGCCGTTGCTTCCAGGGCCGGAGGCCGCTGCGAGGACCGCGCCGGTGGAGGGGCGGAGCGCCACTATGGCCGAGGCCGGGCCGACCCCGCCCAAGGTGTCTTCAGCGAGTTGCTGCAAACGCGGATCCAAGGTGGTCTTCAACGGATCGCCGGGCTTCGCATTGACGGCAAAAAGCACTCGGCGGGGATCCGGATTTGCTGCCTTGATCTGGTCGTCGGTCATGCCTTGCGGCCGGGTCTTGATGGAGACTCCATCCTGGCCACGCAGCTGGTTCTCGTATTGTTCCTCCAGGCCGCCGGTCCCGACGACGTCTCCGGCCTTAAGGGCACCCCCGGCCTTTTGGATCTGTTCGGCGCTTGCCTCGGCGACGGTGCCCAACACGGCACGGGCGAAGGTACGTGTCGGTGCCAAGGGCAGAAAATCGTGGATGGCACGGGCGCCCGGAATCGCCGCAATCTGCTGGTCTGTCACCGTCCGGTTGCCGTCCTCGCGCAGGGTGATGGCGCTGACGAATGCCTGCGGGCCGGACGCCTGGACTTGCTTCACATACGCGGCTTCGTCCACGCCGACCAGTTGCGCGAGCTTCGCCGCCGAAGCTGCAGGATCCGCGGATCCGATCGTGGTCTTGTCGATGCCGACGTAAACCACGGGACGGTAGCTGACCAATTTGGAGTCCCCCGCGCCGAGGATATCGGCCCTGGAGGGCGAGTTGACGGTCTTGTCCAGGACTTCGCCGTCCTTCAGATCCGGCTCCAAGAGTGTCGTGGTCCATTGGACGGCCCACTTGTCGCCGGATTTCTTCAGCGCGGCCTGGGAGGTGTATTTCCACTCCGCAGTTCCGATCTTCCACGTGAAGTTGAGCGGGACCGACGCTTTGTCGCCGTCGAGCTTCACAGCGCCGCTTTCAACGGACGGCTTGGCCGGATCGAGGGCCGCAAACACTGCCTTGAGCTGCTCGTTCGCCGCTGCGGCGCCTTTGCCGTCAACGGCGAGCGATCCGACGTCGAGCGCGGCCAGGGACGACGCGAGCTGCTTCGCAGCGCCTTCCGCCCCGGAGCGGCCGTCATCACAAGCGGTCAGCGAGCCCGCAATCGTCAGGGCGGCAAGCCCCAGGACAAGATTCTTGATTTTCCCCATTTGCGCCATTATGCCTTCTTAGGCCAACCGGAATGATCCAAATCACAGCACGTTGCGCTTTTGTGATGCTTCAGGCACTTGGGCTTCCGGCAGATCCTACTGACTTCGGATGATCCTGCGCTGGGTTGCCCCCGCGATGGCCGCCGTCCGATTGTCGACGCCCAGCTTGCCGTAGATGTGCACCAAATGGGTCTTGACCGTGGCCTCGGAAATGAAGAGTAGCTTCGCCATCGCACGGTTGCTCATACCGGTGGCGAGGAGCTCCACGAGTTGGACTTCACGCGCACTCAGGGCGTGCACTGGATTGCGGATCCGTCCCATGAGCCGCGCGGCAACCTCGGGCGCAAGGGCCGTCTGACCCGCTGCGGCAGACACCACGGCCTGCCGGATTTGATCGGGTGGCGCGTCTTTGAGCATGTATCCGCTGGCACCGGCTTCCACTGCGGCGAGGATGTCGGCGTCGTTGTCGTACGTGGTCAGGATCAGGACCGGCGGCGGGGGAGTTCCGGCTTCACCGGCTTTGATCTTGCCGGTGGCGGTGACGCCGTCCATCCCCGAGCCCATTTGCAAGTCCATGAGGACCACGTCTACGGGTTCGCCGAGGGTGTGGAGCTTCGACAGTTCCGCCAATGCGGCGCCGCCGTCGGCCGCTTCCGCCACCACTTGGACGCCTTCGAAGTCGGCAAGCATGGCGCGTAGTCCCGCCCGGACCACGGGATGATCATCAACGAGCAAGACCCTGATGTTGTTCTTCACGGAGACGCCTCCGAAGCCGGGTTGCCAGTCCCCAACGGCAGCCGGATTGCCACCACGGTCCCCTCGCCGGGAGCCGACTCGACGTCGAGCGTTCCGTTCAGGGCAGCGAGCCGCTCGCGCAGGCTTTTGAGCCCGACGCCGGTTCCGTCACCGCGGGTTGGCTCGGCAGCGGCCGCTACGGGATCGAAGCCCGCGCCGTCGTCGAACACGTCCATGGTCACCTCGGCGTCCAGGAAGGACAGGGTGACGACGGCGGTGCTCGCCTGGGCATGCGCCCACACGTTCGCGAGGGAAGACTGAGCCGCCCGCAACAAGGTGGTTTGGTAGGGGTTGGGAAGCGCCACCGGCGTGCCCTGGAGCTCGAAGCGGCAATGCAACGTGGCTCCGCGTGCGGCGGCCTCGGCCTCGGTCTTGGTGCACAGGCGCCGGAGAGTGCCTGCCAGGCCGGACTCGGCCAGCTCAGGGGATCCGAGTCCGCGGACGAAATTGCGTGCCTCCGCCAGGTTGCCGGCTGCTGTCTCCCGGACTGTCCTGAGGCGGTCGCGGGCCGCGGCGTTGTCACCGGCCTCGAGGGCCTTCTCCGCCGAGCGCCCCATCAGGACGATGCTTGAGAATCCCTGCGCCAGGGTGTCGTGGATTTCGCGGGCGAGTCTTTCGCGCTCGGCAAGCGCGCCGGCGTCGTGCTGGCTGCGTGACAGCTCGGCCCGGGTGCGGCGCAATTCCTCGGCGGCAAGTCGTTGGTTCTCCGCCTCGACGTACAGCGCCCGATACGCCAGGCCGGTGACAACCGCGAAGGCGGCCCCGAAAACAGGCCCGAGGACCATGGCAAGTTGCAAGGCATCCGCCCCGGCACCACGGTTATGGAACCACATGGCCGCAATCAGGAGTGCGGTGCTGGCCGCTATGGCGGGCAGGGCGACGCGCCGCGGGAGGATATGCAGTTGCAGGAAGAACAACGGGAAAGCTATCCAAGCGAAGTCCGGACTGATGAGCATGAGCAACAGCCACAGGAAACCGACGACGGCGAGCCACCAGCGCGCGTAAGGCTTCGGGTCGAAACGATCGGAATTGGCAGCGTGTCGCTTTTCGAGGACCGTCCCCGCAAGGTAGACGCCGGCAAGAAACAGGGCAAGTAACAGACCCGCCCAGGTGGCGAATGACGAAAGTCCCGCGACCGCAAGCCTGACGACTGCCACCAACAAAAGCACCGCAAAACCGACATGCAGGCTGACGCGCAGGACACGCAAAATCACGGCGGACCCACTGGGATACTGCGCGGTGGCTTGCGGCAAATCGTCTCCCTGCATGCCCTCCAGCGTAGCCTCGCCCGCCGACACTTTTGCCCCGATTCCGCGGTATCCGGGCCCAATCAACCAAAAGGTTGATCCGCGGGTCAACCAAGGCGATCGGATGAGTCCATCCACCTCCTGATGTTTCACGCGCCAACTGCCCGGAGAGTTGAAACCGGACCAGAAGATCGCCTCCGAACCAAAGGAATTCCATGTTTCTCGCAGTGCGCGACATCCGCTTCGCCAAGGGCCGCTTCGCCCTCATGGGATGCGTCGTCGCCCTCATCACACTCCTTCTCGTCATGCTCTCCGGACTGACCGCGGGCCTCGGCAACCAGTCGACGTCGGCCATTGCAGGCCTTCCAGCGCAGCAAATCGCCTTCGGCGCGCCCGCCGGGGGCGAGGCCAAGGCGTCTTATACGGAATCGGAAGTGTCCAACAAGCAGCTCGAAGCCTGGCGGAACCGGCCGGGTGTTGCTTCTGCCGAAGCCGTGGGTATCAGTCAGACGCGGTTCCAGTCGCTCGATTCCTCCAATAATGCCGCGGGCACAGCCAACGTCGCGGTCTTCGGGGCCGACGGCGGCATCTCGCCGGTGGCGGTCAAGGACGGCGAGGTGGTGGTCGGGGAGTCCTTGGCGAAGGAACTCAAGCTGACTATCGGGACCCGCGTGACCGTAGGCGGTACCAACCTGACGGTTTCGGCCGTCACCAGGGACGAGTGGTATTCGCACACCGGAGTCGTCTGGACCTCCCTGCCTACATGGCAGAAACTCGCACATATTCCTGCCGGGGCATCCATCGGAACGGTCCTCGCGGTGACGTACGACGCCGGTGCCTCCGTGGACCTCGACGCCGCCAATGCGGTGGCCGGGACTGTCAGCGCCACCCCGAGCGGCTCATTCCAGGCCCTCGGCTCCTACAAGAGCGAAAACGGCTCCCTGATGCTCATGCAGGCTTTCCTCTACGGCATCTCGGCGCTTGTCATCGTGGCTTTCCTGACCGTCTGGACTGTTCAGCGAATACGGGACATCGCGGTGCTCAAGGCTATGGGCGCCTCGTCGGGCTACGTGGTGCGGGACGCGCTGGTCCAAGCGGGAATCGTCCTGCTCGCCGGCGCGGGACTGGGTGGCGGCCTAGGCATGCTGGGCGGCTTCTTCGCCGCCAAGGCGGCCCCGTTCCTCGTGACTCCGCTGACTACGCTCGTCCCGATTGCCGGGATCGTGATCCTCGGCCTTGGCGGTGCAGCGGTTGCCGTACGCAGCATCACCCGAGTGGATCCGCTGATCGCCCTCGGCGGCAACTAGGCCATTCCGAACAGTTAATATTCCACGAAAGGCATATTCATGAACTCCACATTAAACCTCGTCAACGTCACCCTGGAATACCCCGACGGGGACTCCACCCTCAAGGCCCTGGACGCGGTGGATCTCCGCGTCGACGCAGGTGAATTCTTTTCCCTCGTGGGGCCGTCCGGCTCTGGGAAGTCCTCGCTTCTGGCGGTGGCTGCAACACTGGTCCGGCCAGGTTCCGGGCTCGTCATCATCGACGGCACGGATGCCACCGGGCTCAAGGACACTGAACTCACTTCCCTGCGCCGGGAAAAGGTGGGCATCATCTTCCAGCAACCCAACCTCCTGCCCTCCCTGACCGCCGTCGAGCAGCTGATCATCGGAGACCATTTCCGGGGGAAGCCGGCCGCTAAGGCACGAAAGCGCGCTACGGAACTGCTCGACGTCGTCGGGCTCGGGACTTCACTCAACAAGCGGCCGCACCAGCTCTCCGGAGGCCAGCGGCAGCGCGTAAACATCGCGAGGGCGCTCATGGGCCAGCCCAGGGTGCTGCTTGTCGACGAGCCGACGGCTGCCTTGGATCACGAGCGCAGTGAATCGATCGTGCGGCTTCTGCGGCAGGTCACGGACGAATTCTCGACGGCGACCGTCATGGTCACGCACGACACCGAGTTTCTGCCGCTCACCGATTCGGTCGCGACCATGCGGGACGGGCGCCTCGGTTCCGGCGTACCCGTCGGCCCAACCAACTAGTCCCCACCGCCACCCAACTAGCTGTACTGCCCAGGGAGGTTGGTCAACCGGCTGAGGGGTGGTTTGTTCCCGGTGGCGGTGTGGGGCCTGTGGTGATTGTAGTAGTGGATCCAGGCCGGTAGGGCGTCGCGGCGTGCTGTTTCGGTGGGGTAGAACTTGGCGTAGGCCCAGCCGTCGTTGAGGGTGCGGTGGAACCGTTCGATCTTGCCGTTGGTTTGGGGCCGGTAGGGTCGTGTGCGTTTCGGTGTGATGCCCAGTTCCTCGCAGGCGTGGGTCCAGGCCTTGGAGACGTAGGCGGATCCGTTGTCGGAGAGCACCCGTTTGGTGGTGATGCCGCGGTCGGCGAACCAGGCCACGGCGCGGCGCAGCACGGCGATCGCGGTTACGGCCTTCTCGTTGTGGTGGATCTCGGCGTAGGCCACCCGGGAGTAGTCATCGATGACGGTGTGCACGTAGGCGGTGCCGTTGCGGGGGTGTTTGCCCGAGCGGGGCAGGCCGTTGCGGCTGGCTGAGGCCCGGGAGTTCTTCCCGCCTTCTTGCCGGCCGAGGTATCGGTGGCCTCCGCCGTCGGGGATGTTGCCGAACTTGGTGACGTCGACGTGGAGCAGCTCTCCCGGGGATTGGTGTTCATAGCGGCGGATTGGTTCGCCGGTCACCCGGTCGATGTAGCGCAGCCTGTTGATCCGGCAGCGGACCAGGACTGCGTGAACAGTTGACGCCGCGATTCCCAGCCTGCCGGCGATCTGCACCGGTCCCAGTCGTTTGCGCCACCGAAGTGCCACGATGCGTTTCACCAACGCCTGCGGTGTCCTGGCCGGGCTATGGTGCGGCCGTGAGGACCTGTCCTGCATGCCCGCGGCTCCGTGGTCGAGGTAGCGCTGGACCCAGCGCTTGGCCGTGGGCCAGGACACCATGAACATCTTCGCTGCCTCGGAGATCGTCCAGTGCTCGTGGACGACCAATTTGGCGAGCTTCAAACGGGTTTTTGAGGTCAGTGTTGCGTTAGCGTGGGACACGAAGGCCTCCTGGGTGAGCAGCGGTTCTTAGACAGCTCCACTCCACACCGGGAGGCCTTCGTCATGCCGGAAATCTATGCCGTGTTCTCACACGACTTCAACCAATGTCCCTGGGCAGTACAACTAGCTCGCATTAGATGTCGTTTTGAGCCCTCAAAACGACATCTTTTGCGAGTCAGTTGGCGAAGGCCGGAAGGGTCAGTCGCGGATCAAAGCGTCGTCCTGGGCATCGTCATAGGCATCGCGGGCCTTGAGAATGCTGGGCACGTGGTCCTCCGCCCAGAGACGCAAGAGGGTCAACGGCTCCAACAGGGAAGCTCCAAGCTCGGTCAGTTCATAGTCGACGCGCGGGGGCACCTGCGCGTGGACCGTCCGGGTGATGAGACCGTCGCGCTCCAGGGTGCGAAGGGTCTGGGTGAGCACCTTGGGCGTCACCACGTGGACCATCTTGCGAAGCTCGGAAAAACGGATGGGGCCGTCCGCGAGGACCTGGACCACCAACGAGGCCCATTTGTCGCCGATGCGCTGAAAGACCACTCGAGACGGGCAATCAGGGTCGAGGATGTTCGCCGGCAGGTCATTGGTATCCATGAGGTAACTAAGTTCCTTTGAAGCTCTCAGTATCAATTAGATACTGTTTTGATATTGCAAGGATAGCAACCCAAGGAGAGTCATGAAAATCGCAGTTTACGGCGCCACTGGCATGGTCGGAAGCCAGATCGTCAACGAATCCCTCACCCGCGGCCACGAAGTCACCGCCATCTCCCGCAAGGGTTCAGAGGTTGCCGGAGCGAAGGCCCTCGCCGCCGATCAAGCGGATGGCCAGAGTTTCGCGGCGATCGCCAAAGAGCACGACGCCGTCATCCTCGCCACCGGCCCGAGCCGCACCGGCGGTGACCACGGAGAATGGCTTGCGGCAATGGACACCGCCTACAGCAACGCCGAAGGCACGCGCCTGATGATCGTCGGCGGCGCAGGCACGCTGGAGATCGACGGCGTCCGCCTCCTCGATTCGCCCGACTTCCCCGAGGTCTACAAGGCCGAGGCCACCACCGCGGCCGCAGCTTTCGCCGCCGTCAAGGAAGCTCCCGAGAGCCTGGACTGGACCGTACTCGCGCCCGCGCCCGTCATCCAGCCAGGTGAGCGCACGGGAAAATACTCCACTGCCACGGATTCTCCTGCCGGCAACACCATCTCCACCCAGGACTATGCGGTCGCCATGTTGGACGAAATCGAAACTCCGGCCCACCGCCGCGCCCGTTTCACCGCAGCCAACTAACCCAACGCTCGCTCACCTATGACCGTCAATTTCCCAACGCTCGCTCACCTATGACGGCCCAACTCCGGACGCTCGCTCACATATGACGGCCCAACTCCGGACGCTCGCTCACCTCTGGATGAACACACGGATCCCTTGGATACCTGAGCGAGCGAGCGTCCGGGAAAATGGGCACATATGTGAGCCAGCGTCGAGGAAAAAAGGCAGATATGTGAGCGAGCGTCGGGGGAGGTTAACTGCCCAGGCCAAGCCCGGGTATCTGCAGTCTGAACATGTCCTTCAAGGCATATTTCGCAGCGTGATACCCGGGCATTCCTGTTACTCCGGGCCCTGGGGGCGTTGAGGATGAACACAGATACACCCCTGGAATCGGCGTCCGCCATGGCACCGTCGAAAACACGGGACGCTGCACCAATCCCCGAGGGTCCATCAGTCCTGCACTAAAGTCTCCGCCAACATAGTTCGCGTTGTATTCCGCCAAGCCTGCCGCTGTCATCGTTTTCCAGCCGATCACCACGTCGCGGAAGCCGGGCGCGAATTCCTCAATCCTGGAGATGACCGCCTCGGCCATGTCCACAGTCGATCCTTTGGGCACGTGGCAATAGGACCAGAGAATGTGCCGCCCGACGGGAGCGCGCCCGGGATCCACAATGGATGGCTGGGCAACGAGGATGTAGGGCTTCGCGGGATGTCGGCCGGCCGCTACCAGGTTCTCGGCCTCGGCCATGGCGCCACGCGTGCCACCGACATGGACCGTCCCGGCGGCGGTCAGACCTTGAGCTGCCCAGGGCACCGGCCCGGAGAGGATGAAATCCACCTTGCACGCTGCATTCCCGAACCGGAATGCTTCCAGCGACCGCCTATAGCGGTCGGGAATCGCCGAACCGGCCATACGCAGCAGTCCAGGCGGCGCAACGTCCAACAGGATGGCCTTCGCGGGGCGCAGCTCTTCGAGGGAATGGATCTGCACGCCGGTCTCAATCACTCCGCCGTGGGCCTCGATGTCCCGGACCATGGCCTCCGCTATAGCCACAGAGCCACCAACGGGAATAGGCCACCCGCCGGCATGAGCCAACGCCCCCAGGAGGAGTCCCGCCCCCGCGGCGGCGAGCGAAGGAAGCGGCCCCACAGCGTGCGCCGCGACCCCGGTCAGGAGTGCGGGAGCCGCTTCCCCCGAGAAGCGCCGGTTCCACCACGGCGAACCCTGCTCCAGGGTCGCCAACCCAAGTCGTAACGCCGCCACCGGATCGGCCGGGATCCTCAGCAGTTGGTTCTGCGTCACGTCCAGCACCCCGTCCAGCCGCTCCACCAGCGGTCCCATCAGGCGGGTGAAAGCAGATCCGTCAGGCCCTAGCTCAGAAGCGGTCCGCTCCAGCGAGCGATACGCGAGGGCTGCCCTGCCGCCGTCGAGCGGAGTTCCGTATTGGACTTCCGGCAAGCGCAGCTCCACGCGCCGCTCGAGTTCAAACTCCCGGAAGAAGCGCGAAGCCAGGGCCATCGGATGGACCGCGGAACATACATCGTGGACGTGCCCCGGTTTCAGCAGCTCAGCTGTCCGTGTTCCCCCACCGATCGTCTCGGCGGCCTCATACACCCGCACAGCCAGACCCGCCCGGGCCATGACTACCGCGGCGGCCAAGCCGTTAGGTCCGGAGCCGACGACGGCGACCTCAGCCATCGCGTTCGGCCTCGCTGCGTGGAGAGGCCACTGAGTCGTGGGAGGGTTTGGGCGTATCGAGCCCGGATTGCGCGTCTCGCGCGGACTCACCATCCGCGCCGTTCAAGGCATCGCGCCGCCAAGGCAGCACAGATGCCGCCGGGTTCTTGAGGTCAATCCGGAACCAATCCTCCGCGCCGTTGAACACGCCACCGTGGGGGTCGTCCACACCGTGGACCCGGAGGGGATCCAGGTGGGGTTCCCAGATGTCCCATGCAACCCTCAACATCAAATATGCCGTTGCGGTCGTGTGTAGCGTGACGGACATGACGTAGTACGGCATATCGATGTTGTTCTGCGCGGCTCCGCCACTGGTCGTCTGGCCCAGATACATCCACGTGGCGGTCCAATGCAACGCCTCGGCCGCCTGCCAGAGCAGGAAATCACGCCAGCGGGGTCTGGCCAAAGTCAGCAATGGCACCAGCCAAAGGACATATTGGGGCGAATAGACCTTATTGCTCAAGATGAAAGCTGCCACTATCAGAAATGTCAACTGGGCCAGCCGCGGGCGCCGCGGCGCTGTCAAAGCCAATCCGGCAATCAATACGCAGGCAATGAGGAACATGTCCATCGCCAGGGCATTGATGGTCTCCGGGCCAAGCTGGACCAGTTGAAGGCGTTCTGCGACGAGGTTGTAGGCGAACCACGGCGAGCTGTATCCAGCTGGGCGATCACGGGTGTAGTCGAAGAAGTAGCGCCAGCCGGCCGGGTTGGCGACTACGACCGGGACATTGACTGCGAGCCAGGCCACCGTGGCGGACAGGGTGGTCACAAACAGGACCCGCAGCCGGCCGCTGCGTAGCGCGAGTACAAAGATTGCGCCCAGTATGAGCAGCGGATAGAGCTTGGTCGCTGTCCCCAAACCGATGAACAGACCGGCCAGGACGGGACGTTCCTTTGCGAAGAAGTACATCCCCACCGCGAGCATCGCCACGGCCCACATGTCCCAATTGATGACTCCGGCCAGCACGATCCCGGGTGCCAGGGCCACCATGGCAGCGTCCCACGGCCGGCGCCGGTTGATGCGCACGGTGGCCAGGACCACCACGATCCACATGGCCGCAATCAGGGTCGCGTTCACGTCGAAATAGCCAAGGATCCGTTCGGGGCTGGCACCGTGCCCCGGTACGAGCCATGCAGTGACACCCGCAATCAGCCCCGTGATCACGGGATATTCGAACAGGGCTTTCTGATCGAAGATCGGAAACACGCCGTCCGCAAGGCCCCGGCTGCTGAAAAGTTCGGGGAAATCCGAGTAGCAGGTGGCGTAGAACTGCTGGGGAGTGTGCCAACCGTTAACGCGGCAGTAGCCCTTGATCAAGATCGACAGGAGTGCCGCAACGATCGTGAGGATAATCAGGACCCGTTCAACGGTGAAGAATCCCGGGGAGACGGCCCCGGGGGAGGACCGCTGCCCAAGAGGTCCTCCGATCAACTCGGTGAAGTTCCTGAGCAAGGAATCACTACGGCTGGGAACCACAAAGCGCGCACGCTTTTCCTGGCTGTGCGGCTTCGTCTCCTGCATGGAATCGAGCTTACCTTCAGGCCCGGCGATCAGGCTCCAGGAAGCCGCGGTGGACAGCCCCGCGCAGACCTCCCGCGTTAAGCCGACCTCCCGCATTAAAAGGCGGAAGCCCACGCATAGCCGCGTGGGCTTCCGGGGCGAACTGTCCGATGTGTGCCATCAGTCCCTCCTGAATTGCAGTGGTGGGGACACTCAGCGGATGATGCCCATTTGGTGCAGGACGACGTAGACGTCTTCCCGGCGTTGGTCCAGCAGTTGCCCGTTGAAGAGCGTCTTGTCTTTGACGACGGGCTTGCCGTTGAAGACCATCAGGTCCTTGAGGCGCTTGGCCAAGGGTTCACCTCCTTTCGTTTTGAAGAGAATTGCCGGAATTCGGGAATGACAATTAAGCCCACTGAATTCGAAGAAAACAGCGGCAGAATTAGGCATGTGACTGCCGGGCAAGGATGGGTGGATTAAGCGGATTTATCGAATGACCGTAAACAATACCGAAGCGTGGAGTTCCGGTACGTGGCATCCAAGGCAGCCGTCCCCAACAAGAAGCTGGTTCCGAACTATGAGGAAACTGCGCACCACGTCAATCGCGTGATACCGCTCAATGGCAGGCCCAACTCGGAGCCTGATTGCACCGTGAACTGCCCCAAATAATCAGGGGAGTAAGTACATCAGGGGGAGTTAGGCCGCAAAACGGCGTCGAGCAGCGAAGGCCGGGGTGCCAGCAACGGTCATCTTCCATCCGCTAGTCAAAGTAATCATTTTCCCAACCTCCTTTTCTGCTTTGGCCCTACCGCAGCTGACTGACTGGGTAGTGCACGCCTCAATCCCGGCGGATCGCTCTGGGATCAAAAATAAAGTTACACCATGAATCGCGCTGTTGACCAGCCAATTACAAACAATTTAGAAATTAATTCTTCCTACAGTCCCCAGCGAAGAATGGCAGGCGTCCGCTTGTCCCAACCCAAAGTGCAAACTTTGGCTGTCCCCAGGACAAAGTGGCGGCCTTCCCGGGCATCCAATTCAAGCCAGCGGGCCGTGAGGATGCGGGAAAAATGCCCGTGCGCCACAATCAGGACGTTGTCCATTCCAGACTCGAGGACGCGTGCAATGATCTTGTCGGCACGGGCTGCCACGGAGTCGAGAGTCTCGCCGTTGGGAACGCCGTCGAACCAGATGAGGTAGTCCGGGTTGTCCTTGCGGATGAGGTCCGAGCTGATGCCTTCGTAGTCGCCGTAGTTCCACTCCACAGCGAGCGGTTCATGAACGGCGTCGGGGAAGCCCGCCAACTCCGCGGTACGCCGGGCCCGGCGCAGCGGCGATGTCAGGACCATGTCGAAGTCGATGCCTTCCAAGATCTTGCGGGCTTCCACCGCCTGCTGTTCGCCTTCCACCGTCAAGGGAAGGTCCGTCAAACCGGTGTATTGGCCGCTCTTGGACCATTCGGTCTCCCCGTGACGCATGATCCAGAGCTGTGGCCGGGAAGGCTTGGCTGCAGGGTTCACTTCAGGACTCCTCTGGTTCGGCGGTGCCTGCTTTGGCATCGACGGCTGGTTCCGATGAAAGTTCGACGGCGGCCTCGGGTTGCCCGGCCCACCACGCCACGAGCTTGGACTCGGCATCCTCCTGGGACAGCGGACCGTTTTCCATGCGCTCCTCCAGGAGGAACTTATAGGCGCGACCAACCACGGGTCCGGGCTTGAGTCCCAGCAAAGCCATGATCTGCGCTCCGTCCAAGTCCGGCCGGATGGCATTGAGCGATTCCTGTTCGGCCAGGACCTCAATCCGTTGCTCAAGGTCATCGTAGGCAAAGGAAAGCCGCTCCGCCTTGCGCTGGTTACGTGTGGTGACGTCGGACCGGGTGAGTCGGTGCAGACGCTCCAACAAGGGGCCCGCGTCTGCCACGTAGCGGCGGACGGCGGAATCGGTCCAACCCGCGTCTCCGTAGCCGTAGAAACGCATGTGGAGTTCCACAAGCCGAGCCACGGCTTTGATGGTGTCATTGTCGAAGCGCAGGGCCTTCATGCGTTTTGCAGTCAGTTTGGAGCCCACCATGTCGTGGTGGCGGAAGCTCACCGCGCCGCCGGGTTCGAAACGGCGCGTCGCGGGCTTTCCGACGTCGTGCATCAGCGCGGCGAAGCGCAATACAAAGTCCGGGCCAGGCACCGGGCCGTCCGGGCCGGTCTCGAGCGACGCGGCCTGCTCCAGGACCTGCAGGGAATGCTGGTAGACGTCCTTGTGCCGGTGGTGCTCATCGGCTTCAAGGCGCAGCGCAGAAACCTCGGGCAGGACGAATTCGGCTAGTCCGGTATCCACGAGGAGGTCGATGCCCGCGCGCGGATGCGCACCATTAATCAGCTTGACGAGCTCCTCGCGCACACGCTCGGCGGAAATGATCTTGATCCGCTCGGCCATGCCGGACATTGCGAGGCGGACGTCGTCGTGCACCGCAACGCCGAGCTGCGCAGCGAAGCGGGCAGCTCGCATCATGCGCAGAGGATCGTCGGAAAATGATGATTCCGGTGCTCCCGGTGTTGCGAGGACCGAGGCATGGAGGTCGCGGACCCCGCCGAACGGATCCACGAGTTCCAGGGAGGGCAGCCGGAGCGCCATGGCATTGATAGTGAAGTCGCGGCGTAGGAGATCGTCCAGCAGCGAGGAGCCAAAGGCCACCGCCGGCTTGCGGGAATCGGCGTCGTAGGCCTCGGCCCGGTACGTCGTGATCTCAATCTGGAAGCCGGACTTCTTCATTCCGATCGTTCCAAAGGCGCGGCCGATCTCCCAGAAATTGTCGGCCCATCTCTTGATGATGGAAAGGGTCTGGTCCGGAGTGGCGTCAGTGGTGAAATCCAGGTCCGGCGAGACGCGGCCGAGGAAAAGGTCCCGCACCGGCCCGCCAACCAGCGACAGTTCGAATCCAGCGTCCACAAAACGCTGCCCGAGGTCCAGGACCACTGGATCCATCTGGAAATTAACTGAAGAACTGTCCAATACTTGCGCCATAGTTCCTTAAGCTTGTCAGATTTCGCTGCGCCATCCCACCGGATCCTTGTCATTGCGCTGCGATTGCGTGGCGGCGGCACCGGGATCACGGCCGAACGCCATCCGTACGTCACCGCGAGTCCATGTCCCGGTCATCACCAACGGGCAAGAGTCGTTAGAGTGGACTTCATGGCCAACCCGATCCCGAGTGCTCCTGGCAGGAGGACGAACGCACCATTGCCGTCGGCAATTGGTGCCCACGTCGCGCCCGCCCCGCACCCGGCCCAGGCGGCCCTTCCGACGGTGGAGGAAGTCTCCGCAGGCGGCGTCGTTGTAGACACGTCCGACGGCGAACTAAGGGTTGCGATCATTGCCCGCCTTAATAGGGGTGGCCGGCTCGAGTGGTGCCTTCCGAAGGGCCATCCGGAGGGCAAGGAAAACAACGAAGAAGCAGCCGTTCGCGAGATTGCCGAGGAGACCGGGATCGAAGGCAACGTCCTCGCTCCCCTCGGCAGCATCGACTACTGGTTCACCGTGAGCGGGCACCGGGTCCACAAAACCGTCCACCATTTCCTCTTGCGGGCGACCGGTGGAGAGCTGACCATCGAGAACGATCCCGATCAAGAGGCCATCGATGCCGCCTGGGTTCCCCTCCAGGAATTGGCCCGCAAACTGTCCTTTCCCAATGAGCGGCGTATCGCCGATCTTGCCCGGGAAGTCCTGCCCGAACACCTCTAACGCAGCCTTTCCCACCGCCTGACGCCGGTTTGACGCACCGGGCAGCCCGGCTCATGGGACGATAATGACAATGTCTGCCGCCAAAACAACCCAGTCACCCCAGTCCGGAGAAACACGTTCCAGCGCCGTCATGGCCGCGGGGACGCTCGTTTCACGGTTCCTCGGCTTCGCCAAAACCTGGATGCTTGGCGCCGCACTGGGCCTGGGATCGACGGTCAATGACACCTTCATCAACGCCAACAACCTGCCCAACCTGATCTTCCTCCTGGTGGCGGGCGGCGTGTTCAACGCCGTGCTGGTCCCGCAAATCATCAAAGCGAGCAAGGGCCCGGACCGCGGTGCGGACTACATCAGCCGGCTCCTGACCTTGGCCGTGCTGGTTCTCTTGACGCTCACGGCGCTGGTCACACTGGCTGCGCCGATGGTCATCGATCTCACTACGCAGGGCTATTCACCCCAGCAGAAATCGCTGGCCGTAACGTTTGCGTTCTATTGCCTGCCGCAGATCTTCTTCTACGGTTTGTATGCGCTCCTGACCCAGGTCCTGAACGCCAACGGCGCCTTCGGCCCCGCCATGTGGGCGCCGATCCTGAACAATGTGGTGGCCATCGCAGGACTGGGCATGTTCATCTGGATCCTCGGCGCCAACAACACCAACCCCCACACCTTGGACAATTGGGGGCCTTTCCAGACCTTCCTGATCGCCGGATTCTCCACTGTCGGCGTATTAGCGCAGACCGCCATACTCCTCGTCCCGGTGATCCGTCTGCGGCTCGGGCTGCGGCCGCGCTTCGGCTGGAGGGGCGTGGGACTGGGCCAGGCAGCGAAATTGAGCGTCTGGACGCTCCTGACCGCCGCCGTCGGGCAGCTCGCTTTCCTTTACGTCATGAGGATCGCGACGATTCCCGGTTCCGAGCGGCTCCGCCTGGAGCATGCGCAGGACCCCGCGGCCGCCACCCTCCCCGGTAACGCGGTCCTGGAAGTCGCAAGTCAGCTGTACCTGCTTCCGCACTCGATCATTGCGTTGTCGCTCGCCACGGTGCTCTTCAACCGCATGGCCCATGCCTCCCAGGCAGGCAACAAGGCCGAGTTGCGCGAGGCCCTTTCACACGGACTGCGGACCATGGCCGTCGCCACTGTCTTCGGGGCCCTGGCCCTGTTCGCCCTCGCCGGACCGCTGGGCATGTTCTTCTCCGGCGGGAAGCCCCAGGACGGTGTCATGCTCGCCCAGACGCTGACGATCCTCGCGCTGAGCACGCCGTTCATGAGCGCCAACTTCATGATGTCCCGCGTCTTCTACGCCAACGAGGACGCCCGGACCCCTTTCTACATCCAGCTCATGTTGGCCCTGCTCAACGTTGTGGGCGCGTTCATCATCCAGTTCCTGCCGGTGGGCCGGATCATCTTCGCGATCGCCGTCCTGTACACGCTCGGCAACATCCTTTCCGTGGTCATCAGCGTCTGGTTCCTGCGACGCCTCCTCGGCCATGTGGACGGCCCGCGGATCGCAAACTCGTACATTCGCATGGGTTACGCAGCCTTGGGCTCGGCGATCGCCGGCGCTTTGGCTCTGTGGCTCCTTGGCAGCTACCACGCTGACGGTTTCGCCTGGAGCAGCAGGCCTGCCGCTTTGGTGACGGTCGTCGTCGTCGGGCCCGTCATGCTGCTTGCGTATCTGTTCCTGCTGCGCGTCTTCCACGTGAGTGAGCTGCGCGATTTGCTCCGGCCGGTTCTCGGCCGGCTCGGCCGGGGCGTTCCAGTCGAGAAAACACCGTTCCCGAGCGGAAAACAGACCCCGACGGCGGTCCGCGCCACAGTGTCCGACGACACCGGGCTCATTCCGCGCATTTCGGGCGAGTTCGACGCAGCATCCTTCCGCGCCGGTCCCGCCTTGCAAACCATCCCCTCCAAGGACGGGTGGGATGGCGGCCACGATCCTGACCGCCTTGCCGATGGAGGCATTGCGGAAGGGAAGGACACAGTGGACGCTTGGTCCGACGTCGAGAAGTCATATCTGCCGGATGAGGACGTCCCCAACACCGCGCAAGGGGCCGCAGGCCGCCCAGGCATCCCGTTGCCTGGCCGCCGCACCTATCAAGGGACCCTGGGAAACAACCCCTATTTCCGTGGTGGACCCCGCCGCAAAAGGTGACGCATCCTCGCAAACCGGGAGCCGGAACGGCCCAATCAGCTAGGATCAGAAACTAATACAGGTAGTTGCAGACCACGGGTCACCCGGCTGGCCGGATCCCGTATTCAGGACCCGCAGCTTCCGGACAGTCATAGGAGGAACCCGTGTCCCACCCGATCGATGTCGGATCAGTGCTTGGCGGCCGCTACAAAGTCACAGCCACGGTGTTGACTTCGCACGACCAAGATCTGGTGCTCGACGGCGTGGACCAGGTGCTCAACAGACCTGTCAGCATCCTCGTGGCCGGCCCCGGAAACGCCGAGCAGGTCGCCAAAAGCGCCCGCGAGGTAGCCACTGGGGAACGGCCCGGCCATGTCCAGATCCTCGATCTCGGCGTGAGCGACAGCACCACGTACCTCATCACCAACCACAGCAGCGCTCCTGACCTGCTGGATCTCGTGGTGGCCACCAATCCGCCCTACGTCGAACCGTTCTTCACGGACACTCTTGGCAGCGAGATCTTCGGCCAGGCCAGGTCCCACGAACCCGAGACCTACGACGGACTGTACGACGAAGAAGAGCACGACGCCGAGTACATCAGTTACGACGAGGTCGAGCCCCATCCCGCCGGCGACTCGCGGCCGGGTGCCGCGGCACCTGCGGACCCGCGCCGCCCGGTGGTTCCTCCCATGCCTGCTGCCCGGCCCACGTCGGCCCCTGGGGGCATCGGTTCCCGCATAGCTGCTGCGGCAGCGGGAGCAGGGGCGGCTGCCGCAGCGGCCGCAGCCGCCGTAAAGGGTGCCGGAAAATCAACCAGCGGCGACGGCGAAGCCGCACCCTCCGGAAGGGCCGGATCCGCTTCGGCCGCCGAGTCTGCGACGTCGAACCGGACCGCAGAGTCGAACCGGACCGCTCCCCAGCAAATCCAGGCGGCGCCCGCCACGCAGGCTGTTCCGGCGTCCACCCCTCCGGCGCCCACCTCCGCGACCCCCTCCCAGGAATCCAAGGTCTCTCTCTGGTCCGAAGACGACTACGGCTTCGTTAACGAGGACGGCGGCGCACGCGGCGCGGGCGCTACTCGTGATGCGGCCGCCGCTACCGGCGGATACAGCCGAGGAGCATCGAGCTTCCCCTCCACCGCGCGTGAGCAAGCCGAGCCCCTCGACGAGGACGAATACTACGACGAAGAGCCAGTCCGCGAGCCCCGTTCCTTCCGTTGGCTCGTGGGTGGGGTCCTTGCCGCCGTGTTGATCGTCGGTTTGATTCTGGCTGTCACCAACCTCGGCAACCTCATCCCCGGTGGGACTCCGGCAGCCAAACAGTCCCCCACAGCGTCTCAAACGGTAACTGGACAGCCGAGCAGCAGTACATCAGCACCCCCGGTCGCAGCGCCTCCCGTCATTGATGGAGTTAGTCGGATGGGCGATTTCGAGTTCGCCGCGACCTACGACAAGGACCTGGTCAAGGCCTACGACGGCAACGCCGCAAGTTACTGGTCGGACATGGAGTTCGCCACCGCGGACTGGGGTGGACTCGCTCCTGATGGAGTTTCGCTGCTCGTCAAGCTCAAAGCCCCCTCACAAGTGACGTCCGTCACATTGAGCCAGTTGGGCGCGTCCGGTGGAAATATCAACGTTTACACCAACGACCGTCCGGCCATGGACGGCGCCAAATTGGTCGGCACCAACAGCTTCACTTCACCCGAGCTCACCATGCCGCTCAGTTCCCCTGTGACGGCCCAGTACGTCATCATCTCCATCAAGTCCCTGCCAAAGCTGACCGCGCCCAAGACGCGCTACGGCTTCGGCCTGCGGCTTGCGGAGATCAAGGTCCAGTAGTCAACGGCGGGAGTCCTGCGCTGCCAGAAGGTACCCTGAATGGTGGCGGATATTAGGGTCCCCGGGAACATCGGAATATTCCGCACCGCCACAGGGTTGTGCCATGTGGCCGGCCGCAAGGATCCGGTGCATCGACTAAGGAAGAGGTTCACCCACCAGTGAGCAACGCAGAAAACACCGCGTCCAACGTACGTGATGTCATCATCGTAGGCTCCGGGCCTGCAGGTTACACGGCGGCCGTCTACACGGCACGCGCCAACATGAACCCGCTGCTCATCGCCGGTTCCGTGACTGCCGGTGGCGAACTGATGAACACAACAGACGTCGAGAACTACCCCGGTTTTCCCGACGGTGTCATGGGACCTGATCTCATGGAGAACTTCGAAAAGCAGGCGGCACGCTTTGGGACCGAGATTCAGTTCGAGGATGTCACCGAACTGGACCTCGACGGCGACATCAAGTCCGTGACGATCGGCACGGGGGAGACCTTCAAGGCACGCGCCATCATTCTTTCCACGGGTTCGGCATACCGCGAGCTCGGCCTGGCAAATGAAAAGCGTCTTTCCGGACACGGCGTGAGCTGGTGCGCAACCTGTGACGGTTTCTTCTTCAAGGACCAGGACATCGCAGTGATCGGCGGCGGCGACTCTGCCATGGAGGAAGCACTCTTCCTCACCAAGTTCGCCAGGTCCGTCACCGTGGTACACCGTCGCGACAGCCTCAAGGCCTCCAAAATCATGGGCGACCGGGCCCAGGCCCACGAGAAGATCAACTTCGTCTGGAATACCGCCGTCGAAGACGTTATTGGCGGGGACAAGGTAACCGGCTTGAAGCTGAAGAACCTCGTCAACGGCAGCGAATCCGAACTCGCCGTCACCGGCGTTTTCGTCGCGATCGGCAACGATCCCCGCACAGAACTCGTCAAGGGAAAGCTGGAGCTGACCCCTGAAGGCACCATCGCCGTCGACGGCCGCAGCTCCAAGACAAGCATCAAGGGCGTCTTCGCCGCCGGCGACGTCGTGGATCCCACCTACCGCCAGGCCATCACGGCAGCCGGTTCCGGTTGTGTCGCGGCTTTGGACGTCGAGCACTATCTTGCAGACCTGCACGCCTAATCGGCACGGCAGCCATCCATTCGAAGGGAAAGAATTATGAGCAACGCTAAAAACGTTACCGACGCCAGTTTCAGCACCGACGTCCTGGCCGCTGAAAAGCCGGTCATTGTGGACTTCTGGGCGGAGTGGTGCGGCCCGTGCCGCAAGTTGGGTCCCATCCTCGACGAGATCTCGGTTGAGTACGGAGACAAGGTTGACGTCGTCAAGCTGAATGTCGACGATAACCCAGCCATCGCCGCTGAATACGGCATCACGTCTATTCCTGCGGTTTACCTGTTCAGTGGGGGAGAAGTGAAGAGCACGGTTATCGGTGCTAAGCCGAAGCAGTTCTTCGAAAAGGAATTTGAATCCGTGCTGTCTTAGGACGTCGGGCGCCGGTCTAGCGGTCGCGTCCGGTTCAGCCGGTGGTTCTCGCTCTTGAGCGAGGGCCGCCGGCTTTTTCGTGCCTCCGGGTACGCGGTCCTGGGGCTTCGTCCTCACGCAGCTAGTGGTGATGGTCGTGATTTCCGGGGGTATTGGCCGGCACATGGAGGGGCTGTTATTGGCTTCGCTTGGAGCCTGCTATTTGTGAACCTTTTTCATATTCAAAATAGACAATTCTTCTTGGTAACGGCCTAGACAGGCTTGAGATATCAGGCCGACCGGCGCCGGGCTTGGGATCAGCGCAACTGCAGGTAGGCATGGCCTGGAACACGGATGCGAGAACACCTCCGCAATGTCGATCCTTTTCAGTCGCGGTTGATGCCGGGGAGTTCACTCTAATGCGGCGTTTACGTGTTTGATGGCAAGGTGGAAGCAGTAGATTCTGCTGTTTCACGTGAAACAGTGCTGGCCGATCGTAGAGTTCCGAGTAGATCGAATTTCTGAAATCTGTTCCAGATGAGTTGCCGTGCACGCTCAGCAAGCGCGTCGTTTCACGTGAAACATGGCTACCTGCTTGATTAGTTTCGAACTGCACACTCGTGTTTGCGTCCAGTGGAGCCGAAAAGCGTCGACGCAGGCTGTTGGATGGTTTCACATGAAATCTCGGCAATCCTGCGCCCTCGCACGGATCGCGGGCACATGCCGAATTACCAGTGGGTACTGAGGCGACGCTGAACTCCGCCTGGATTCGGATCCATTGACTCCGCGAGCGATACCTCTTGCCGACTGCTTCCGGGTCGCCGCCGGTTTAGCGAAGATGCCCGGCCTTGACCAACACTCTCTGTTTAGCAGGGGAGTGCCCGCAGATGCTTCTCCGTGTCCCATGTTTCACGTGAAACACCGTCCCAACTGGAAATCCTAATCACGTGCTCATCGGCCCGGACTCGGTTCACGTGGTTACCAGCGTCCTTCACCACCGAGCAACCGCAGTCCGTGGTGAGGCGGGTTCCGCACGGCATAGCACTCCGGGGTTCCGGCTCTTGGGATTCGGAATCCGAGCAACATTCCTGGAGATAGCAGCTGAACGAATCACCCGCCGAGGTCCTCGCTTCCGAAATTTTGTCGTTAGAAGTCTGTCCAGGCTACGACGACGGTCGGGCACAGCTGCTTCGTCGCGCCATACCTCCACGCTGTCTTCCCGAAATGTGCGCCATGCAATTAATTTTGATTGTTTTATAATTTGCGATTGGGACTCCGTGCCATGAAATCCAGTCCACCATCCATGCAGGGACGCCGGCGGCTTACGAACGTAGTGATTCTTCCTTTAGGGCGGGCAGGTTAGGGCCAAAAGGCTGGATATTCATCGGGATGAGCCACCAATGCGCTGCGATTCGATAAGCGTGCCGAGACCTAGCCGTGGCATCTTGGCTCTGCAGGCCGACGCTGCGTCGAAACATCTTCCTCAGTAGCCCCAGGAGAATGACGATTGGCGCTCCCCGCGTCCACACGAGCTAGATTGCAACCTGGGCACATCGACGACCTCACGGCGGGTTGCAGGCTAGATCGGCAGGTAGGTCCGGAAAGCGCCGATCAAGGGGCTGAATTCGGCGCCTCGAAATCGGCCCTGGCGCATCAGAACCGACAACCAACCGTGGGACGGCGCGAGGGCGTCGGTACTGCATTCTGCACGGGAGCGCCCGCGAGGCTGGCCGGCCCTCATCACCATCCACTTGCCTCAGGGCAACCATTGGGCGATTGAACCGGGACTGATGGGGGGATAGGGTCCGATCGTGGCGGTCAGGTTCGCAAAAGCAGCGGCCGATAGCCAGTTCAGGGTCGTCGACCAGCAGTGGTCCGGGTCCAAGTAGACCCAGGAAGCTCCTCATTGACCCAGTGGTCGGGGCCTGAAGCCACAGCTCCCACGTAAGAAGCTTGTCGGAACAGGGTCCGAGACGACACTGACGAGACCCTGCACCGATGAGCGTGGCCACGGTGTCTAGTCCTGAATCACAGCGCCGCGCACGGCGCCGCGGGCGGCGCCGCGGGCGGCGCCCAGCTCGTTCCCATCGAGCTACAGCCCGGACTTCGGCAGACCCAGTTCCTACCTCACGCCTACTGATTTGATGTTACGAAGCCAGTCAACCATCAACGCGAGCGCCCGGAACGACCATCCAGACGCGAAAGGACTCTGGGCGCCGGATCGAACACGAACATGCAGCCCCCGCGCGACCCTTCGCAAGCCTGCACCCTCCCTCACTGAAAAGTGCAGGCATTGGAAGATTGGAACATTGGAAAGGCTGGCGCGTGCAGTGCTGATCCGCGTCCCAGCTTCTTCCAAAGCGCAAGCGAATCCACACGCACCGAGGAAGAGTTCGTATCCCCAGGGGAGTGAGTCCTGCGGATACGGACTGCTGAACGTCATCCGACGATTCCCCTTGCCGCGTATCCGTCCGGCCCGTGCGCCCCCGGCCTATGCGCCTCCGGCCCGTGCGCCCCCGGCCTATGCGCCCCCGGCCTGTGCGCCTCCGGCCCCGCCAACGGTTCTTTACGGCTCCATGCACTGACTCAAGTTCCGCGGGGCGCAGGCGGACGCTGCTTCAGAGTCGATTTGAAGGTCGCAAGGCCTTACACACTTGATTGCGAACCGGCACCGCGATCGCCGGAATGTCCTCGCCATGAATGAACCATACCCAAGCCAAGCGGGCGTCCGGTCCGCTGGATGTCAGCACTGTAGCCTCACAGTCTCAACGGCTGCCTTTCCCCTCAGGCGCGTATTGGTGTGCCTCTGCCGAAGGCCAGCCTGCGACTGCCCTTCCCCTTCAGGCGCGAAAGAGTCCCCGCTATTGGTAGCCGCGAGGCGGTCACAGTTTCACGTGAAACATAACCAGGCCATGGGCCTAAACTCGCTCACGTTAGCCTCGGAAATTTTCATGAGCCCCGAGCCTGCTGATTGGGACACGGACACTTGTGGACAACATAACACCGACCTTCGACAGCAGTTGCGTCGAGACTGCTAAAAGATATCCACCGAACGGTCCAAAGTTATGCACACAGTTATCCACAGGGATATCCACCGGGGAAAAGAGCCCGTCCGTCTAGCTCCTCAAGCCTGGTACGGACCGCCATTAGCCCTAACCAAAGCGCCGCTCAGCCTGCCCCTCGAAATCAGACATAGTCTGGGTCGGAAACTTCTCAAAGGCCCCCAAATTGGCCAAATTCCGGCCAAATCAAGGTGAAATCGAGCAATTTGAAGACGATGGTCCTGTTTCACGTGAAACAGAACCGGTGAAGAGCGCAAACACCACGCGCATCACAGCATCGGCCGGATAACGAGCCGCGGAGCTAGGACATTCGACGCCCCAACCCTGTCGACTTATCAACAAAGTTATCCACAGCGATATCCACCGCTGCCCTCAGACTTTTCAACAGCAGTTCGTAGGTGTCGGGGGTGTGACCATCGCGCAATGGCCACGCTTGGTCTTCCGCCGACCGAACGACTCCAGCACCGAGCCGTGCTTTTGTACGCCCGTTGACGTCCAGGACCGTCGATAGTTCCAACCGCTCTTTTAGAAGTAGCGGCCTGTGTAGTCTCAGTGTTCCGACGCTGACCACCCTAGAGACCCCTCCGGATGTTTCCACACCTCCACAATTCGAAAGCCGATGTGAACTGGCAGAGGTTCGCGCGCTCAACGTCCGCCGAGCATGCCGCGGATACGCCTCCGAGATTCACGGTGCCCGACGTCCCGGGTCCATGCGGATCCAGATGCGCCGCGGGTCGCTGTGCGGACGTCGCGCTACCAACGATTGGCTTGCCACTCAACTTGTCTTAGTGAGAACACCTCGCGTAGGTACGCCCGAACCAAAGGGCGCGCGCACCAGGAACGCGGCCGCGCCGGGAAGGGTAGGCCCGGAAAGGGTAGGACAGGCGAAGGCGCTAAAGATGATCCAGGCGGGATTGTGGGGCAGACTATTCTGCTCACCGCTACGCTCCACACGAGAGCCGCGGCCGTGCCACGTCCACGAATTGTCTTGCGACTATAGGCGTAGGCACCGTTAGCGGCTTCAGCACCGACCCTCCCACAACCACATCCCGAGCCGCTTCGGACTGCCGGGGACCGCGAACACCTTGCCGGTGGAGCCGTTGACGATACTGACCATTGGTTGCCGAGTCCCCGCCGAGGGCAAGCCGAGTCAACTCCCACCCTACGGCTTGGGATCTTCGCTCCGGATCCTGGGCGAGCCCCGCATCGAGGACGCAACAATCCCGACGGCCGGCTCGGACTCGAGCCGGGCTCATCAGTGCCGCCGGGGGCCAAGATGATCACGGAACGCTCCAGTATGTGCCAATCCAACCTTCAAACCAACAGGCGAGCAGTACCGGAGATCGGGGTCTCGAGCTCATGTCGCAGATGTCAGTAAAAGGGTTCAGCATCGCTTAGGTCCGGGATCTGCAGTGGCAATCGCTCGCAGTCCCAGACACGCGACGGATACCAGGGCGAGCAATCGGCAAGCCCTCCACCTAACGCTGCATAGTCCCGGATAGCTCCCCGCCCATGGCTGTGCCCACCGCGCCGACGCCAGCTCCTGCCAATTCCGCGTTCCAGACGCCGAAAACGCCGCCCAACACACGCGCCGCACCCCGTCGTGCGGGTCCGCGAGCGTGGAGATCCTGAGAACCCCCGCGAGCACACATCACGGGTAGACGATGCTTGTTTCTCCTTACGCCACGCTGCTCGGCCAGCCTGCCGGGCCGGGTCTGGTGGATCGTTAAAAGTTCGACGCATGGGAGCGAATAGTGGCGACTCATGGTCGAGCCCATTGCCACTGAGTCCATCACTACTAACGACAACCTTCCTTCAGATTCCCAACCGTAGACGCCGTGTCCCTTGAGGCGGCCTGATAGGCCTAGCCGAATGCAGGAAATCCCCTTCGTAAGGTGAGTGGACAGAACCAGGGCAAGCAAGCGGCGGCCTCTGAGGCGTCTCCCTAACCCAGTTCGCCAAACTTCTGTTACGTACTGCAAGTCAACTATCAAATAGCAAAGCGCAAACCCCGAATCGCTCTTGGCCCAGCCTGCAATCCTCAGTTTCACGTGAAACCGACCGCGTTGACTGGCTACCCCAGCGTGTCTACCAAGCCACTGGCGGACCGACCTGTCGAGCGAAGGCGAGATCAATGCGTGCGGCCAGCCAGGGGCGAACGCGCCTCGGCCAGCTGTTTCACGTGAAACATCCGCAGCTCAACGAGGCACAGAGAAGTTGGCCGACTTGGCACAGCATGCGCGGACCCCCCGCCCAGACCATTGGAGCGTAACCGACTGTAGTTCAGCCCAAGGTCTGGCGCTGTGCAGGCGCAGAATCTAGGTTGAAGGTTCTTTAGATGCCGCCCTAGCGCGGCCCTTGTCGCCAAACAGAAGGGAAGGGCGGACGAGCCCTGTTGTTCACATGAATCGCGAAGATCTGTACTCGCAAAGCAAGCTGGCAGGCCACGGCCGAAGCCTGGGGGAGCTCGACATTCCTGTCACGAACGCATGTTCCAGCGAACTCAAGCGGAAGCGCTTCAACAGACCACTTAAGTGTACGTCTGCCGAAGCTACCCAAATCGGCCCAACGCAGAGGGCAAATGACAAGACCGACTCCTACCTGCCTATGCGACGGCCCGATGGGTTTCACGTGAAACACACAAGTGACAACACGGAGCGCAGCGGCGGGCCGCGACGGACGCTCCAGGGAAGACGGGCGCTCCAGGGAAGACGGACGTTCCAGGGGAAAGCGTGCAGTACTGCTGCACCTGCAGCGGGACGGCCTCAAGGCGGCCGTACGAGTACAGATCTCCCTCTACGATGAACATCGCCACAGAATCCACTGATCTCCGTATGCCCTCAAGCAACCGTTAAATGAGAATGGGGCCCGCCTCCTCAGAAGCAAACCCCAATTCCGTAGAAATCGAGCGACTAGCCTTCGTCTCCGGGCGACAAAACATCCATGATGCGGTTCAGATCCTCAACGCTCGCGAACTCAATGCTGACTCGACCCTTTCGTGCACCCAAGGTGATCTTCACGTTGGTGTCCAATCGATCGGAAAGAGAAGAAGCAAGGTAGTCGAGGCGCTCGTGGCGAGCATTGGGGCGCGGAATGCTGTTCTTCGGCGGCACCGTAGGATCCTGGTACAACGCCACCGCTTCCTCAGTGGCGCGTACGGACATACCTTCGGAAACAATCTTCTGCGCGAGACGCTCCATCGCGGCCGCGTCCGGGAGAGCCAGCAATGCACGAGCGTGGCCGGCCGACAGCACGCTGGCCGCAACTCGTCGCTGCACCAGTGGAGGAAGTTTCAGGAGCCGGAGAGTGTTGGACACCTGCGGCCGCGAGCGTCCGATCCGATCGGCCAACTGTTCATGGGTGGTACCGAAGTCCTCCAGGAGCTGCTGGTAGGCAGCTGCTTCTTCCAGGGGGTTCAGTTGGCTGCGGTGGAGGTTCTCCAGCAAGGCATCGCGGAGGAGGTCGTCATCATTGGTATCGCGGACAATCGCGGGGATAGTTTCGAGTCCGGCGGCCTGTACAGCCCTCCAGCGCCGTTCACCCATCACCAATTCGTACGGTTCTCCACCCTTTTCGGTTGAAGTACGTACAACAATTGGCTGGAGGACGCCTATTTCCTTGACGGAATGAACCAGCTCCGCCATGTCGTCCTCATCGAAGACACTACGCGGTTGCTTGCGGTTGGGATGAATATCCCCGACGGGGATTTCGGCAAAGCGCGCCCCCGGAACTTCGACTAGCTGAACCTCGGGCGCCTCCGCAGGAAGCGACCCAGAAAAAGCGTCATCGGCAGTAGTCCCGGCTGGCTCAGAGGCGGCCGGCGATTCACGGGAGGCGACCTTCGCGGCAGGCGACTTCGCAGCAGGAGTCTTTGCCGCCGTCGTACTCTTGGACGAAGATCCCCGCGAGGGGGAACTCTTCGCAACTTCGGTTTCAGGAACCTCAGGCGTGTCCACCGTCTGCGCGGCTTTGCGCGCCTCAGGGAAGAACAGGTCCACAGGCCGGGACGTCGGAACGCCATTGCCCGACGCACCGGCCGAAGCGGAGCTGGGAATGAGAGCCCCAAGACCCCTACCCAGGCCTCGTCGCTTTTCGCTCATTAGTATGTCCCTCCGGTGGAATGGCAAGAATAGAGCCCGCCAAGGATATTGCAGTGATTAAGGAAGTCTAGCGCTCGGCGATTTCCGCGGCGGCTTCCATGTAGGACAACGCGCCGCTGGATGAGGGATCGTAGGTCATTACCGTCTGTTGGTAGCTCGGAGCTTCGGAGATGCGCACGGAGCGGGGAACCACGGCGCCGAGGACCTGATCCGGGAAATGTTGACGGACTTCGGAAGCCACCTGTGCGGCGAGATTCGTGCGGCCGTCGTACATAGTGAGGAGAATGGTGGAAACGACCAGGTCAGCATTGAGGTGCTTCTGGATCATTTCGATGTTCTTGAGGAGTTGGCTCAGGCCTTCCAATGCGTAGTACTCACACTGGATCGGGATGAGTACCTCGCTTGCCGCGCAGAATGCGTTGACGGTCAGCAGGCCCAGGCTGGGCGGGCAGTCGATGAAGATGAAGTCCAAGCGGCCTTCACCGTTCTTCGCGCGTTCCTTCGAATACACATCGATTGCGCGGCGCAGGCGCTGCTCGCGTGCCACGAGGGAGACCAGTTCAATCTCAGCGCCCGCCAGGTGAATGGTGGCCGGCGCGCAGATGAGATTGGGAATATCAGGGCAAGGTGCCACAACGTCACGCAGTGGAAGGTCGTTGATCAGCACATCGTAGATACTGTCGACGTCGGCGTGGTGTTCAATACCAAGAGCGGTGGACGCATTTCCTTGGGGATCGATGTCGATCACCAGGACATTGAGTCCCGCGGAAGCCAAGGCGGCCGCAATATTGACAGTCGTGGTGGTCTTTCCGACGCCGCCTTTTTGATTGGACACGGTGAAAATACGGGTCTTTTCCGGCTTGGGGAGCTCGCGTCCCACCAGCCGTTCGCGGCGCCGGGTCTCGTTGGCGAGTTGGCGCGCAATGGGGCTGGAGTCGTCGATGGAGTCCATGACGTTGTCGTGTCCGGCAATTAGGGTTTCACGTGAAACAGCAGCGTTCGCAACCGAATTGGTACGCATCAGCGCAGATTCAAAGGACGCCGAGGGTGCAGCCATGGCCCGAGCCGACCCCAAGGAAATAAATGGCGGGATCCGCTGGGTGGAGGTTTCGCTACTGCCCACTGTCACACTCTCACTCTCATTCGGCTCTAGCTGCCGTTCTCTAGCTTAACCGCTCAGTTGCGGACACGCGGGACACAGCGCCGAAGCTAAGCGATCTTCCGCTGTTTGTTAACGACGATCCTCACCACTGTGGTGGGTTCTTCCAGGAGCTCCTGCCCACAAACCACGACAGACGTTTCCACGCCGCCGAGCCTGCGGATGACTTTTGTTGCTTGCTCAATCTCCTCCGCAGCACTGCGGCCCTTGATCGCAACCACTTCACCCTTGCCGTTAAGCAAGGGAATGGTCAAGCCAGCCAGCTTGGTGAGGGCGGAGACAGCCCTGGCCGTGACGACGTCCGCGTCGACCATCCCCACCGCGAGCTCTGCCCGGGTGCGCATGACCGTGACATTGCCCAGCCCGAGGTCGTCCACTACTTCCTGAAGCCAAATGACGCGTCGCTCCAGGGGTTCGATCAGTGTGAGTTCAAGATCGGGACGTGCAATTGCCAAGCACAGGCCGGGAAGCCCCGCACCGGAACCAACGTCTGCAACGTGGCTTCCGTGGGCAATCACCGACTCGATGACCGCGCAGTTGAGAACGTGCCGGCTCCACAGGCGGGGAACCTCGCGCGGGCCAATCAACCCGCGCTCGGTTCCTGACGTCGCCAAATGCTCTACATACCGCTGGGCGAGACCAAGCCGGTCACCGAAAATCTTTTCTGCCGCCTGTAGTTCGGCTGCCGTGATTTCAACCATGATCCGTTAGTCGGTCGAAACCACAATGTGGCGGCCGGCGCCTTCGCCCTCAGACTCGGATACGAAACCGAGGTCGGCGACAGCGTCGTGCACAATCTTGCGTTCGTAGGCGCTCATAGGTGCAAGTGCAACGGAGGCGCCTGTCTCCTTGACCTTTGCAACGGCGTCTTCCGCAATCTGCTGCAGATCGCCGGCACGTTCCTTGCGGTAACCGTTGATGTCGAGCACCAGGCGCGAGCGGCTCTCAGTCGCCGACAGCACGGACAGGCGAGCGAGTTCCTGAAGGGCTTCGAGCACTTCACCGTCGCGGCCTACCAGGCTCTCAAGCCCCTCAGAGTCGTCTTCAGCCGCGATGGAGATGTAGGTGCGGCCATTGCGGATCTCGATGTCGATGTCGCCGTCGATGTCGGCAATGTCGAGGAGTTCCTCAAGGTAGTCTGCGGCGACGTCGCCCTCTTCCTCGAGGCGGCTCACGGAAGTGCCCTTACCTTCAGCAGCGCCCTCTTCGGAAGTTTCTTCCGTGGCTTCTGCCAATTCATCGGCGGCAGCCGCCGTTGCCTCTTCGGTGCTTTCAACAGACATTACTTCTTCTTCCTGTTCTTACGTTGTGGCTGGATGCGCTGCTGGGCCTTGACCTCGACGGCGGCAACTTCGGCAGCGACGTCTGCGTCCTTCTTACCGCCCAGAAGGGGGTGGGACGGCAAGCCCTTGGCGGCGCGACGCTCAGCAAGCGCCTTCGCTGCGGGGGATCCCGGCGTCGGCATGCGGCGGATGACAAAGAACTGCTGGCCCATGGTCCACAAGTTGGTGGTGGTCCAGTAGATGAGCACACCAATCGGGAAGTTGATGCCACCCACACCGAAGACGAGCGGCAGGATGTAGAGCATCATCTTCTGCTGGCGCATGAACGGGCTGGCCATCGCCTCTTCGGACATGTTCTTGGCCATGATCTGCTTCTGCGTGATGAACTGCGACGCCGTCATGGCCAGGATCATCACGATGGAGAGGACCCACACGGCCACGACATCGCCGCCGGCGGGTGTCCCGTGAAGCAGTGTCGCCGAGAGGGGGGCACCGAAGATGCTGGATGCATCGAACTGCACTACCTGCTCATGGCTCAAAGCACCGATGCCGGTGCCGCTTTCCTTCGCGGCACTGATACCGGAAAGCACCTGGAACAGGGCGAAGAAGAACGGCATCTGGATCAGCATGGGCAAACACGCCGAGAACGGGTTGGTGCCGTGCTTCTTGTACAGCGCCATCTGTTCCTGGGCCATCGCCTGGCGGGAGAGCTGGTCCGTCTTGCCCTTGTACTTCGCCTGCATCTTCTTCAGATCAGGCTGAAGCAACTGCATGCCCCGCTGGGCCTTGATTTGCTTGACGAAGACAGGGATCAGGGCGGCACGGATCACCAGCACCAAGCCGATGATGGACAGCGTCCAGGTCCAGCCGTTTTCCGGCGGCAGGCCAATGAAACTCAGCCCGTCGTGGAACCCCAGCATGATAGCGGACACTAGCCACTTGAACGGGGCCAGAATTGTTCCAAAGATGTCCATACGTTTTCCCTATTTCCTCAGGCCGCTGTGCGGCGACCGTCTTCATCAGACCACACAGCCAGGGACTGGTCCGGGTTGTTCAGTACAACAATTGTGGGCGTCTGGCCTTCGGGCCAGTGACGATGTCCGGCGGGGACGTGGTCCACGCCGCCGGCGTTCCAGGGGTGGCAACGCG
Organism: Arthrobacter sp. FW306-2-2C-D06B; assembly: GCF_021789175.1. Taxonomy (NCBI): domain Bacteria; kingdom Bacillati; phylum Actinomycetota; class Actinomycetes; order Micrococcales; family Micrococcaceae; genus Arthrobacter; species Arthrobacter sp. FW306-2-2C-D06B. Next base: position 4,563,131 of record NZ_CP084560.1, read on the forward strand.
CAAGGCGCCGCACTGCGAGCCAACTTCCCTTGACGGCACCATGCACCGTCACCGCTTCCAGGGCATACGCCGAGCAGGATGGGAAGAACCGGCACACCTGGCCGTACAAGGGAGAGATGATCCTGCGATACGTCTTCAGCAAGATGATGAGGACGTTGCGCGGCAACTCCCACAGAAATGTTCCGAGGATCTTTGGAGAGACCCTAAAGAAGCGGACGACGGCGGAGCTCAGCTCATGCACGCGGTGTCCCTTCCGTTGTGGTGCCCTGGGTGGGCGAAACAACACGCGGAGAGGATCCGCCGAGCCGTTTCGTGGTTGCCGCCAAGGCGGCGTTGTAATCCGTCAGCAGCTGGTCCCAGCTCGCCGTCGCGGCCGCGGGCAACGCCCGGACCACAACAGCAAGACCCGTGCCATGTCCTTTCAAAGACAAAGCACCTGCTTCTCTCAGTCTCCTCTTAACGAGGTTCCTGGTCACAGCGTTCCCGACAGCTTTGGAAACGATGAAGCCGATGCGGCTCGGTTCTCCGGCACCGATAGGTGCCGTATATAACACTAAGTTCCGGCGTCCATTGCGGACGCCGGAACGTACAGTTGTTGAAAAGTCGGTAGAAGTCCGCAGACGATTACGGGTGGCTAGCACCTATTGACTCGCTTGGAAGGCTGACCGACGAGTCAGTTATTTAGGCCGACAGTTCGACGCGGCCCTTGCCACGACGGGCGGCCAGGATGGCACGGCCGGCACGGGTGCGCATACGAAGGCGGAAGCCATGCTTCTTGGCCCGACGGCGGTTATTCGGCTGAAAAGTCCGCTTGCTCACGTTAGTTACTCCAGTGGATCAAAGGTGCGCCCACCCGATCAAAAGGGGAAGAACTGGCCGACGCTAAGTTTATTGAGTATCCGCCGCCGCCCAACGCCGGAATTACCGGAGGTGCGGGTGGTCGAAAAGCGGACACATAGGACTTCACAACGTTAGGGCAAAAAGACCCCCCAGGTCAAACCGGGAGCCGCGGTGCCCGTTATCCCCAGCTGTGGCTAACTACGCACGCCAGCCTGTGGATGAAGTGGCTCACAGACCCCGTTTCAGAACCACAACCGTGTAATTATCCACAAGCTTCTTCCCAGCTATCTTCTGGAGTTTCCATCCCCTAGAGTGTCTCAGTAGCCGATTATCCACGGACTGTGCATAACCCTGTGGATTCGGTTCGGAATCCACTCATGGTTTGGACCTTCGGCTGCCGCAATCCAGGCAAGCAAGCACTCGAGGGAACCAATTG